>CADDZO010000006.1 GCA_902812395.1 bacterium | reverse complement strand
ATGAGGGGCGTCTACCTGGCCTCTGGACGGCTGACGACAGAGTTGTAATCGCGATCACGCAAACGTTTGCCGTTACTGCTAGTAAGCTGCACCATTCGCGGTTCGAGGAGGTGGCGAGGTAAGGACACTGCGAGACCGCGGTCAGCGACACCCCCAGAGGATCACGACGAGATACTGGATCCCAACCACCTTGCAGCGCCGTCACCAGCACCGGGGCCACGTCTGGATAGACGTACAACGCAGAGGAAAGTAGTCGAAAGGAAGAGAAAGGAGGACCGGTATCGCCTGTATCGAGGGGGTTGCCACGCACCTACGACGCGGTTCTGGCCATCTCCGACTGTGACTCCAAGTCGGCAGGCGGCCAAGACCCACGGTCGTGTCCCAACCGATGTCACTTTGGTCGAGACACGATATTGGTTGCGCGAACAGGCGATGTGGTAGGGATCGGGCTGGTGAGGCCTATACTCCCACTACCAAGAGACAAGTCATTATTGCGGCCAATCGGTGGCGTCGGTTGAGTTGAGCACCACACGTCTGACATGTGACGATCTGTGCACCGCCAGTTGAACGCTGCGATCGCCTGGTCCATGAGCCGCCATATCGGCGCTGCCGGGCGAACAGGACCGACGTGGCCTCGCGGGCCTCAAACCTCCGGCGGCCGCGGGCTGCGTGCAGTCAGCCCGCGGCTCACCCGGATCATCGGGATACCTTGGGGGCCTGCTCACCCAGCCACAGAAGCCGCCAATCGCGCTGCAACCCGGCGGATCCGCTCGGCTGCCTCCACCGCCAGCGGCCTGAGGCCCTGGTTCTCCACCAAGCCCAGCACCTTCTCCGGGTCGAGAAAGGAGATGCGGGAACCACCGGCCGGGCTGCGCTCGACCACCACATTGCAGGGCAACAGTAGACCCACCGACGGCTCAATTTCCAGCGCCCGGTGAGCCAGTGACGGGTTGCATGCACCCAGGATCCTGTATGGCCTGAAGTCCATCCCCAGCTTCTCGCGCAGCGTGCTCTCGACGTCGATCTCGGTGAGAACGCCGAAACCCTCTTCTTTGAGGAGCTCCTTGACCCTGCTTTCGGCCTCCTGCACCGGGAGTGCAGTTTCCACCCCGAACCCGTATGTTGTCTCCATGATCAGGCCGCCTCCTCTGCTGCCAGGCGCAGCACGGTGTCGACGAACTGCCCCTCTGGCAGAGCTCCCACGAAGGCACCTCGCCGGTTCACGACCGTGCGGGGCACACCCTGGACCTCATAGCGGAGCGCCAATTCCGGGTACTCGTTGGCCTCTACTATCACCGATCGCACCCTGGGAGAGGCAAGCGCCATCCGGTTCGCGGTGGCGGCGGCACCTGGGCAGTAGGGACAGGTGGGAGTCACGAAGACCATCATCTCCAGGTCGTGCTCGAGCTGGGCCACCTGGGCTGCGATCTTGGGCGGTAGCCCGTGGCCCCTCCCGGACGTGCGCTCGACTGCGTCCACCAGGGTGGCGAACTCGTAGCCGGCGGGGAGGCCTTGGAAGACGATCCTGGCCTCGCCACCTGGAGCCGACAGGGCCAGACTGGGAAGGGCCTCGATTTCGACCGGTTGCTCGCTCACGTCGATCACGCTCACCCGAACCTTGTCGGGCGCTGCCTCCGCCAACGTTCGCACCAGCTCTTCGGCGGCCGCGCACGTCCGGCACCCCTGCCCGTGGGGTAGCAGCAGCCGACCGCTGTCGGGTCGGCGGTGGAGCCGCAGCTCCACCGGCCCCTCCAGGGTTCGGGCGAACCGCTTGCGCAGCTCCTCACGGGTCTTCTCGTCGATCAGTGACATCCTGACTCACTCCTTTTCTCGTGTTCCGGGGCCCTTCGGCGAGTTGGACCGCCAGATCGATCAGCTTCGGATCTCGGACAGCGCCCGCAGACCGCGTTCGATACGCCCCCTCAGCTCCGGTCCCAGGCTCGCATCCTCCAGGCATGCCCGCAGGTTGCTGGCTACCAGCCGGTGGTTGAAGCGATCGACCGCAGCCCGCATGGCGGAGACTTGGCGAACCACCTCGTCGCACGGACGCCCCTCCTCGAGCATGCGTTGGGCCCCGCGCGCCTGGCCTTCGATGCGGCGCAACGCCGCCAGCAGCCGGGGCGTGTCCTGATACTCCATGCCCCTCTATACCCCCGGGGGTATAGCGGTATTCCCAGCAGCCCGGGAAGGCCGGGACCGGGAGGCATGGTCCTCACCTGGACTGCTCGGGCGACCCTTACCGGTGCCCGGGCCGCCCCCACGGTCGACGAGGAGTCTCGATTGCCGGGGTGAAGCGGCAGGGGGTGGTCTTTTCGGACCAGGGAGAAGAGAAGATGCCGGCCCTCGCGGTACCGATTGAGGAGGAGGAGGCCGTCCAAGCCCCCGCCCGGCCAACTCGAGCGCCGCCGATGACCGCGATTCGGCTCCCGGCCCACGAAGGCAGAGCCACCGGTCTCACCTGGAATTCGAAAGCACCGACCAGGCCGTCGTCGGCCAGGCCCCTGACCACCGTCGGATCGCTCGCCATCGTCGCCCCATGCCTGATCGAAATTTAGGTATACCTGCAAAAGATGCTAGGCTTATGCACGGATACCATTGAGGCCAGGCCATGGTTGCAGAACAATTGCGTCGGCACAAATTCACGCAGGCCCAGCAGGACTACCTCAAGGCGCTCTACCAGCTCGAGGGGGACCGACGGGCCGTACCCACCAACGAACTGGCCCAGCGCCTGCGGATTTCGGCTGCATCCGTGAGCGAGATGGTGGGCCGGCTCTCCGAGCACGGCCTGGTCGCCCACGACCGCTACCGCGGTCAGCAGCTCACGGAGGAGGGCAGGGCGCTGGCGCTGGAATTGGTCCGGCACCACCGGCTCCTGGAGATGTTCCTGGTCCAGATTCTGGGTTACGGCCTGGATGAGGTGCACGACGAAGCCGAGCGTCTCGAGCACGTGATCTCGGAGCGGATGGAGGAGCGCATCTTCGAGCTGCTCGGCCGGCCGGAGCTGGATCCGCACGGCCACGCCATTCCCAGCCGCGAGGGCACCGTCCGCACCGTAGATGCGCGCCCCTTGAGCCAGTGCAGGGCTGGCGACGAGGTGATCGTCCGGGTCGTCTCCGACGAGGACTCGAAGCGACTGCGGGAGATCCAGCGTCGCGGCCTGGTGCCCGGGACGCGGCTCAGCGTGGTGGAGGGGAGCGAGTACGAGAGCCCGGTCGAGGCAATGATCGGAGAGCGCCGGATCAGCGTCCCGCTCGGCCTGGCCCGCGTGATCTTCGTCGAGGGAGGAAGCGACTGTTGACGGCCGGGGTCGACATCGAGCCGCGCATCACCAGCGAAGACCGCCGGAGAGCCATAGATCGCCAGCGGGTTTGGGCGGCACGCCGTCGGGGCTCGAGGTTGCAGCTGCTCTGGCTCCTGATCGGTCCCGGAGTCCTGGTCATGTTGGGCGAGAACGACGCCCCCAGCATGCTGTCCTACGCCGCAACAGGAGCACAGTTCGGAATTGGCTTCTTCCTCCCTTTCGTGGTCCTGACCTTCGCCATGGCTTACGTCGTCCAGGAGATGGCATTTCGGATCGGTGCCGCCACGCACCGGGGCCATGCCGAGCTGATCTTCGACCGCTTCGGACCCTTCTGGGGCTGGTTCGCAATGAGCGACCTTTTGCTCGGCAACTTTCTGACTCTGATCACCGAGTTCATCGGGGTCCGAGCTGGTCTCGGCTTCTTCGGCGTGCCTCCCTACGCGGCCGTGATTGGCGCACTGGCGGTGGTGGTGGCGCTCGCCCTTACCGGCCGCTACTGGACCTGGGAGCGCATCGCGATGGGCCTTGCCATCTTCAACCTGATCTTCGTCCCCGTGGCGCTCCTCGCACGCCCTGATTTCGCTGCGATTGGCCATGCCTTTCTGACCTGGGGTCCGCTCCCCGGGGGGATACAGCCGAGCACGCTGCTGATCCTGGTCGCGGATATTGGGGCCACCGTGACGCCCTGGATGCTCTTCTTCCAGCAAAGTGCGGTCGTGGACAAAGGCCTGACGCCGGCCGACCTCCGGCAGGGCCGAATCGATACCGCGCTCGGCGCCGGGCTGGCGGCGCTGGCGGCGATCGCGACCATCGTCGCTACCTCTGTCCTGTTCGGCCACGGTGGGTCCGCGCGGCTCCAGGCGGCAGCGCAGTTCGCGGGCGCCATCGAGCCCCACATCGGCAGGGTGGGTGCCTCGCTGTTTGCCCTTGGCATCTTCGAGGCAGGCCTGGTGGCCGCCATCACGATCTCCATCTCCTCCGCCTACGCCTTCTCCGAGGTGTTCGGTGGCGGCCACAGCCTGAACCGTAGGGTCAGGGAAGCCCCACCGTTCTACGGCGTCTTGCTGCTGATGACCATGATCGCGGCCGCCTTCGTCCTCATTCCGCATCTCCCACTGGAGTTCGTCGTTCTGATCGTCAATGTGGTGGCGGTGCTCGCCATGCCGCCTGCCCTGCTGTTGCTCTACCTGCTTGCCAATGACGGCGACTTGATGGGCCGCTGGCGGAACACGCAGTTGAGCAACGCCCTCGCCACGACCGTGGTGGTGTTCCTCATTACCGCCGGTGTGGGATTTGCCCTCAGCGTGCTAGTACCCAAGCTGTTCGGAGGTTGATCCATGGAAGCGGAAGCTCCGATCTCACGAGACTGCACAGCCGACCCCGATGATGAACAGCCGACGATCCTCGACGCCCTGGAGCCAGATCAGCTTGTCGCTGCCAAGCGTCGCTTCAGGCGGCGTCACCTCCGCGGCGTGACCAGGGCGCTCATGTGGGGACTTCGCCTCTATGTGCTGTTCGCCCTCGTGGTGGTCGTGGACCGGATCGTCCAGACCCTGGTCGGCCAGTAGAGCGGCCGCGCTGGTCAATTCCACTTTCCGGCAATCGGCGCCCCTCCAACGAGGGGAGATCGCCGGCGACCTCTCTGCCCCATCGCGGCTGCGTCATCGCCCGCTGTTACCGGAACGCTCCGGCTCAAGCAGATAGCTGCGAACCTGGAACGGGCCGAAACCGAGGTCGGCCTGGCCGACACGAGCCTCGAGCAGGTCTACCTCCGCCTCCAGGACCCATCCCGGCGGCACTGACACCGAGACCGTACCCCGCGCCCCCTGGGGCTCGTAGAGGCGAAGGACGAGGCCATCGTCATCCTCGGTTGGCTTGAGCGCGGCAAGGCCGACTGGTAGACCGTCGATGACCAGCGGACGCCGCCGTCGATCCCGCTGCGACGGGCAGGCACGTACCAGCAAGGGGCGATTGAGATCCTCGGCTTCGGCCAGGACCCCGCCTTCCAGCCAGGACCTCGGGTGGGGGAGCAGGGCATACGTGAACCGGTGCTCACCCTCGTCTGCCAACGGGTCGGGATGGACCGGCGACCGCAAGAGGCTGATCCCCAGTTCACCGCCGAGGACGTGATGGCCGTACCGCCCATCGTTGAGCAGGGCCACGCCAAATCCAGGTTCGCTAATGTCGGCGAAGCGATGAGCGGGCACCTCAAAGCGGGCCTGGTCCCAGCTGGTGTTGCGGTGGGTGGGGCGTTCCACCACCCCGAAGGCGGTCTCGAAGGTAGCCCTTGGCGCCCGCACCGCCAGGGGAAAGTTGGCCTCCAGCAGCACCCGGCGATCGTGCCAATCGATGTCGGTGACGAACTCGATACGAGGTGAGCCCGCCCAGAGCCGCACTACCTGGGTGAGCTGGCTCGAGCGCCAGCGCCATCGGAGTCGGATCCCGGCCCGGTGCGGCCCCCCCTCGATCACCTCGATCGACTCAGGCGGTCCCAGTCGTTCGCCGCGCCTGCGGACGTCTTCATCGATGTCCCATGCCTCCCAGGCACGGGGTCGATCGGAATGGGCCCACAGCTGGTTGCCGGGGCCGGCCAGGACCTCGCGTCCCCAGCGACGATCGATCACCGATGCCAGCGATCCGTCGTCGGCGATTTCCACCCGGACCAGCCCGTTCTCGAGCACGCGGCCGGCCACCCGGGCTTGATCGGCTGGCCCTGGTACGTTCACCGCGGACAGTACGGCCACCTCCAGGCCGGCCAGCTGTCGCCCGGTCACTGCCCATCCCTCCTCGACCCGCTGGGCCCCGGGCAGGGAGTGGTGGAGCACGGCGCGCAGCGGTCGGGGGCTCAGACACGGGTTCACGACCAGCACCCCCTCCCCTCCTCCGTCGGCCAGCGCAGCGGCGAGGCACTCCAGGCTCTCCTCGATCGCCGCACCAGCGGTCGTGACCACCTCGGCCAGCTCCCGCTCCGCCTGCTCCGCCACCTCGCGGATGCCGGAGCCGGGCAAGATGTCGTGAAACTGGTTGCGCAGCAGCAACCGCCAGGCCCTGGCCAGGTCCGGAGCCGACGCTCCCACCCCGAGCAGCCGTGCCAGCCCGTACGCGACCTCGGCCGCGAGCAGGTCCTGCTCGGCCCGGCGGTGGAGGCGCTTGATACGGCCCTGGGTGGTGAAGGTGCCGCGGTGGAGCTCCAGGTACATCTCCCCTACCCACACCGGAAGGTCGCAGCGAGCAGCGGCCTGGTGCAGGCGCCGGTAGAAGTCGTCCAGACGTGTGAAGGAAAGCTGGGGAAGGGCAGGGAAGCCGCTCAGTGCCCGGACGTCCTCGAGCATCTCCGCGTTCAGGCCTCCGCCTCCGTCGCCGTACCCCACGGTGAACAGGCTCTCTGGATGGTGAACGCGGCCCCGGAAGGCGTCCCACACCCCGACCAGCACCTGGGGCGAGGGATCGCCATTGTAGGAGCCGAGGCCCTCCGGCCGTCCCTCCAGGTTCTGGAAGCTGTGCGCGAGGACCCGGCTGCCGTCAAGTCCTTCCCACCACCACAGGTCGTAGGGAAACCGATTGGTCTCTGACCAGTTGAGTTTTGCCGTGAACAGCGAGGCAATGCCGGCGCCGCGCAGGAGCTGCGGCAGGGCCGCGGTGAACCCGAAGCAATCGGGCAGCCAGGCCACGGCATGGCTGAAGCCGAACTCCCTCTTGAACCAGCGCTGGCCGTGCAGCAGCTGTCTGACCAGGGACTCGCCGCCGGTCATGTTGAGATCGGCCTCCACCCACATGCCACCGACGGGCTCCCAGCGGCCCTTCTCTACCCAGCCACGGACGCGCTCGAACAGTCCTGGATCCGCCTCCTTCACCAGCTCATAGAGCTCGGCGCTGCTCTGGGTGAAGGTCGCCTCCGGGTATCGCTCGAGCAGCTGGCACGCGTTCCAGAACGTGCGTTGGGCCTTGCGGACGGTCTCCTCCAGGGGCCACAACCAGGCCAGATCGAGGTGGGCCTGTCCGGCCAGCGCCAGCCGCCCCCGGGGCGGATGGGCGACCCGGATCCGCCCCTGCTCCTCCTCCAGCAGGGCAGCGGCCCGGCCAAACGACGTGCGGGCCTGATCGGAAAGAGGGCGCGACTGTCGGGGTATCCAGGACCACAGCGCCTGGAACTCAGGCGCTGCCGCCATCCGGCCCAGGTATTCCTGGCTGTCGCTGGGCAGCTCGATCTCGGCCACGGTTCGCTCGGCCGCCCCGAGCAACAACTCGGCAGCCTCCGTGCCGCCCAGGGCCGCGGCCGCCTCTGCCGCCAGGCGAAGGCGCCGGCACAGGCTGTCCACGAGTCCGTCCACCCACACCAGCCGCGCCACCTCGAGCCGGGGTGCCGGGTTCGGCCGACCGAACGGAAGCCGCGCCACCACCTCGGCGCTCAGGCCGAAGGCAGCGGCCCGCAACGGCATCCGGCGGTGCCAGGCATCGAGGCCGAAGGTGTCGGTGAGCCCCTGCCCGTAGTCGATCCGGAGCAGGCCCTCGCCACCCGCAGAGAGCTCCAACCGCGTCTCCTCAAGGGGCCAGTCGGAGGGCACCCGCACGCCGTGGTTCTCGAGACGGACCACGCCGTCGGCCCGTGGCCATGCCGCGCCCACCGGCAACGGCCGTCCCTCGAACATCCAGCCGCTCAGCTCCAGGGTGTGACGGTCCCGCCAGAGCTCGAGCTCCCGGATGCGAAGCGAGAGGCGCTGGAGGCGTTGCTCGAACGTGGCCATTCCCATCTCCTCGATCTCGGACGGCGAGGGCTATCGAAGACGGTCGGGAAAGACCGTCTCAGCGGCGGCTCGTCGCTCGCCTCGCCGGCACAGCACGTCCCTGCGACCCCGCCACCGGCCCCGGCTCTCTGCCACCCCCTCTGCCCTCTCCCGATCGATACGACGGTGGCCGCCAGCTGAGCGAGGGCTCCTCCTCCGGCCGCTGCAGACCGCGCAGCGCCACCCCCAAGGCTAACTCCCAACACTTTCCCGCGACCTCGGGCTCACCCAGCCAGCCCCTCAGCTCCAGCCCGGCTAGCCCATCGACCAGCCCGAAGAGCACCTTGGCCACTTCCTCCGGGTCCGCCGGGGCGATCGCTCCGGCCTCAAGACAGCGCCGGACTGCCGAGACCAGGACCTGAAATGTGGCCAGCGCGTCCTCGCAGTCCTCGACGGGCAGGTCCAGGCCCGGGAAAGGCGAACGGAACATCAGATCGTACAGGTGGGGGTTGGCCAGGGCGTGGGCGCGGAAGGCATAGCCCAGCGCCATCAGGTCCGAGGCCGGGTCGTCGGATCGCGGCAGCTCTGCGAATCGGCGGGCAAGGCGATGAAACCCTTCCGCGAACATCGCCCGGAGCAGCCCGGCCTTGTCCCCGAACAGGCTGTAGACCGCCGACGAAGAGGTGCCAGCCCGCTCGGCCAGGCGGCGGGTGGTGAGGGCGGCTGGGCCCTCGGCGGCGAGCAGCCGGCCACCTTCGTCCAGGAGCCGGAGGCGCAGGGCCTGGTCGTGTGTTCGTGGTCTCGGCACTTGACCCAGGATACAGAGACGTCGTTTTATTATGATGTTTCATAACGATGATTCGAAAGGAGAGCGCTATGGCCACAGTGTTCCCCGGCCGCTACACGGCCGTCGCCGAGGGCGGCTTCGTCGTCTTCCTGATCGGCATGCGCCTGAACAGACCCTGGAAGGTCCATCGCTGGTGGCCCGTGTTCATGGCCATGGGCCCCATGCTGGCCCGCCTGGCTCGCGACCCCTCCCTGGGCCTGCTCGGGTACCGTATCCAGCCCGGCCTCCGAACCGTCACCGTGCTCCAGTACTGGCGCAGCTTCGCCGACCTGGAACGATTTGCCCGCTCTCCGCAGGGGCCCCATCTGGCTGCCTGGCGGCGCTTCAACCGCACTGTCGGCACCAGCGGCGACGTCGGCATCTGGCACGAGACCTTCCAGGTCGCGCCGGGCGCCTATGAGTGCATCTACGTCAACATGCCACGCTACGGCCTCGCCGCGGCCACGGCCCACGTCCCGCTCGCGAGACACCAGTCGGCGGTGGCTCGAATGCGAGCGACGAGCCAGCTCGGGCACAGCTCGGCCCGGCCGCGTGAGTAACGACGCGCGTGGTGGCGAGGAGGACCGCCCCTCCGTGCTCTCGGGGGCCGCCCGTCGTCATCCGGGGGGCTCACCCACCACCCCTTGCTCAGCCTCCACCCCCAACCGGGCCGGCAGCCGTCGGGTCGCCCCTGCGCCGATTGCCGCGGGGCGCGACCCTATCCTCAGCTGCCTGGATGTCGACCAGGCCGAGCCCATCGGCGTCCGAGTAGCCCGGCAAAGACGCTGCTCACCGCCAACCAGCCCAGACCGACGATCTGGAGGACGCTACCCACCGCCGGGCCGAGTGCATCGAGGCCGACTTTGAGCGGGCACATGGCCACAGTGTAGGCAGCTCCGGCGACCTGCACGGTGCGGTTGCCCACCATTCACCCGTGCCTCTCACTCCCGAGCCGAGGGCGGCCGCCGCACCGGTCCGGGACGGTGGTCGCCTTGTAACCGGCCCTTCCCGCCAACGAGCGAGGCCAGGCCGGGAATGCCGGCGCCACCACGTCGCCAGCGTCTCCGTTCCGGCACAAACGCCCGGCCGCCGGCCGGGATTACGGTCGGCCGATGGCTCCTCGGGTCGGTGATCCGAAGGCACTGGTCGCGCTCGGGCAAAGGTGGAGCTCGACGCTGGCCCGCAGACCCCGTGGCCGTTGCGGGTCAGTGAGCATGAGCCAGCCGACCCGCAGCCACCGGTTGCCCGGTGGCGGTCCCGGTCTTACCCGCTTGCGCGGTGCCGGGTTCCTGCTTGGGGTCCCCACGAAGCCTGCTTCGTGGGGTCCCCTCCTGCTTCACCGCCGTGTGCCCAGCACGGCTGGGTCTTACCTCGGCTCCACAGGCCCCTCTGCCACTGACGGCGAGCTCGAGAAGGTTCTTCGCAGCGTTCACGTCCCGATCGATGACCAGGCCGCAGCCTTCGCAGCGGAAGGTGCGCTCGGCCAGCCTTGGCTTTCACTGTCCCGCAGCCAGAGCACGTCTTGGAACTGGGGAAGAACCGCTCGGCCACCAGCAACCGGCCGCCGCGCCAGACGGTCTTGGAGCCGAGCTGGTGCCGCACGGTCCCGAAGGACTGGTCGGCCAGGCTTCGGGCCAGCCTCCGGTTGCGGAGCATCCCGGCCACGTTCAGGTCCTCGACCACCACCGTCTCGTATCGAGCAGCCAGCCAGGTCGTGGCCTTGTGCAAGGCATCGAGACGGCAGTTGGCGATCCGGGCATGGATGCGCGCCAGCCGCCGCGCGCTCTTCCTGCGGTTGGCGGAGCCGGTCTTTTTGCGGGAATGGGCGCGCGCGGCTCGGCAGAGGCGCCCCAGCGCAGCCTTCAGCGGCTTGGGACCAGGGAACCGGATCACCCGACCCCGATGGTCCACCGCCGTGATCACGGAAGAGATCCCGAGATCGATGCCCACCGCCGTCCGGGGCCGCCGATGATGATCCGGGACCTCACGCTCCACCTCCACGGTGAAGGACACGAACCACCGCTGGGCGGTCCGCGACACGCTGGCGGAGAGGATCCTGGCCTTTCCCTCCGCGATCTTGCCCGCCAACGCCTCGGTGGACTCGTGGGTGTGAATGGTCCCCAGCCTGGGCAGCGTGACCGTCGAGCCCGAGCAGCGCATCACCCCGGTGCTGAAGCGGCAGGAGTCCCGGCACCGGCCCTTCTTCTTGGACCGAGGGAAGCCCAGCCGTCGCCCCTTCCGCAGCCCCGTCTTGGACTTCGAGAAGTCCCCCAGCGCCGGTCCAGGTTCCTGAAGGCCTCCTGGTAGACGCACTTGGAGTTCTCGCTCCACCAGGCCAGATCGGGATCGGTCTTCTTCTCCGCGTTCCAGAGCCGACGGAGATCCTCGGCTGAGTACCACTTCTTCTCGGCTGCGTACCGCGCCTTCACCCGGGCCAGACCCCAGTTCCAGGCGTAGCGCGCCGCTCCGACATGGGAGCGGAGCCTCCGCTCTTGGCTCGGGGTGGGATCGAGCGCGTACCGGTAGGCCTGGGGCACCCCACGAAGCGGACTTCGTGGGGACCCGGCCTGCTGCAGCTTCACGGATCCTCCCCGGTGGCCGCTGCGATGGCCTTGGCCGCTCGGTTGGCAGCCGCTCGCCGTCCGGAGAGGCGAGCGCAGAGGCTTGTTGGGATCTCGGTCACGTCCCGGACCAGATCGTCGTCCACCTCGGCAGGGTCCACAACGAGCAACCGGCGGCCCTGCGCCGCCAGCACAGCCTCGACCTACTCCGCGCCCAAGCGGGCGAACCGGTCGCGGTGCTCCCCCACGATCGTGGTCGCCGAATTGTCGCGCGGGAGGGCCAAGAACTTGCGGCGCTCGCCGTTCAGTGCGGAGCCGACTTCCGTCACCACGCGGCCCACCGGAAGTCCCTCGGCTGCCGCCCATGCGCTCACCCGGGCGACCTGCCGGTCCAGGTCAGACCTCTGGTCGGCGGAGGACACGCGGGCACACACGGCCGTACTCCCCGGAACGGCACTGACCGGTGGCTGGTCCACCAGGGATCAGCCGACCCCTACCCGTTGCCGGTGGCCGTCGGCCCGGCCAGATCACACGGGCACCGGGAGTCGCCCCTGAGATATTGATGACTGACCGGTCACCTTGTTAAACTCTCGGCACCCAGGTCGACGATGCCCAAGCTGGCACCGGCAGAGAAGGATGTGCGGCGGAGCCGCATCCTGGATGCGGCTCTTCGCTGCTTTGCCCGCAAGGGGTTCCACCTGACGACGGTGGACGAGATCGCGGCCGAGGCTGGGGTCTCCAAGGGGACTCCTTACGTTTACTTCGGGAGCAAGCTGGATCTCTTCGCCGCCCTTCACCAGCGCTGGGACTGCGGCCTGGAGGGCCGGGTGAAGCAGGCGGTGACCAGCTTGGACCCTCGACGGCGTTCGTCGCCGCGGTGCGTGCTGGAGGCGGTGGTGGCCGCCGTCGGCGACCACGTCCAGGAGCAGGCCGACCTTTGCCGGGTTCTGCTCGAGGTCCGGACCCAGGCTGCCTATCTCCCGCACATCGCAGCACAGGCACGGGCGGGGATGGACAGAGCCCGGGCTAGCATCGCTTCGTTGCTGCGGGCGGGGATGGAGGCCGGCGAGATCTCGCCCGCCACCGACGCCGAACTGTGCGCTTGCCTGGTGGTCGCGACGATCAACGGTCTGATGGCCGAGTGGCATTTGAACCCGGGCGGGTTCTCGTGGCAGGAGGCGGCAGCCGAGGTTGCCACCCGATACCTGGGGAGATAGGAGGAGGCGAGATGGAGCAGAGGCGCCTTGAGTCGTGGTGGGCGCAGTGGACCTGCGTGGGTGGGACCTGCGCACCCCCCGCCGCCCCGCCCCGGAACGGCCTGGAGCGCGCACTGGACGCCTTCACCCGACTGACCTCACTGCTGCTCCGGGGCTGCTGGGCGATCGTCCTGGCGGTCGCCCTCGGAGCGGCGAGCATCCATCTGGGCGGTGTTGCCGGGCTCTGGTTGGCGGCTGTCTACTTTGCCGTCTACGGCGCGTACTGCATGGCCAACTTCGCCCGATGCCGAGAGGCCCACTGCAGCATCACCGGCCCGGGATGGTTCGCCCTTGGCATCACCGCCGCCGTCTCCGCTGCCGTCGGCGCGGACGACCTGTCGGCACTCTGGGCGGCGTTCGTGGCAATCGCAGTGCTGGGCCACGGCATCGAGGCCATCTGGAGGGCAGCGCGAGGGACCAATCGGCTCAGCCGGCAATGATTCCCTGGCCGAGGAGCTGTCGGGCCTGCCCCCCGTGACGAGTACGGTGAAAGCCGGCAGATGTGGTCGCCGAAGACCGTTCCTACAACTATGGTCATCTGTTATTGCAGACAGCCATAGCCGTCGGGCGAGCAGCATTCCCGACTCCCGCCGGGGATCGCACCCCGGGAAGGCGACAACGCTGTAGCCAGCGTTGTCCCAGGGCAGGCCGTTCCCAGCTTCCGGGCGCCCTATTCAGGGCGAGCTTCAGGCTGGGTGGTGCTGCCGACGACGGGCGCGGGCCCCGTCGCCTTCTCCCTCGGAGGGACGGTGGCTGAGAGAAGGGGAAAACTCCTCCCTCAGTTTTTTCGCATAGCGCCGCCAGTCATTCCACGCGTGCTCCGGCGGCTCCTTGCAGGTAGCAAGGAGGCGCTCTTGGCCTTGGCAGCGAGGCGCTCGCGAAGACCTAGGGAACGAGGAGCGTGCGAGCTAAGCCCCTTGTCCTCGCACTTGCAGAACTGCCGCCGGGCCCCATGCCGCGCCGGCCGATGGGGACGGCGGCTGCTTGGTGGCCGGTCAGGCCATTAGCCTTGGCGATCAGCTTGATGCCCTCGTGAGCACAGCGGACCCTACCATCGAGCGGAACTTCTTGTGCGGGAATTCAGACAACATGGCGGGCGTACTTGGGCCCGTAGAGCTTCCTGAGCCGAGCCTTCTTCTTTGCCAAGTCCAGGTCCTCGATGACGAGCGGCTTTGTCCGCCAGTTTGGGACAGAGACCACTTTGGCTACGGCCTCACCGAGAGAAGAGAAAGTTCTGGACTATATCCGTTCATCCCTGAGCCGACTTCGGTCACCGTTGTAGCCACCGGGACGCCTTGGCCGTTCAAGTGCGCCAGCCTGCGTGCCACCTGTCCGTCGAGGTCGCCTCCTTTGAGCCACGCCCATGCGGTGTGGTAACTCACACCTTGGCGCTTAGCCCACTCGCTCAGCTTCATTGATCACCCATTAGCACATACTGGCAGA
Source organism: bacterium (assembly GCA_902812395.1). GTDB lineage: Bacteria > Chloroflexota > Dormibacteria > Dormibacterales > Dormibacteraceae > CADDZO01. The sequence goes on along the minus strand of CADDZO010000006.1, from coordinate 32,610 downwards.
CATAGCTGAACAGTTGCTAACCCCGCAGGCGTAGGCGGGGATCACCAGAAACACCGCATCGGATAAGCCCGGGAACTCTTCGCAAGCTCCGGCGTGTATCACGGTTCCGTCACAGCACTGCGGAGCTACCTGAGGTGATCACGATGCGACAGTGGAGATGGATTCAGATCCTCGGTCATGGGGGCTGGCGAACGCCGCCATCGCCCGTCAGCTCAGGCACCGTGCGGGCAGGCGAGCAATCTCGACGAGTATGTGGAGTACCTCTGGCGCCAGCTGGAGGCGTTCCCCCACCCACGGCCGGCGATGGCAGGACGCCCCCGGCGGCTAGCCGGCTTCGGCGCCGAGGCGGCGGTGTTGCCCGGTGGGCGCCACCGCTTGCTCATGCGTTGCTGAACCTCCCCACGGCTACAGCCGGGGGTTCTGGGGAGAACCACCGCCGCGTCTCCTCGGCTCTCGCCACACGCTTGCGCATGCGCTCCAACATCCGGGCTTTCGGCTCGGGCTGTTCCCTGTTCTGCGGGCGACCCGCTTCTCCTCCAGGGCGCGGCCCTGAAGGAGGAAGGGGGACACGCCCTTCCACTCGCAGGTTGGGAAGCTTGGCTCCACGCCGCCCGCAAGGGCGGTTCCGCACCCTGGCCAGCGCTCACGCGCCAAGCCCGCGTGGAGCAACGCAGCGCTGAAGCGCGAGGCTTGCGCCGCCGAGATTTTTGGTCAAGCGAAGGCCAGCTCAGTCGTGATCTCGATCGAGCCGCCGATGCTCCGCGCCACCGGGCAGCGGCTGGCGTGGAACGCGTGGGCCCGCTCCGCAGCCTCCCGCCGGTCCTCGGGACAGCCCGACAGTCGGTAGCGCACCCGGATGCGCTTGATCACCAGGACCCGGTCCTCGAGGAACACCTCCCCCTCCGCCTCAGCCACCAGGCGGCCGTCGCCGGCGTCGATCCCGCGCGCCTCCAGCGCGCCAGCAAAAGTGCCAGTCAATCAGCCGGCAGCGGCCGCGACGACGTAGTCGAGGGTGGTGGCGTGCTCGGGGTAGGCGCCGGAAGGCGTTCCGTAGTGCTCACGGACGGCTCCGTGCGTGCCGAAGACCACCGGGGTGGGCTCCACCGGCAGCTCGGCCCGGCGGATGGGTCCGCGCTCGCGGACGATCCGAACCCGTGAGACGTAGGTGGGCTGGTCCATTGCATCCTCCATCCTCGCCCAGCGGCGCTCCCTTGGCGGCGCCACCTGGTCGATCAAGAGTGGTCTCTAACATGATGTGGACGCGACGGCGGTCGTGGCCCTGCTCCCATGGGTCTGGCCTCGGCTCCCGGTCCACCTGGTAACCATGTCACTTGGAGACCTGGACATGCGCGTGGCGCGCGAGATGGCCGTGTTGCTGCTGGGAACGGTCCTGGCGGGGTTGCCAGGCGACCCGTCCCCCGGCGCCGAAGGATCGCGCGGACGTCGGACTTCGTCCCGGGAACCCTCCACACGCGAGCGCTGTCCCGGCACCGCGGACCTCGTGGAGACGGGAACAAACCATTGTGGAGAGGACGGAGACGGTCTGGATGAGACGCGAGTTCGTCGCATGGCGACGGGGAGTCTGGGCAGGCCGCCCGGCTGCCGGCGCTCACCCCCGCTGCGATGGCCTCGGCCGCTCGGCTGCATGCCGCCCCGGGGAGACGGGCGCAGAGGCCGGCCGGGATCTCGGTCACGTCCCGGACCAGGTCGTCATCCACCTCGCAGGGGCCATCACTAGGAGCCACGACCCCTTGAGCGGCCAGCGGCACCTCGACGTACTCGGCACCGAAGGGAGCAAAGGCGGTCTCTGTGCCCGACCCCGATGGGCTGGGTCTGGGGGTGCCGCAACAGGGCCAGGATGCGCTGCCTCCGACCGCTCACCGCTGATCCGACCTCGGTCGCCACCTGACCGATGGCGTGTCCTTGAGCGCTGGCCGACCACCCTTGCTACTTGCCGGTCCAGATCAGCGCGCTGGTCAGCGGAGGCTACGCGGGCGTACACCACGTCCCGCGGTGGCCGGCACGGGCGCCTCTCCCAGGATGAGGCGGACCCCGCCGGGCAGGGACAAGGAGCTTGGCTTGCCATCGATAGGCGGTCACTGGGGGCCCTGACGCTGCGCCTACTCTTTCAAGTCCACGAAAACAACTCACAGTAGCTTGATGAGGCAGCAGCTGTTACCCTCTCACCGGTCAGAGGCCGCGATGGCTGCCTGCGAGCGGTTCGACAAGCGTCGCCAGCACGGCCGGAGGAGGCGCGGCACCGGGGTCTGATCGAGCCGGCTACCCGGCCCATCCCGGTCCTGGGTCGAGGCTGCCAGCGGAGCGTGGGCGAGATCTGCTTCTGCTCTCGATCCGCCAGAGCCACCCCCTCAGCCAGATTCGGGGGCTTCGCCAGCCCTGCGGTGTGAGCTGGCCAACTGCCTCTCCCGGAGCAAGGCTCGGAAGGCGGGCGCGGCCGAGAGGGAGACGACCTCCGGACGCCTGATCAGACACCAGTGGGTGCGGATGGGGAAGCCCTCGACCGGGATCGCGACCAGCTCGCTCCGCTCCAGCTCCTCGGCCAGCGCGCACCGGAAGAGGACCCCGATGGCGTGTCCGCACGCCACCACCCGCTTCAGGGTCTCGCACGAGGTCGCCTCCATCCGGGGCCAGGCCTTGAGGCCATGCGCCTTCAGGACCTGCTCGAACAGGGTCCGTGATTCCGACTCCGGCACCTGCAGCGCCAGCTGGCTGGGGGCCAGCTGGCCCAGGGATAACGGACCCCTGAGATCCGCGGCGAACTCGGGGGCGGCGAAGCAGACCAGCTCGTCCTCGAGGATCGGCTCCACCTCCAGCTCCGCGTTCCCGTCGGCCCCGGCCAGGATCCCCAGGTCGGCCTCACCCCGCTGTACCTGCTCCCGGACCACGGTAGGGCTGCCCACCCCCAGGCGCAAGCGGACGTCCGGGTAGCGATGCAGGAAGCTCGAGATCAGCGAGGGCAGGACATACGAGCCGAAGGTCAGCCCGGTCACCAGGCGAAGCCCTCCCGAACGCGGCTCGATCAACCCCTTGATCTCCTCCTCCGTCACTTCCACCAGGCGCAGGATGTCGCAGGCTCGCGCATAGAGGGTCGCCCCCACCTCGCTCAGCTCCAGCCGGCCGCGGACGGTGCGGAACAGGGGATGCCCCACGGCCTGGGCGAGGGAGCCGATCTGGTGCGTGACCCCTGGCTGGCTCAGGCAGAGGTCCTCGGCAGCCCGGGTGAAGCTTCCGTGCTCCACCACCGAACGAAACACCCGCAGCTGATGGAGCGTCACGCGCCGCTCCAAGGCCCTTGAGCGGCCGTCCATGGTTGCCTGACTCCGCAACACCGAGTGTAAGTACGTGGGTCCGGACATTCCAAATCCGAATTGCGGCATTCCGAGATTTCATTGGACGGCACACGACACGCCACCTACGATGTCCGCCGGAGGGGCCCGGGCACCAAAGGCGGCCATCGTGCAGCGGGTCCCGTCCCTTTTGCGTGGCAAGGAGGCGGAAGATGGCTGAGGCGGTTCCCTATGGACGACGGACCCAGCGTCCGCTCGATGTCCCCGATGTCCACATCGTCTGGATCACCGGCGGTCTGGGCTGCGATGGGGACAGCGTCGCGGTGACGGCGGCCACCCAGCCCAGCATCGAGGACGTGATCTTGGGTGCCATCCCGGGGCTGCCCCGCGTCCATCTCTACAACCCGGTCCTCTCCTACGAGGTCGGCGAGGAGCTGATGTCGTACTGGCACAGGGCCGAGCGGGGCGAGCTCGAGCCCTTCGTGATGGTGATGGAGGGCTCCATCCCCAACGAGTCCATCAAGCGAGAGGGCTACTGGGCAGCCCAGGGCAACGACCCCGCCACCGGGGAACCGATCACGATCCCGCAATGGATCGACCGCTTGGCCCCGAAGGCGACGGCAGTGGTCGCGGCCGGAACCTGCGCCACCTACGGCGGCATCCACGCCATGCAGGGCAACCCGACCGGGGCGATGGGGCTGGCCGATTATCTGGGCTGGAACTGGAAATCGAAGGCCGGGATCCCGATCGTGAACGTGCCCGGCTGCCCGGTGCAGCCGGACAACTTCATGGAGACCCTGCTCTATCTCCTCTACCAGGTGGCGGGGCTGGCACCCATGATCCCGCTCGACGACCAGCTGCGGCCGCGCTGGCTGTTCGAGAGGACCGTGCATGAGGGCTGCGACCGGGCTGGCTACTACGAGCAGGGGCAGTTTGCCACCGAGTACGGGTCGCCGCAGTGCCTGGTCAAGCTGGGTTGTTGGGGACCCGTGGTCAACTGCAACGTGCCCAAGCGGGGCTGGATGGCCGGCCTGGGCGGCTGCCCCAACGTGGGCGGGATCTGCATCGGCTGCACGATGCCGGGCTTCCCAGACAAGTTCATGCCGTTCATGGACGAGCCGCCCGGGGGCAAGCTCTCGTCCGGCGTCTCGAGCGTCTACGGGGGCCTGATCCGGGCGCTGCGAGGGCTCACCAACGAGACGGTGAACAAGGAACCGCGCTGGCGGCACCGGGGGTCGACCCTGACCACCGGCTACCAGCCCCGGAGCTACTAGGAGTTCTGGCATGGCAACCGTTCAGGAGAGACCGACCGAGAAGCGAACACTGGTCGAGATGTCGTGGGACCCGATCACCCGGATCGTGGGCAGCCTCGGCATCTACACCAAGATCGACTTCGCCAACCGTGAGGTCGCGGAATGCTACAGCACCTCCTCCATCTTCCGCGGCTACTCGATCTTCATGCGCGGCAAAGACCCTCGGGACGCGCACTTCATCACCAGCCGGATCTGCGGTATCTGCGGCGACAACCACGCCACCTGCTCCGTCTATACGCAGAACATGGCCTACGGCATCCGGCCGCCGGCGATCGCGGAGTGGATCATCAACCTGGGAGAGGCGGCCGAGTACATGTTCGACCACAACATCTTCCAGGACAACCTTCTGATGGTCGACTTCTGCGAGAAGATGGTCCGCGAGACCAACCCCGGGGTGTGGGAGAGGGCGACCAGGACGGAGGCACCGCATGCCGCCGACCACGGCTACCGGACGATCGCCGACATCATGCACGCGCTCAACCCCTTCGAGGGCGACTTCTACCGGGAGACGCTGCACGTCAGCCGCTACACCCGGGAGATGTTCTGCCTGATGGAGGGGCGGCACGTGCATCCCTCCACCCTGTATCCGGGCGGTGTGGGGACGGTGCCAACGGTCCAGCTCTTCACCGATTACCTGGTCCGGCTCGCCCGCTACGCCGAGTTCATGAAGAAGTGCATTCCGCTGCACGACGACATCTTCAACTTCTTCTACGAGGCGCTCCCAGGCTACGAGAAGGTCGGCCAGCGACGGCCGTTGCTGGGCTGCTGGGGCTCCTTCAACGATCCCCAGGCCTGTGACTACACGTACCGGAACATGGCCGAGTGGGGCCGCAAGATGTACGTGACTCCGGGCGTGGTCGTCGATGGCCAGCTGGTCACCACCAGCCTGGTCGACATCAACCTCAACATCCGCATCCTGCTCGGCAGCTCGTACTACGACGACTGGGACCGGGAGGAGATGTTCGTCGAGCGGGACCCTCTCGGCAACCCGGTCGACCGGCGCCACCCCTGGAACCAGACCACGATTCCGCATCCTCAGAAGCGGCAGATGCAGCCGGGGGGCAAGTACTCCTGGACGATGTCGCCGCGCTGGCTGCACCAGGGAGAGCATCTCGCTCTCGACACCGGGGGCGGTGCGCTGGCGCGCCTGTGGGCGACCGCGTTGGCGGGGCTGGTGGACATCGGCTATGTGAAGGCAACCGGACAGAGCGTCAAGATCTACCTTCCCAAGACGGCATCCAAAGGCGAGGTCGAGTTCGAGTGGAAGGTCCCGCAGTGGAGCAACGCGATCGAGAGAGACCGCGCCCGGAGCTACTTCCAGGCCTATGCCTGCGCCTGCGCCTACTACTTCGTCGAGCAGGCGCTGAAGGAGCTGCATGCTGGCCGAACCCAGACCTTCACTCCGTTCGAGGTGCCAGAGGAGGCGATCGGCTGTGGCTTCCACGAGGCGGTGCGGGGCGTTCTTTCCCACCACCTGGTGATCCGCGACAAGAAGATCGCCAACTACCACCCCTATCCGCCGACGCCTTGGAACGGCAGCGTCCGGGACGTCTACGGGACGCCGGGGCCCTATGAGGACTCGGTCCAGAACACTCCCATCTTCGAGGAAAACGGTCCCGACAACTTCAAGGGGATCGACATCATGCGAGCGGTCCGCAGCTTCGACCCCTGTCTGCCCTGTGGCGTGCACATGTACCTGGGTCCGGGCCGGACCCTGGACCTGACCCATGCGCCCATGTTCGGGGCCCAGTAGCCACGGGGGATGGCAGTCCGGTTCGAGCAACACGCCCAGCGCGCCGAGGCGCTGGTCCGAGACCTGGAGGGCCTCCCCGAGGGGGCCCGCCAGGTCGCCTCGGAGGCAGTGCAGGAGCTGCTGGCCCTGCATGGGGAGGCGTTGCAGCGGCTCTGTGAGCTGATTGAGGCCGGTGCCGGCCGAGCGATGCTGGAGGAGCTGGCCAAGGATCGGGTGGTAAGCGGCTTGCTGCTCCTCCACGGCCTGCACCCGCGCTCGCTGGAGGAGCGGGTGCGGGGGGCGCTGGAGCGAGTCCGGCCCTATCTGCAGAGCCATGGCGGCGGCGTGGAGCTGGTGGCCCTGGCCGGCAGCAGGGTCAGGATCCGGCTGCAAGGGCATTGCCGCGGCTGCCCGTCCTCCGCCCAGACCCTGCGCAACGCGGTCGAGCAGGCGATCCTGGAGGCCGCCCCCGACGTGAGCGGGATCGAGGTGGCCGACCGAGAGATCCCGGCCGGCTTCGTGCCCCTGGCCACCATCGGCGGAACCCGCGCCGGCTGGCAGACGCTGGACGGTGGCGCCGAGCCGGCGCCGGGCACCGTCCACGTTCTCCAGGTGGCAGGGGACCGGCTCCTGCTCTGCCGGACGGCGGAGGCGCTCTATGCCTACCGGGACCGGTGCGCAGCCTGTGGTGGCTCGCTCCAGGGAGCGTACCTGGCGGGTACTACCCTGACCTGCCCCAGTTGCGGCCACCGGTTCGACGTCCACCAAGCAGGGACCGGCCTCGACGGTGACGGCCACCTGGAGCCGGTTCCGTTGCTGGTGGAAGACGGCAAGTGTCGGGTCGCGGTGCCGCTGGGGGCGTGAGCGTGGGAGCCTCCCTCGCCACCCTGAGCCGGCTGGCGCAGCAGCGCCGACCCCAGGAGATCTGCGATCTCTGCGCCACTCCGCTCGCGCCCCGCCACCGCCACCTGGCCGAGGTCGGCGCCCGGCGGCTGCTCTGCGTCTGCGACCCCTGCTCCATCCTCTTCTCCGGACGGGCTGAGCAGCGCTATCGACGGGTTCCCGAGCGGGTCCGGTACCTGGACGGCTTCCTGCTCCCGGACGAGCTCTGGGACGGCCTCGGGATCCCGGTCAACATGGCCTTCTTCTTCCGCAGCGGTGAACGGGTAGCAGCCGTCTATCCGAGCCCGGCCGGCCCCACCGAGTCCCTGCTCGAGCTCGACGCCTGGGCCGAGCTGGAGTCCACCAACCCGGTGCTGCGCACCCTGGAACCTGAGGTGGAAGCCTTGCTGGTCAACCGGGTGGGACGTGCGCGCGAGCACTACCTGGTCCCGATTGACCGCTGCTACGAGCTAGTGGGTCTCATCCGGAGGGGCTGGCGAGGCCTCGCCGGGGGAACCGAGGTCTGGAGGTCGATCGCCGATTTCTTCGAGCACCTGCGCACGGAGTCGGTGAGCGCGGAGGCGGGTGGTGCCTGACCTCGACTTCGCGGTGTTGGGGGCAGAGGCGGTGCCATTCTGCGTGGTCCCCACCCTGGCGGTTCGGCTGCGGGTCACCAACGCCGGCCCTGAGCCGATCCAGGGCGTTTCGCTCGAGTGCCAGGTCCGGATCGAGGCCGCCCGGCGACGCTACGACGTCGCCGAGCAGGAGCGGCTGCGCGATCTCTTCGGGGAGCCGGCGCTGTGGTCGCGGACCATGCGCAGCCTGCTCTGGTGCCACCTCCAGGCCGGGGTTCCACCGTTCACCGACAGCACCGATGTCTTCCTCCACCTCCCCTGCACCTTCGACTTCAACGTCCAGGCCACCCGCTACCTCGACGCCCTCGGCCAGGGCGAGGTGCCCCTCCTCCTCCTCTTCTCCGGCTCCGTCTTCTATGCCGACGCCACCGGCCGCCTCCAGATGGAACGCATCCCCTGGAGCCGGGAGGCCTCGTACCGGCTTCCGGTCGCGGCCTGGCGCGAGGTCATTGACCGCTACTACCCGAACAGCGCCTGGCTCTGTCTCCGCAAGGACGTCTTCGACCGCCTCGCCGCCTACAAGGTCAAGCGCACCATCCCGGACTGGGACGGGGTCCTGGAAGCGCTGCTGGAGGCGGCCCAAGAGGCTTATCCGAGATGAGTGACGTGGACGCGCTCTGCCGGGCCCTGCTCTACGAGGGGTATTTGCTCTACCCATACACCCCGGGAGCGACCAAGAACCGGGTCCGCTGGACCTTCGGCGCAGTCGCACCAAGGGCCTGGAGCGAAGCCGGCGGCTGCGAGGGGTGGCGCTGGCGGGCCGAGTGCCTCCTGGTGCCGGGGCCTGACTGCCGCCTCGAGGTTAGCGTCCGGTTCCTCCATCTCTGCCGCTGTCGACACGGCAGCACGGAGTGGGAGGAGGCAAGCGAACGTCGTTTGGAGGCGAGCCTGGCACTCTCCGACCTGCTCCGGATCCCGGCGGAACTGCCGCTCCGGGTGACCCCGCAGAGGACGGCAGAGGGGGACGCGATCCGCCGCTGGGAGGCCCTGGAGGGTCGCGCACTGATCTCGGCACAGCCGCTTGCCGGCGCCATCGCGCTCGCGGTCGAGGTTCAGAACCTGACCCCGTTCGCAAAGCTCGACGCCCCCCGGGAGCGAGTGATGCCGAGCTCGCTTTGCTCGACCCACGCCGTGCTCCGAGCGTCGCCAGGACGGTTCTGCTCGCTGGCCGACCCGCCCCCCAGCCTGGCCCAGGCCGCGGCTGCCTGCCACAGCATCGGTTGCTGGCCGGTGCTTGCCGGCGAGGCGGGACGGGACGACACCCTGCTCTGCTCGCCCATCATCGTCGAGGACCACCCCCGCCTCGCCCCCGAGAGCCCGGGTGACCTCTTCGACTCCTCCGAGATCGATGAGCTCCTGAGTCTGCGGGTACTGACCTTGAGCGAGCAGGAGAAGGCCGAGCTCCGGGGTGGCGATCCACACGCTCGAGGGATCCTGGAGCGGACCGAGCACCTCACCCCCGCGCAGTGGCTGCGCCTTCACGGCACCCTGCGCACCCCGGAGGCGGAGCCGTGAGCGGCCTCGAGCCGCGCCTGGACCCGTGGGGCCAGACGACGCCACTGGAGTGCATCGACACTCCCCAGGGACAACTCTCCTGCGGAGACCGGGTGCGGCTCCGGCCCCGAGGCGGTGCCGACATCCTGGACCTGGAGCTGGCCGGCCGGGTCGGGGTGGTGGAGGCCATCGAGCGTGACTACGACGACCAGGTCCACCTGGCCGTAGTCCTGGAGGACGACCCCGGTCGCGACCTGGGGTTGGAACGCCAGCCCGGGCACCGATTCTTCTTCCGGCTGTCGGAGGTGGAGCTACTGCGATGAGGGTGCTGGTCTGCGGGATCGGCAATGTCTTCCAGGGCGACGACGGCTTCGGGGTCGAGGTCCTGAGCCGGCTCCGGCAACGCCAGCTCCCCGAGGGGGTGGAACTCTGTGACTTCGGCATCAGGGGCTACGACCTGGCCTACGCGCTGATGGAGGAGGCGGATGCCGCGGTCCTGATCGACGCCGTCCCCCTGGGTGAGGAGCCCGGCACCCTGCGCTGGTTGGAGCCGGACCTGGAGGCCCTGGAGGGCCCGGCCCACGCCGACGGCCACGCCATGGACCCGGTCCAGGTCCTGCGTCTGGTGCGGCAGCTGGGCGGGCGGCCGCCCCGCCTCTTCATGCTCGGTTGCCAACCGGCACGGCTCGGGGGGGAAGAGGGGGAGATGGGGCTGAGCCCCCGGGTGGCGGGCGCGGTGGAGCTCGCAGTGGCCGAGGTCTGCCATGTGCTGGAACGGTTGGCCCATGAGAAGAAGGAGGGGGTCGGTGCATGAGCTCGGACTGAGCGAGGGCGTGCTCGCGGTGGCTCTGCAGGCGGCGCGCGGCCAGCGGGTGGAACGGGTGCGGGTCCGAGTCGGCCGCCTCCAGCGGGTTGCCCCGGAGAGCATGGAGATGGCCTGGCGACTGGTCTCCGAGCAGACCGTGGCCGCGGGGTCCCACCTGGAGATGGTGGAGGTACCCCTCCAGCTCCGCTGCCGCTCCTGTGGCCGGGAGGGCCAGGCTGAAGACCTGGTCCTCTGCCCTGACTGCGGCTCGAGCGACGTCGAGGTCAGAGACGGGGACCGAATCGAGGTGGCGGAGGTGGAACTGGCTGGCGGCGAGGTGCGCCGCAATCCCTCGTCAACCGTGACCGGAAAGGAGCGTTGAACCATGTGCCTGGCCATACCCGGCAAGGTCCTGGAGATCGTGGACGAGCGGCGGCAGATTGCCAGGGTCGAGGTCGTCGGTGTCCGCCGCAACGTCAACATCGGGCTGCTGGACGGTGAGGACCGGCCCCAGCCCGGCGACTACGTCCTGATTCACGTCGGCTTCGCCCTGACCAAGATCGACGAGGCGGAGGCGAAAGAACAGCAGCGGATGCTGGAGGGGCTCGGCCAGGCCTACCGGGACGAGGTCGACCAGATCAGGACGTCCAACATCAACTGAAGGAGAGGTGAGATGAAGATCCAGGTCGGTGGCGGCGGCATCAGGCTGGGCTCCCTGCTCCTGCTGGGGCTGGCCGGGGCAGCGATCTTCGCTCTGCTCAACGCCAAGGACATTCAGCGCTACTTCCGGCTCCGGGAGATGTAGGAGGCAGATCAGGTGTGGATGAAGCTTGCGATCTTCACGGCCGGATACGTCCTGGGGTCGTCCACCCGCCGTCGGCAGCTGCTGGACCTGATCCAGGGTCTGCGTCGCCGTGACGAGACCCGGATTGCCATGGACATGGCCCTGAACGCGGCCAGAGTGGCTGCCGGGCGGAGTGGCGAGCTGGTGGAGATGGCAGCCAAGGTGGCCAGGGGGATGCGCGCCGCCTGAGATGCGGGGACGGCTTGGGATCACGGTCCGCGGCACAGTCCAGGGGGTCGGGTTCCGGCCCTATGTGTACCGGCTGGCCCGTCGGCACGGCCTGGGCGGATGGGTGCGCAACTCCACCGGACCGGTGGAGATCGAGGTCGAAGGCGAGGAGGAGGCCCTGGACCGCTTCCTCGCCGACCTCGAGGAGCGCCCGCCACCACTGGCCCGCATCGAGGAGGTCCGATCTCGCAGGCTGCCCCCCACTGGCACGACCACGTTCGTCATCCTCGACAGCCGGCCCCGTCCCGGTGACTTCCAGTCGGTTTCGCCGGACGCCGCCACCTGCTCCGACTGCCTGGCCGAGATCCTGGACCCCAGGAACCACCGCTACCGCTACCCGTTCACCAACTGCACCAACTGCGGGCCCCGGTTCACCGTCATCGAGTCGCTCCCCTACGATCGACCGCTGACCACTATGCGGCGGTTCACCATGTGCGAGCGCTGCCGGAGGGAGTACGAAGACCCGCAAGACCGTCGCTTCCACGCCCAACCCAACGCCTGCCCTGACTGCGGCCCTCACCTGTCCATGCTGATCGAGGAGGCTGTGACAGCACTGCGCCGAGGCCGCATCGTTGCGGTCAAGGGGCTGGGCGGCTACCAGCTCGCCTGCGACGCCGGTAACGAGGAGGCGGTGGCCCGCCTCCGGCGCCGCAAGCACCGCCCGCGCAAGCCGCTGGCGGTGATGATGCTGGAGCCCGAGCGGTACTGCAGCGTTGCTGCCGAGGAATGGCAGGCCCTGCGCTCCCCTGCGGCCCCGATCGTGCTCCTCCGGTACCGGGGCGGGCTCGCCCCCTCGATCGCACCGGGGTTGAGGGAGCTGGGGGTCATGCTCCCCTACACGCCCCTCCACCACCTGCTGGTACGGGACTTCGGCGGCCCGCTGGTGATGACCAGTGGCAACCTCTCCGAGGAGCCCATCTGCCGCGAGGACGCCGAGGCCCAGCAGCGGCTGGGCGGGATCGCCGACCTGTTCCTCGGCCACGACCGCCCGATCGCGGCCCGCTACGACGACTCGGTCGTGCGCTGGGCGGCCGGTGCGCTGCGCGTGATTCGGCGTGCCCGCGGGCTCGCCCCCGAGCCGCTGCCCTTCTGCGCCTCTCCGCCTCTGGTCGCGACCGGGGCCCACCTAAAGTCGGCCTTCACGGTCGCCCGGGACGGGCGTGCCTTCGTCGGCCCCCACGTGGGCGACCTCGACGACCTGCTCACGGTGCAGGCCTTCGAGGAGCAGCTGGAGCGCTACCTGCACCTCTTCTCGGTCCGCCCCGAGCGGATCGCCTGCGACCTCCACCCCGACTACACCTCGACTCGGATCGCAGAACGGCTGGGGGAGCCGGTCCGGGTCCAGCACCATCACGCGCACGTGGCCAGCGTGGCCGCCGAGCACTCGCTTCGGCCGCCGCTGGTCGGGGTGGCCCTGGACGGCGTCGGCCTGGGTCCGGACGGAACCATTTGGGGGGGCGAGGTGTTGGTGCTGGAGGAGAGGGGCTTCCGGCGTGTGGCCCACCTGGAGCCGGTGCCCCTTCCCGGGGGCGACGTCTGCGCCCGCGAGGGCTGGCGGATGGCCGCCGCCTACGGGCTCGAGTCGCCTCCGGAGGGGGTCGACCCTCGGCGCTGGCACCTGGTGCGCCAGCTGGCCGGCTCCGGGCGAAGCCCACTCAGCTCTTCCCTGGGCCGGCTCTTCGACGCGGTCGCGAGCCTGTGCGGGGTAGCCCAGGTCTCCACCTACGAGGGGGAGGCGGCAGCGCTGCTGGAGGCAGCCTGCGAGGATGAGGGAGACGTCATCAAGGTCGAGCTGGAGGAGAACCGCCGACTCTTCTCCGAGATGGCAGCCCGCCAGCGCCGAGGCGAGCCTGCGGGCCGGCTGGCCGCTACCTTCCACGCCTCGCTGGCCCGGGCCATCGTCCGCGCCTGCCAGCGCACCGGGCTGCGCACGGTCGCCCTCTCCGGCGGATGCTTCCAGAACCGGCGCCTGCTGGAGGCCACGGTCGACGGGCTGCGGGAGGCCGGGCTCGAGCCCTACGCGAACGAGCGCGTCCCCGCCAACGACGGTGGGATCTCGCTTGGCCAGGCGTGGGTGGCGGCATGGCAGTGAGCGCAGCCCTCGGCCACTACCAGGCCGTCCTCCAGGCCGGGGACACCTTCTTCCGGGAGCGGGCCCGGGAGCTGGCCACCGCCTGCTGGGGCATGGCCCGACGCTTCCATCGAGGCGGCCGGCTGGTCATCTACGCCCAGCCTGGAGCCGCCTTCAGCGACGCGCAGCACAACGCGGTTGAGTTCATCCATCCGGTGCTGGTTGGGAAGCGAGCGCTACCTGCGGTGTCGGTCCGTGAGCCTCGGCTGCTGGACCTGCTGGCGGGTCCGGACGACATCCGTATGGGGCTGACCAGCGGCGACCTGGGGGAGCTGCCCTCGGGCCTCCAGGTCGCCTTCGGGGACGGTGGTTCCTGCGATGCCGAGCACGCCTTCGCGGTTGGCTGTGGCGACCCGCTGGTGGCTCAGGAGATCCAGGAGACCGCCTACCACGAGCTCTGGGAGCTGGTCCACGTCTTCTTCGAGCACGAGGGGTTGCTCCAGGAGGGTTGCACAGACGAGGTCTGCATCACCTGCGGGGACGTGGCCGTGCCCGCGGCCGTGGTACGGGCCGAGGGGGAGGGGCTGGTGCGAACCGCCCAGGGCGAGGAGCGGTGCGATCTGAGCCTGGTCCAGCCGGTCCAGCCGGGTGACCTGGTGATGGTCCATGCCGGGGTGGCATTGGAGCGGGTGAAGCCGATCGAGAGCTTCTCGCAGGAGTTCTACCCGTTTCTCTCCAACCAGACGGTCGACGTCCCGGCGGTGCTGGCCGACGTGGCCCGTTCGGTTCAGATCAAGTGGGAGGAGGTAGCCCAGCTCCGGCGAGCGGTCGACCAGGCGGCGCTGGCGACGGCGCTGGCGACGCTGGCCGAGCGGGTCCGAGCCGGGGGCACGGTCCTCACCTTCGGCAATGGCGGCAGTGCCACCGACGCTGCCGACCTGACCAGCGACCTGCAGGCAGTCGGGGTTCCCGCCCTGGACCTGAGCGGGGAGCCGGCGGTCCTGACCGCGGTCGGCAACGACATCGGCTTCGAGGAGGTGTTCGCCCGGCAGGTGATCGCGCTCGGGCAGCCCGGCGACGTCGCGGTCGGGATCTCGACCAGCGGGCGCTCCCAGAACGTGACCCGGGCCTTCGAGCAAGCGAAGCGGCAGGGTCTGATCACGATCGCGCTGGTCGGCTACGGAGGGGGGGCCTGGCGGGACGCTCCCTTCATCGACCACCTGCTGGTAACCGACAGCACCTACATCCCCCGAATCCAGGAGGCCCAGGCGACCATGTACCACGCCCTCGTCCGGGGGCTGGAGGAGACGGCATGAAATTCGTGGACGAGTTCCGGGACCAGGCGGTGGCGGCCGCGCTGGCGCGGCGGATCGCAGAGGAGGCAGGCGACCGCCACTGGAAGATCATGGAGGTCTGCGGCGGCCACACCCACACCATCTACAAGTACGGGATTGAGGACTTGCTGCCGCCCAACGTCGAGCTCGTACACGGCCCGGGCTGCCCGGTCTGCGTGATCCCCATGGGCCGCGTCGACGACGGCATCGCCGTAGCCAGCACCCCGGGGGTCATCTTCACCTGCTTCGGCGACATGATGCGGGTCCCAGGAAGTCGCGGCTCGCTCCTCGACGCCAAGGCCCAAGGAGCGGACGTACGCATGGTCTACTCGCCCTTGGACGCGCTCCGTCTCGCCTATCAGAACCCGGAGCGCGAGGTGGTCTTCTACGCCATCGGCTTCGAGACCACTGCCCCCTCGACGGCGCTGACGCTGCTTCGGGCAGCTGAGGAGCAGGTGCCCAACTTCTCGATCTTCTGCAACCACGTGATGATCATTCCCCCGATCAAGGCGATCCTGGACTCACCCGACCTGCGCCTGGACGGCTTCTTGGGCCCCGGCCACGTGAGCGCCGTGATCGGCATCCGGCCCTACGACTTCGTTGCCCAGCGCTACCACAAGCCGGTGGTGGTGACCGGCTTCGAGCCGCTCGACATCCTCCAGGGCGTGCACATGGTCATCCGCCAGGTCCTCGAGGGCCGCTGTGAGGTCGAGAACCAGTACACCCGCATCGTTGCCGCCGACGGCAACCCACGGGCGCTGGAGGTGATCCGGCGTGCCTTCAAGCTCCGCCCCCACTTCGAATGGCGAGGACTGGGCTTCATCTCGCTTTCGGCCCTGGCTATTCGCGAGGAGTACGCCCGGTACGACGCCGAGCTTCGCTTCGAAGTCCCGGGGGTCCGGGTCGCCGACCCCAAGGCCTGCCAGTGCGGCGAGGTCCTGAAGGGAGTGCTGAAGCCCTGGGAGTGCAAGGTCTTCGGCACCGCCTGCACGCCAGAGACACCGATCGGGACCTGCATGGTCTCCTCAGAGGGCGCCTGCGCCGCCTACTACAACTTTGGCCGCTTCAGCCGAGCAGACTCCCGGCTCACCGTCCTGCAGCCGGAGGCCCCCAATGCCCGCCAGTGACTCTTCCCGGATCGGCAAGTGGTCGGAGCAGGAGGTGCTGGAGCGGATCGAGGCGATCCGACGGCGGGCACCGCGGCTCCGCGACGAGGCCATCAACATGGCCCACGGCGCCGGCGGCAAGGCGACCCGGACCCTGATCGAAGCCTTATTCCGGCCGTCCTTCGGCAACCCGGAAGGGGACGCGGCCCTCCTCACGGCGAACGGGGCCACCCTGGCGGTGACCACCGACAGCTACGTCGTCTCTCCGCTCTTCTTCCCGGGCGGCGACATCGGTGAGCTGGCCGTCAACGGAACCGTCAACGATCTGGCCGTGACCGGGGCCGAGCCGCTCTGCATCACCGCCGGCTTCATCCTTGAGGAGGGCCTGCAAACCGACGTGCTGCGCCGGGTGGTGGCCTCGATGGCCGAGGCGGCGCGGCGGGCAGGGGTGCGCTTGCTCGCCGGCGACACCAAGGTGGTGCCGCGCGGCAAAGGTGACCTTCTGTTCGTGAACACGACCGGCGTGGGGCTCGTCCGGGAGCCAGCACGGCTGGGGCTGGAGCGGGTCCGGCCCGGGGACCGGGTCCTGGTCTCGGGCACGATCGGGGACCATGGCACCGCCATCATGCTGGCACGCGGCGACCTCGATCTGGAATCGGATCTGGCCTCGGACACCGCGCCCTTGCACGAGCTCTGCTCCGCGGTCATGGAGGCGGGCGACGTGCACCTGATGCGAGACGCAACCCGGGGCGGCGTGGCCACCGTCCTCAACGAGCTGGCCATGGAGGCGGAGCTGGCAGTGGCGATCCGGGAGGAGGCGCTGCCGGTCCGGGATGAGGTCAGGGGGGCGGCTGAGATCCTGGGTATCGATCCGCTCTACATGGCCAATGAAGGCAAGATCGTGGCAGTGGTCGCATCCGAGTGCGCCAGGGATGTCGTGGAGGCGATGCGCGCGCACCCGCTCGGTGCTCAGGCGGCCGACATCGGCGAGATCCGAGCCGAGCCGGCGGGGATGGTCTTCATGCACACGGCTTTCGGCGGCTCCCGGGTGGTGGACATGCTCATCGGCGACCCGCTGCCCCGCATCTGCTAGCGCAAGTTCCCACGATCCCGTGGGCAGCGACGGGCCGTGGATACGTTGCGCCGGTGGCGAACGCGGTCCGAGCTCGGAGTTCACCACCTGACCGGCATGCCGGGGATTGCCGCGATGTCGCCCCCTTGTGACGCCTGAAGACCCGTAATCAGCCTGCGTCACGGATGGCGTCAGCCAGGCGCCTGGCCCCAGGCGATGGCGACCCTCGAGCAACTGTGCTGTTCCTCCCACTCGAGCTGCATGGCGCCCAGCAGCTCACGACACTCAGCCGGAGGAAGGCCGAGCCGCTCGGTGAAGACGTCCCCCATCCGAGCAAACACCGCCCGGACGTCGGTTGCCAGAGAGGAGCCGATTCTGCCTCCCCACTCCCCAACCGGCAGATCGACCCGGTACTCCCCAGCCACCGTGACACCCGCCTCCTGGAGATGGGCGCCAAGGTGGTCGAAAATGGCTTCGCTGGCATCGAGTTCCTGCTCGCTCGCCAGCTGGCGAAGCAGGCCGGCCATGCGAGCCGTTGTCGGGCCAGCAGGCTCGATGCGAGGTGCCGCCTCCACCAGCTCGATCCACCCCCGCCGCCTGGTTACCCTGACCAGTTCGGCCACCAGTGTCGGCCACGAGCGCAACGGCACACCGGAGGCCAGCATCCGCTTGTGGACGAAGTCGGAGCAGTGGGAGCCAAAGGGAAGGGCGTCGCATCACCCTCATCTCGGTGCTCGGCACCGTCGTCGTCTCCATTCCCGTAGGGCAGGATGTGCCGGTCGCGCTTCTCTTCACCGGGCTGACGGAGTTCTCCGTGAGCGAGTTCTTCACCAGCCTGGGACTGAAGGCCGGCAGGCAATCCATGGGTACCTGGCATCTCGCCACCGGACTCTGGCTCATGTATCTGACCTGGGCAACGGCCCTCAATTTGTCCGTCGGGTTCAAGCTGTTGCCCTGATCTGAATATGTGGATTGGGCCGAATGGAGCATGGCATGGGTGTCCATCGAGGGGATCCGATTCGGCCCAAGGACGGGATCGATGCACGGTCAGCGCTGGTCGAAGGTCCGCTCGCCCCGCACCGCAGCGAGGTTCGAGGATCGGCGTCGGCGGCCCACCCGCACCCGCCTGACGCGGTCGCGTGCCGATCAACGGCAGCTACCCGGTCGGGGCTACCCGGTCGCGGCCATCGCCCGAGGGGAGGGCCGGCCGGTCGCGAACCTGGCCTCCTCCAGAAGCTCGCGAGCCCGTGCCAGTGCCTTCTCCGTGGCCGCTCCGCTCATCATCCGAGCCAGCTCCACCGCCCGTTCCTCCTCCGACACCAGCTCCCGCACTCTGACCACGCTGCGTCCGGCCGGCCCAGGCACCTTCTCCACCACCAGGTGATGATCGGCGAAGCACGCGATCTGGGCCAGGTGGCTGACCACCAGCACCTGGCGACGCGAGCCAAGCGCACGCAGTCGCAGGCCGACCTGGACGGCGGTCTCTCCCCCGATCCCGGTGTCGACCTCGTCGAAGACCAGCGTGGGCAGATGGTCGGCCTCTGCCCCGGCAGCCCGGATCGCCAGCATGATGCGCGAGAGCTCGCCCCCTGACGCCACCCGGGAGAGCTGCGCCGGAGGCTCGCCCGGGTTGGCCGACAGCCGCATCTCGACCGTCTCCGCCCCCTCTGGTCCCACCTCAGGTCGCGGTACCAGGCCCACCTCGAATGTGGCTTCGTCCAGGCGCAGGCCGGCCAGCTCGGCTATCACCGCCTCCTCCAGCCGCCGTGCGGCTCCTGCGCGGACCTCGCTCAACTCCGCCGCTAGCTGCTGCAGCTGGTCCCGCGCCCGCTCCCGCTCGGCGAGTGCCGCCTCGAGAGCCGCCTCCAGATCTTCGGCGTGGGCCAACTGCACCTCCAGGCGCTGGCGCTCGGCAATCGCCTCCTCCAGGCTGCCGCCGTACTTGCGCTTGATCTGCTCGAGCGCCGCCAGGCGGGACTCGATGGCCTCCAGCCGCTGGGGGTCGGCATCGATCGCATCCAGATAGTGCCGGAGCTCGGCCACCAGATCGGCCAGCTCCTCGTCCACTGCCTGCAGCCGGCCTGCCGCCTCACCCAACCGCGGATCCAGCTCGGCCGCCGACCGCACCGCCGTCTCCGCCGCCGCCACACCCTCATCCGCCCGCAACGCGCCCACCGCAGCCTCGATCAACTCGGCCAGCCGGGCGGCGTGGCGTACCAGCTGGCGCTCGGCCGCCAGCTCGGCGTCCTCCCCAGGCCGGAGTCCGGCCCGGCGCAGCTCTTCCAGCTGCCATCGCAGATACTCCTCCTCCCGCTTGCCCCGAGCCTGCATCTGCTCCAGAGAGGCAAGCTTCGAGCCAGCCTCCGACCACATGCGGTGGGCGGCAGCCACCGCCTCGCGCAGCTCCAGCGCGCCCGCGAACCCGTCCAGGAGCAGGGTCTGGGCCTCGCCGTCGAGGAGCAGGCGCTGATCGTGCTGCCCGTGGATCCCGGCCAGGCATCGGCCCAGCTCCCGCAGCTGGCCGGGCGTGGCCGGCCGCCCGTTGATGCGGGCAGCACCGCGGCCCCCGACCTCGCGTCCCAGCACCAGCCGGCCCGTCCCCAAACCCTGACGTCGCAGGGCGGCAGCCGCCTCGCCCTGGAGCTCGAAGACGGCCTCGATTCGGGCACGATCGGCACCATGCCGCACCTGGTCGGCGCTGGCCCGCGCCCCCAGCGCCAGGCCCAGCGCGTCTACGATCAGCGACTTGCCGCTTCCGGTCTCACCGGTGAGGAGGTTGAGGCCGGGTCCAAAGGTGACCCGGGCATGCTCGAGCAGAGCCAGGTCTCGCACCTGCAGTTCCCTCAACATGCCTGCGATGCCTCCTTCCACATCCCACTCGCCCGCTCCGGGGTCGGGACCAGCGGCAGCCCCCAGCCCAGCTTCTGCTGGAGCAGACCGTAAAAGCGCTCGGGCCCCGAGAAGCGGACCATCCGCAAGCGGCGGCCGAAGCCGGAGACGCGAAGGCTGTCTCCCGGTCGCAGCCGCCAGGGCGGCGCTCCGTCCACCGAGGCTGTGGCCCGGTCGCGGGGGACCTCCACGGTGAGACGCTGGTCGGCGGGAAAGACGATCGGGCGAACGGTCAGCGCAAAGGGATTCATCGGCACCAGGAGCAGATCGCCCAGGCTCGGCTCCAGCACCGGCCCGCCCGCCGCCAGCGCGTAGGCGGTGGAGCCGGTGGCGGTGGCCACGATCACGCCGTCGGCGTCGATCACCCCCACCTCCTGCTCGTCGACCGCCAGGCGCAGCCGGATCACCCCTCCTCCGATGCGCTGCACCGACACTTCGTTGAGGCCCAGGGCCCGGCGCAGCGAGCGACCCGATCGGACCAGCCCGACCTCGAGCAGGTTCCGCTCATCCAGTCGGTAGTCACCGCTCAAGAAGCGACCCAGCCCCTCCACCAAGCCCCCGATCTCGATCTCGGTCAGGAACCCGAGGCGGCCAAGGTTCACCCCCAGGATCGGGATCCCTCGGGGGGCGGCCAGGGCGGCACCGCTGAGCACTGTGCCGTCGCCACCCAGGGTCACCAGCAGCCTGGTCCCACGCCACAGCCTGGGGGCATGGTCCCGGGTCGAGATCCAGCTCCCCACCCCGCCCTGCTGCAGGCGCCGCCGGGCCTGGACCAGGACCGGATGGCTGGCCGGCACCTGAGGGTGATGGAGGAACCCGATCATGCTGGCCCCCGCAGGTGGAGGAGCAGCTCCCGGTTCCCGGCCGCGCCCGGTACCTCGGAAGCCACCTTCCCGAGCAAGATGAAGCCAGAGGTCCGGCACCACGCCAGGAAGCGGTCGAGCGCGGCTGCCACGGCAGCGCGGTCGCGGACCACCCCTCCCTCTCCCACCTCGTCCCGCCGGACCTGGAACTGGGGCTTGAACAGGACCACGAACTCTGCCCCAGGCGCAGCCCGGCCCAGCGCCGGGAGCACCGTCTCCAACCCGATGAAGGACAGGTCGACGGTGACCAGCGACACCGCCTCCGGGAGGGCGTCCAGGTAGCGGGCATTGACCCCCTCCATCACCACCACCCGTGGGTCCTGGCGCAGTCGCCAGTCCAGCAGGCCTCGGCCCACGTCGATGGCGTACACCCGTGCCGCCCCGCGTCGGAGCAGGACGTCGGTGAAGCCGCCGGCGGCCGCGCCCACGTCGGCGCAGACCCGGCCATGGACGCGGACCCCGAACCGGTCCAGGGCCGGATCCAGCTTGCCGCCCGCCCGGCTGGCCAGGCGTCGGCCGGTGACCTCCAGCCTAGCGTCCACGGGAACGGCCCGGCCAGGCTCCCGCACGGTCTCACCACCGACCCTGACCCGACCGGCCAGGATCAGTGCCTGTGCGTGCTCCCGGCTGCTAGCCAGTCCGGCCGCGGCCAACGCCGTGTCCAGACGCGGCCTGCCGCTGGCCGAACGCCGTCGGATGGGCATGGCGTGATTCTATCCGAACGAATGTGCGTGCATCATCGAAGGGGCAGGAAGCCCATTCCCACCCCCAGTGCCGCTCCCACCACCACCTCGAAGGGAGTGTGGCCCAGGAGCTCCCGCAGCCGGTCTTCCTTGATCCCCCGCATCGCCACCATGTCCTCGACCAGTCGGTTCAGCAGGGCAGCCTGACGCCCGACCGCCCGGCGTACCCCCTGGGCGTCGTACATGACCACGAACGAGAAGATAAGGGCGACGGCGAAGGTGGCGGAACCGAGCCCGTCATGGCGGCCGACGGCGGTGGTCAGGCCGGCGACCAGGGCGGCGTGAGAGCTCGGCATCCCGCCCATCTCGATCCAGACCCGGAGGCGCAGCCGGCGGTGACGGACCGACGCGATGACCACCTTGAGAGTCTGGGCCACGAACCAGGCCGCGAAGGCCGGCAGCAGGTAGTCCAAGGTCTCTCACCCCGTCTGATCCGGCGCCATCCGGCGGGCGGCCTCCTCCAGCCGTCGGCGGGCCAGCCCCAGCAGGCGCTGCGCCTCCTGGTGGTCGGCCACCAGCCGCTCCAGCGGCGAGCTCACGTCGGCCAGCCGGGCGACCAGCGCCTCCAACCGCCCGAGCACGGCATCCAGCCCGTCGATGTCATCGCTCACGATGCCACCAGCGAGGCGATCCGCCCGAGCACGCCGTTCACGAAGCGACCCGACTCCTCCCCGGCCGCAAAGGTCTTGGCCAGCTCGATCGACTCGTTGATCGCCGCCCGGACCGGGACTCGGCGGGCGATCGCGATCTCGTAGGCCGCCATCCGCAGCACGATGCCCTCTACCCGCCCCATCTGCTCCATGCTCCAGTGGGTGGCGGCAGCTCGGATCATCCGATCCAGCTCCTCCCGATGTGCGACCACCCCCTCCACCAGCTCCACAGCAAAGTCCACTACCCGCTGGTCCGCCCCCTGCTCGGTGGCGAGGTAGGCGACTACCTCGGACGGATCGTCCTCTGGGCCGTGCTCGAGCTGGAAGAGGGCCGCCAGCGCCAGCTCGCGGGCGCGGTGGCGGGGGCCCGGCATCCTCAGCCGGAGAACGCGATGCTGGATACGAAGACGTTGACCTCGCCCACCTCGAGCCCCAGCATGCGCTGCACCGCCTCCACCACGGCGTCCTGGACCCGCCCGGCCACCTCGCGCAGGACCGCGCCGGAGAGCACGGTCAAGAACACCTCGAGGTGGATCACATGGTCGCCGTCCAGCATCACCCGCACACCGCGGTGGGCGGTCTCGCGTTTGAACCAGTCCCCGAAGTGGCGGGCGTTGGCCTCGTCCAGACCGGCGACCCCATCCACCTCACGGGCGGCCATCGCGGCGATGCTGGCAATGACCTCGTTTGCCACCCGGACGCTGCCCGGCGGCGCCGCGTACTCCATGCTCCCGATCCTACACTCGCTCAATGTAGGCCCTGGTGCGGGTGTCAACCCGGATCCGGTCACCCTGGTTGACGAACAGGGGGACCTGGACCACCGCCCCGGTTTCCAGCGTCGCCGGCTTGGTCGCACCGGACACGGTGTCGCCCCGCACACCCGGCTCCGTCTCCCGGACCTCCAGCTCGACCGTGATCGGAAGCTCGACCCCGATCACCCGGTCCTCGTATCGAAGCAGGTTGACCGAGTTGCCCTCCTTGAGGAACGGGAGGACGTCCGCCACCTGCTCCCGGCTGAGCGGGATCTGCTCGAAGGTGGTGGCATCCATGAAGTGGAAGAGGTCGCCCTCGGAGTAGAGGTAGGTGGCCTCCGTCTTCTCGATCCGGGCCTCGCGATACTTGTCGCCCGACCGGAAGCTCTGCTCGAAGATCGTGCCGTCCTCGACGTTGCGCAGCTTGGCCTTGATCACCGCGCTGCCCCGAGCGAGCTTGATGTGCTGGATGTCAAGGATGGTGAGCAGCCGGCCGTCCATCTCGAAGACGGTCCCGACTCGGAAGTCATTCGTCTCGATCAACCAGGAACTCCATTGCCAACAGATAGCCGCGAGGCCCCAGTCCGCAGATCACACCAGCCGCGGCCGGGGCGACCACGTCGCGGGACCGGAACTCCTCCGCACGCGCAAACAGGTTGGAGAGGTGCACCTCCACCACCGGAACCGGTAGCGCGCGCAGACAATCGTAGAGCGCATACGAGCTGTGGGTCAGCGCGCCCGGGTTGAGCACCACCCCGAGGCTCCCCGGGGCACGATCGTGGAGGAAGTCCAGGATGGCGCCCTCCGAGTTGGACTGGAAGCAGATCAACTCGCACCCCAGCTCCGTGGCCCGACGCCGCGCCATCTCCTCCAGCTCGGCCAGGGTGGAGTGGCCATAGATGGCAGGTTCGCGCCGACCCAGCAGATTCAGGTTGGGCCCATTGACCATGAGCAGGCGGCCGCGCATGCTCACCCGGGAAGCGTACCCAGGGACGAGGCCGAGAGTACCTCCCCAACGGCTTCCGCCACCACCTCCTCCGGAACCTCCCAGCCGACCTCGGCCTGGCCCAGCTCGCGCGGCATCACCCAGCGTACGATGCCGCCACGCCGTTTCTTGTCCCGAGGCACCGCTGCCAGCACCGCCCCCACGTCAACGTCGGGCAGCGGCCCGGGCAGGCCGAATGCGGTCAGCAGCGCCGTCTGCCGTCGGGTCAGCCCGGGCCGGCAGAGACCAAGCCCCAAGGCGATCCGGGCCTCGGCCTGCATACCCAGCGCAACCGCTCGCCCGTGGGCCGCCCGCCAGCCCGACGCCGCCTCCAGTGCATGGCCGACGGTGTGGCCGTAGTTGAGCAGGGCACGCCGCCCACCCTCGCGCTCGTCCACCGCAACCACCCCGGCCTTGAGTTCGACGCAACGGGCGATCACCGGCTCGAGAGCCGCCAGGGCACGTCGTGCCAGCGCTGACGCGTCCCGCTCCAGGATCTCGGCCAGACCGGCATCCATCGCAACCGCGTACTTCACGACCTCGCCGAAGGCGGCCAGATAATCCGGTTCGGGCAGGGTCCGAAGCAGGTCGAGGTCGGCCAACACCGCCGAGGGCTGCCAGAAGGCCCCGACCGCGTTCTTGGTCAGGGCGGTGTTGATGCCGGTCTTGCCACCGACGCTGGAGTCGACCATGGCCAGCAGGGTGGTCGGGACGCCTAGCCAGCGCACGCCCCGCAGCCAGACCGCGGCGGCGAACCCGGCGAGGTCGCCTACCGTACCCCCGCCCAGGGCGAGGACCACCCCCCCTCGGTCGATGCCAGCCTGCTCGAGGAAGGCCAGCGCCCGCTCCAGGCCACCCAGGCTCTTGGCCCCCTCCCCTGGCTCCATCGCCCAGAGCGCCGTGGCCAGGCCGGCCGCCTCAAGCCGCTCCCGAATGGTCGCGGCCCAGAGGCTCTCCACGGTACGGTCGGTCATCACCGCCACCGCGGTTGCCTCCAGATGCTCCAAAAGCGCCGGGAGCTCGGTCAGCGCGCCCGCGCCGATCATGACCGGGTAGGGGCTGCCAGGGAGCGAAACCGTCACCCGCGCCATCTGGTCCAGACCTCCTCCGCCACCAGCTCCAAGGGGCGGGTAGCGTCCACGCGGTGGTCGGCTTCGGCGTAGCGAGGCAGGCGGGACAGCCAGAGCTGCCGCAGGCGCTCCGGATCGGACCAGAGCGGCCGGCCGAGCCCGCCGGCGGCGCGAGCGGCCAGTGCTTCCAGGGGGGCGTCGAGCCAGACCGTGACCGCCCGCTCCCGGATCAGGCGCCAGTTGTGATCGGAAAGTGGGGTGCCGCCGCCCATGGACACCACCGCGCCCGGCTCCAGCGCCTCGGCCAGCAGCTCCGATTCCAGTTCTCGAAAGGCACCCTCTCCACGGAGCTCGAAGATGTGCGGGATGGGCATCCCACAGCGTGCCTCGACCATGGCGTCCAGGTCGTGATGGGGGACCCCCGCCCGGAGGGCGACCAGGGCACCCACTGCGGTCTTCCCGCTGGCCATGAACCCGACCAGGGCCAGAGTCGGGCGTGTCATCGCCGCCGCATCTGGTCGGAGAGGATCAGGACCTGGTCCCGCACCACCTCGGGGGCGCCTACGTGGTCGAACAGCTCGGCCCCCCGGGGGCCAGCGGCGTCGATCTCGATGTCCCCGTAGTTCAGGAGCCGTCCCATCGGCCCCTGGCGGGTGGAAGCGTCCTGGACCCGGTCCAGCGGGATGACCTTGCTCCGCCGGACGATGATGCCCCTCTCCAGCAGCACCCGCTGGTCGGTGAGCGTGAGGGTCGCTGCATACCACCACTGGATCCAGACGATCAAGATCCAGACTCCCAGGGCCAGCCCGATCGCGGTCGTGCCCAGCGCTCGCACGACCACCCCCCTGCCAGCCAGGAAGAGGATCAGCAGCGCCACTATGGCGAGCAGGCTGGCGGGCACGACCCGCTGCACGAAGAGGATCCAGTGTCGGTGGATCGTGGGGAGCACGATGGTCTCACCCTCCATCAGGTGACGGGGCATCGCGGCGTTTGGATTGTAGCCGTCGGGAACGTTGTCGTTCGAGCACCGGTTCTGTGTCCGCCGCCAGCCTCCGCAGGCTTGTGACCAGGTCCGCTCGCGCCGCAAGGACACGGCTCGGCGGCGATTGGCCTCGCCCACGGGCGCAGGAGGGTCTCTCCAGTCGCCCGACCGCCTTCGCTGCATGCCGCCTCCCCTACGCCGGAGTTCCGGGCTGCCTCGGGGCTCCAAGGCACGGATTGCTGCCTTCACCCAGTTGACCGAGGCTCGGACCCCTCTTCCGCTCACGGGTTTCGTTCTTGATGCGGCAGGGTTCGCGCTCGCTACGGCCTGCAGCTCTGTTCCAGCTCCCTCCGGTTCCGCCTCACCATAGGTGTCGAAGAGTTGAGCTCACAGAATGGCAAACGCACCAAGCAGTCAACGGCGACAGCTACGCCGCATCGCCATACCAGCAAGTAACGGAGCGACCGCAATCCGAGTGCCGGTCCAGCGGCGCCCAGGTCCCCTGACCAGCCCGGCCGCGCGGGCTCCGCAGGAATTTTCGCCGCAAAGCGAACAGGGGAGCAAGTGGACCTGTGATGAACCCGACCGCAACCAAGACATTCTTCAGGGCTGGTGGCGGGCAGTCCCCGCCTTCCATCCCACCCGGGCGCTGCCGCCAGCGTCCCGCCCGCGGCGGCCGAAGAGGGCTCGCGTCACGTGAGCACCCCGGCCCAAACCGGAAGGACGAGCGCATCGAGGCCCACTCCGTGTTCGGCTCAGGTGAAGGCGAGCAGGCAGGCCAGGGCCCCAGCGGTGAGGAAGGGGCCGTAGGGGATGGAGTCCCGCATCGAACGCAGGTGAAGCACGACCAGCGAAACCCCGACCGCGCCGGCCAGGATTACCCCGATCAAGATCCCACTCACCGCCAGCCGGCCCAGGATCAGGCCCAGGAACGCGGCCAGCTTGACATCGCCCAGCCCCATCGCCTCGGCCTTGAAGACCAGCGAGCCCGCTATTGCCAGCAGCAAGAAGGCGATCCCCGAGCCGGCTCCGGCCAGAACCGCAGCCAGCAGCCCCACGCCAGGGGTGAAGGGGCTCAGCGCCAGCGCCAACGCTGCGGCCGGGGCCAGCACGCAATCCAGCACGAGACGATGCTCGGCATCGAAGAAGGCAACCTGAACCAGCACCGCTGCCCACAGGCTCCGGATCAACAGCGGTGGCACGGGCCCGAGCCTCCAGGCCAGGCCGGCGAAGAGCAGCCCGCAGGCTACCGGCGGCCCCAGCCGCTGCCACGCTCGCTGCCCGGCCGGAAGGCCCTGCCGCCGGGCCAGCCACACCGACCCCCAGCGGACCGCTACGCCGGCTCCGACCCCGACCGGGGCCCATGCCAGCAGCAGCATCACCGGCGGAACGCTCACGGCTCCAGCGCCGCCCGCATCGCCTCCAGCGGCGCCTCCCTGCCAGTCCAGGCAGTGAACGCAGCCGCGCCCTGGGCCAGGAGCACGACCCAGCCGTCGGCGCAACGCAGGCCCAGCTGACGAGCACGTCGGATCAGCGGCGTGCCCCCGGTCACATAAACCAGATCGACGACCGCCCCCTGCGGAGGCAACGCGGCCGGACGCACCGGCATCTCGCCGTGGCGGCCGAGCGGGGTAGCGTTGACGAGCACGTCGCAGTGGCCGACCAGGGCAGCGCCGGTGGGGTCGTCCCAGGCGACCACCTTGCCTGGCAGGTCAACATCGAGCTCTCCCTGCCGTACCAGGAAGGCCAGCCGGGCGCCACGCAACGCCACCGCCGCCGCCCGTGCGGCCCCACCGCCGCCGAGCACAACGGCCCGGGCGCCAACCGGCTCCACCCCGACCAGGCCAAGGGCGGTCCGGATCCCGGCCACGTCGGTGTTCGAGCCGACCAGGCGCGTACCCTCACGGCGCACGGTGTTGACGGCTCCGGCCTGCTCGGCCTCGCCCTCGATCCCGTCCAGCAGCGGGATCACCGCCACCTTATGGGGGATGGTGACGTTGGCACCGGCACAGTCCGGCGCCCGCAACCGGCTGACCGCCGCCGGTAGCCGCTCGGACGGAATGTCGAGCAGCTCATAGGTCCAGGGCAGGCCCACCGCCGCGAAGGCGGCCCCCTGCATACGCGGGCTGGCCGAGTATCCGATCCCCTGCCCGATCAGCAGTACCCGTCTCACCCGGCACCTACGCCGTATTGCTGCTCTTGCTGCTGGAACTGGGCGTAGGTGCGGGCGTAATGGGCGACGCCCTTGGGATCGGTGAAGAAAAAGAGATCCGGACTGGGGGTGGGCTGGACGCAGGCCTTGATGCTGGCCAGGCTGGGATTGGAGATGGGCCCGACGGAAGAGGGCTCGCGTCACGTGAGCACCCCGGCCCAAACCGGAAGGACGAGCGCATCGAGGCCCACTCCGTGTTCGGCTCAGGTGAAGGCGAGCAGGCAGGCCAGGGCCCCAGCGGTGAGGAAGGGGCCGTAGGGGATGGAGTCCCGCATCGAACGCAGGTGAAGCACGACCAGCGAAACCCCGACCGCGCCGGCCAGGATTACCCCGATCAAGATCCCACTCACCGCCAGCCGGCCCAGGATCAGGCCCAGGAACGCGGCCAGCTTGACATCGCCCAGCCCCATCGCCTCGGCCTTGAAGACCAGCGAGCCCGCTATTGCCAGCAGCAAGAAGGCGATCCCCGAGCCGGCTCCGGCCAGAACCGCAGCCAGCAGCCCCACGCCAGGGGTGAAGGGGCTCAGCGCCAGCGCCAACGCTGCGGCCGGGGCCAGCACGCAATCCAGCACGAGACGATGCTCGGCATCGAAGAAGGCAACCTGAACCAGCACCGCTGCCCACAGGCTCCGGATCAACAGCGGTGGCACGGGCCCGAGCCTCCAGGCCAGGCCGGCGAAGAGCAGCCCGCAGGCTACCGGCGGCCCCAGCCGCTGCCACGCTCGCTGCCCGGCCGGAAGGCCCTGCCGCCGGGCCAGCCACACCGACCCCCAGCGGACCGCTACGCCGGCTCCGACCCCGACCGGGGCCCATGCCAGCAGCAGCATCACCGGCGGAACGCTCACGGCTCCAGCGCCGCCCGCATCGCCTCCAGCGGCGCCTCCCTGCCAGTCCAGGCAGTGAACGCAGCCGCGCCCTGGGCCAGGAGCACGACCCAGCCGTCGGCGCAACGCAGGCCCAGCTGACGAGCACGTCGGATCAGCGGCGTGCCCCCGGTCACATAAACCAGATCGACGACCGCCCCCTGCGGAGGCAACGCGGCCGGACGCACCGGCATCTCGCCGTGGCGGCCGAGCGGGGTAGCGTTGACGAGCACGTCGCAGTGGCCGACCAGGGCAGCGCCGGTGGGGTCGTCCCAGGCGACCACCTTGCCTGGCAGGTCAACATCGAGCTCTCCCTGCCGTACCAGGAAGGCCAGCCGGGCGCCACGCAACGCCACCGCCGCCGCCCGTGCGGCCCCACCGCCGCCGAGCACAACGGCCCGGGCGCCAACCGGCTCCACCCCGACCAGGCCAAGGGCGGTCCGGATCCCGGCCACGTCGGTGTTCGAGCCGACCAGGCGCGTACCCTCACGGCGCACGGTGTTGACGGCTCCGGCCTGCTCGGCCTCGCCCTCGATCCCGTCCAGCAGCGGGATCACCGCCACCTTATGGGGGATGGTGACGTTGGCACCGGCACAGTCCGGCGCCCGCAACCGGCTGACCGCCGCCGGTAGCCGCTCGGACGGAATGTCGAGCAGCTCATAGGTCCAGGGCAGGCCCACCGCCGCGAAGGCGGCCCCCTGCATACGCGGGCTGGCCGAGTATCCGATCCCCTGCCCGATCAGCAGTACCCGTCTCACCCGGCACCTACGCCGTATTGCTGCTCTTGCTGCTGGAACTGGGCGTAGGTGCGGGCGTAATGGGCGACGCCCTTGGGATCGGTGAAGAAAAAGAGATCCGGACTGGGGGTGGGCTGGACGCAGGCCTTGATGCTGGCCAGGCTGGGATTGGAGATGGGCCCGACGGGCAGGCCTTTGTGCAGGTAGGTGTTGTACGGGGTGTCCTTCTGGAGGTCGGCGGTGGTCAGCTGGGTGGGACTGATCCCGAGCCCGTAGGCCACCGTCATGTCGTCCTGCAACGGCATGCCCTGGGACAGACGGTTGTAGAAGATCCCGCATACCATAGCCCGGTCCTGGTCGCTGGTGACCTCCCGCTGCACGATGGAGGCCAGGGTCACGATGGCATACAGCGATTCCGGCGGCCGGGATGCGGTCGGTTGCGCCATCTGGGCCTCCAGGGGTCCCACCACCTGCTGGAAGCGCTGGAGCTGGTCGGCGATCAGATCCTGGACCGTTGCCCCCTTGTTCAGGTCGTAGCTGTCCGGGTAGAGGAACCCTTCCAGGTCGCCGGGCGCTCCGGGCGGCCGGCCACTGCCCAGGTAGGGGAAGCGGGCCACCCAGGCGGTCTCGTCTTGGGCCGCGGCCAGGTATTGCTGGGCGGTACCCACCCCCGCCTTCTGGGCGAGGGCCGCCATCTCGGCCATGGTGTCGCCATCGGGCAGCGTCACCTTGACCTGGGGCTGGCCGGCGTGGGCAAGTGCGGCCACGATCCGGGCCAGGCTCATGTCCCGATTCAGCCTGAAGACCCCGGCCTCGATCGTGGCCGGCCGACCGCGGTAGGCGAGGTAGCGCAGATACACCTCCATCAAGAGCGCGCTTCGGATGAGGTCGGCCCGCTGCAGAGCCTCCGCTACCTGGACCGAGCTCTCACCCCGCGACACCTGGAAGGCAACCGGCTCGGAACGGGCGGTGACCGGGGCCATCTGGTCCCGCCCGTACGCGTAGCCGCGGTCAGCCAGCAGCGCCAGCACTGCGACCACCAGCACCAGGGTCGCGAGCCGACGGCCACGCCGCCGACGGGGCCGAGCGGCCGGTACCGTTCGCGCTGGGGCCAGCCGGTTCAGCTCGGGCGGAGGCATGGTGGCCGGGGGAGGAGTCCGCATCGACTACGCCTCCAGGGCCCAGCCTAACGAAGTCAGGCGCTCTTGCTCCACTGGCTCCGGGCCGCCCTCGGGTCCCCGCTCAGGGCGGTTCGCGACTCCCCGGAGGGAACGGCGCCACCGGTGGAGGACGCCGTAGGCGCCGACGCAGCGCGCGCCTCGGCCGTCCGCCAGCGCCGCCCGTGAGATCTCGTTCACCGCCGCCTGCGCTCCAGGTGAGCCTGGAGGATCAGGGCCGCCGCCACCGGATGGGAGAGGTGCTTGCGCCGGACCCGCCCGATCCCCGAGGCGATCAGTGCCCGGTCCGCCTCGACGCTGGTCAGGCGCTCGTCCTCGAGGCTGACCGGCAATCGGCTCAGCCGTCGCAGCCGGTCGGCCAGGTGGCGAGCCGCGTCCGCCTCCGGGCCCAGGCTCCCGTCCAGGCGGCGGGGCAGGCCGACCACGATCCGCTCCGCCCCCTGCTTGCGGGCCAACGCCACCAGTCGCTCCGCAAGTGAGACCGCCGGCTCGGCCTCCAGCGCCGTCAGCGGCTGGGCGACCGTGCCGGTGGGGTCCGAGACGGCGATCCCGACCCGACGGCTGCCCGGGTCCACGGCTAGCACCCGCATGTCCTCAGCCCGGGCCCGGCGGGGCTGCCACCTCGTTGTACTGGAGGTCGATCCGGCTTCCGACCAGCGGCAGCACCGGAAAGGGCACGCTCTGCCGGATCTCAACCGACCGGATCGGCAGCCGGGCCAGCAACGAGCGGGCCTGGCTGACCGACTTGCCGGCGAGCTGGTTGCGGATGGTGCCCAGGGGCAGTTTGGGGGCGATGTAGGCGGTTGCCTTCCCCTGGAAGGTGACGTGGCCGCCCTGCGAGGCAGTGACGGTGTAGTCGGGCTGGATGCGGTCGGTCGTGAGCTGCTTGCCCGCCGGGACCTTGGCCGCCAGTTGCGCGTGGAAGGCCCGTTGCAGGGCCGCCGCGGAGTAGAAGTCGCCCTCGGCGTAGACGGTCAGCGTGGCGGTGAAGGTCTTGACCTGGTCGCCCACCTGGTGGTCGGTGCTGAACTGCTTGTCTTCGAAGAAGGGCGGGTTGACCATGGTCTCGCCGCTACGCTGGTCCTGGCCCAGCTGGTTCAGGATCTGCTGACGCAGGTTCTGCTCCAGCAGGGAGTGGACAGTCGAGATGTCGGTGGATTGGATCACCGTCTGCTGTTGCTGGTCCACCCCGCCGGAGGTGGGATCCTGGTTGCTGCCGGTGAGGCAGCCAAATTGGTTCTGCTCGATCACCGTGATCGCGCCAGCGGGGACGTTGCCCGCCGCTCCGGGCTGGACCGCCTCGATGCTGACCGTCTGCGACTGTCCGGGGTAAATGGTGAGGTCGCCCAGCTGGGCGAACTCGACCCCGCTCGAGGTGGCCAGCCGCTGGCCGTTGAAGATCTCGATCCCCTGCTGGTAGGGACAGTTGTCCTGGTAGGTGAACTGGCCCGTGGCCAGCTTCCCGGGGATGACCTGAACGCCCGAGGCTGATGCCTGCATGGAGGCGGTCTTCGTGATCGGCACCACCCGGATGGGGACCAGCGACGAGCCCGGCCAGGCGTTGACCTGGACGTCGGCGGAGAACGGGCTGGCCTCGGCCACCAGCGTCACCTGCGCCGAGGGGACGTAGAAGATAGCAGCCAGGAGCCCGGCCAGCAGCACCAGCACCGCACCCGCGTACAACGCCGCCCGCGACGGCTGCAGGGTGGTGGGGAGCGCTCCCGGCACCCGCTGGACGCCGGTGAGCCGGATCCGAGGCCCGCTGGCCGCGGGCTTGCTCACACCCCACTGCCGGAGCCGGTTCGAGATCGCGGCCGCCATCCCGGCGGTGGCTCCCGGAGGGGGCGGAGGCGGCGCCTCCC
>CADDZO010000005.1 GCA_902812395.1 bacterium | reverse complement strand
GTCTCCACCGCCTCCACCCGGCCGCCCCGCACCATGACCCGCCGGACCTCGACCCCGGTCCTCACTCGGGCACCCCGGGCCACCGCCCCCTGCATCACCCCGCGCGTCCACCGGGCGCTGTCGGCATGCGCCGCCTCGGTCACCAGGGCGGCCCCGGCGGCAGTGGGGCGAAGGAGTGGCTCGGCCGCCGAGGCCTCTCCAGGGCCGAGCATGGCCGCCTCCTTCGCACTGCGGCGCAGCTCCTCCCGGCCGGCCACCAGCCCTTCCTCCGTCTCCCAGACCATGAGGATCCCGCGCTGTACCAGTCCGAGATCGAGTCCCGCCTCGGCGTAGGCGAGGTGCAACCGGAAGGACTCCCGCCCCAGGGGGGCCAGCACCGCCTCGGCCCGGCGAAACCTCCCTCGGCGGCAGGCCAGCCCGAACCTGGCCAGCCAGGGAAGCAGGGCTGGTCGGAGCCGGATGGACACCGGCACCGTGCGCCGGCCCAGCCAGCGAAGCCCCTCCCGCAGCGCCTGGGGACTGGCCAGCGGCGAGACGATGGTCGCTCCCACCAGCCCCGCACTCCCGTAGGAGCAGCCGCACCCCACCTCCGGGCCGGACTCCAGAACCGTCACCGACGCGCCCCGAAGGGACAGCTCGTAGGCGCAGGCGGCCCCGATCGCCCCTCCGCCCACCACCACCACGTCGGGCAGGCCGTTCACCGCCCGGTCGCCCCTCCCGGCGCTCGGTCCCCGTCCAGGAGCGCCAGGACCTCGGGATGGTGGCGGCGCACGTAGGCAGGCGTCACGTAGCCCTCGCGGAGGTCGCGGTGCACC
This sequence comes from bacterium, assembly GCA_902812395.1. Lineage (GTDB taxonomy): Bacteria > Chloroflexota > Dormibacteria > Dormibacterales > Dormibacteraceae > CADDZO01. Next base: position 46,329 of record CADDZO010000005.1, on the reverse strand, counting down.
GCCTCCGGGTCATGCTCGGAGGGACGCTCGTAGCCGCCCCCGCCTCCGGTGTGGAGCTCGATCGAGGCCCTGGCCGGGATCCAGCGCCGGGTGGTCTTGCCGAGCCGTACCCGGCGTCCGGCCTCGCACACCGTCAGCCGGTTGGGCCAGCCCGGCAGCCCGCGGCTCAGGCCGCCGGGCAGCGACCGGGTCCGCTCGACGACCGCGGTCAGGTAGGCGTCCTGGGTGAGGCGGACGTGGAGATCGATTCCCAGGCCACCCCGATGGGTGCCGGCGCCGCCTGAGTCGGGGGCCAGCTCGCACCGCTCCACCACCCATGGGTTCTTCTGCTCACTGACCTCGACCGGGGTCAGTCTGGTGGCGCTCTCGGCGTGGTGCAGCAGGCTGCTGGCGCCGTCTCCGCCGGCATCCGCGCCCTGGCCAACCGGATGGGGCGAGCCGTCGGCCCAAAGAAGGCCGCCCGAGGTGCCCCACCAGACCAGGGAGCAGAGGCAGCCGCCGCTCCAGGCCGGGACCCGGCGAGCGGCGGCCCGGGCCAGTGCCCGATAGATCACCTCGATCGCCTGCATCGCCGGCCAGCCGCCGATGAAGGTCGGGGCGGGCGGCAGGGGATGGAACAGCGAGCCAGGGCGGGTGCGAACCGTGATCGGCCGAAAGTGGCCCTCGTTGGGGCTTTCCCCCCTCCCGGCCAGCATCAGGACGGCCACCCGGCTGGCGGCCACGGTCTTGGGCAGCGGGCAGTTGACGGGCCCGGGCCGGGCGTCGGGGGCCCGGGAGAAGTCGATGCAGATCTCGGATCCGGTGACTTCGACCACCACCTCGAAGGGCACCGCACCCGGCCCCACACCGTCGTCGTCCAGCCCCCCGGGCCAGATAGCGGCCGTCGGGGAGCTCGGCGATGCAGCACCGCACCACCGCCTCGCCGTGGTCGAGCATCCGCTCGCAGGCGAGCCGGAAGGTCCGGAGACCGTGGCACGCCGCCCGCCGTCTGGGGCCGCCGATGATGATCCGGGACCTCGCGCGGGCATACACGGCCGTGATCTCCGGAACGGCACTGACCGGCGCCTGATCCACCAGGATCAGCCGGCCGGGACGGCGCGCAGGAACCGGGAGCTTGCCTTCCCGGAACCAGCGGTAGGCGGTCACGGGATGAACGCCCTGTTGCCGCGACCCACTCCTTCAAGTTCATCATTGCATGTTATTATAGGCTGGAACGCCAACAGTTACCGACCGTTGACGGCCGCGTACCCGATCAGGGCAAAGCGGCAGAAGACCGGCGTCACCAGGGCGCAGTCCTGGGGGTGGGAGCCGGTGTCGAAGGGAAGGTTGCAGAGGATGACGTCCCCCTGCCGGAGCGTCGCCTCGCCGCCAGCGGCGGCCACCGCCGCCTCGACGCAGAACCCCAGCCTTCCCATGAACAGGGGCAGGCTGGGTGCCTGGGCCAGCAGGCGGTAGCGGCGGTCGTAGAGGGCCACCGCGAAGTCCAGGACCTCGTAGATCACGGGCGTGAAGGCGGTCCGCATCAGGACCCGCTTTAACTGCGCGGCGACCGAGTCCAGCCCGTGCCGGACCAGCTCCACGGTCACCGGATCCATGCCGTCCCTCAGCCCAGGGCTCGGGCCGCGGTGCCCGGCCGGCTCCCCGGGCACCTCAGTCATCCGGCTCGTCGTGGCCCGCCCACAGCCCCCGCGTGTGCTCCAGGTGCCGGCGCATGATGAACTCCGCCCCCAGACGGTCGCCCTTGACCAGCGCCTCGAGCAGCTCCCCGTGCTCCCTGGCCGACGTGATGAGCCGCGGTGAGCCGGCAATCTGGGTCAGGCCGGTCAGCCGGGTGATGTCCCGGTAGCGTGCGATCAGGTCGCGCAGGCGCGCGTTCTCGAGCGGCCGGAGCAGGCGGCCGTGGAAGAGGCGGTCGGTCTCCAGGAACCCGGCCAGGTCGCCCTCGGCGGCCAGGGCCTCGTTCTGCCGCGCGTACTCGCGGCTCTCCGCCACCGTGTCCGGGTCCAGGTGCCCGACCAGCCCGCCGACGCTGGGGACCTCGAGCATGAGCCGGATCTCGAAGATCTCGTCCAGGTCGGCCTCGCTCAGGACCGGCACCCGGAAGCCGCGGTTGCGCACCACCTCGACCAGCCCCTCGCTGGCCAGGTCGAAGAGCGCCTCCCGGATCGGCGTCGCCGAGACCCTGAGCCGAGAGGTGAAGTAGGAGACGGGATAGATCTCTCCGGCGGCCAGCTCGCCAGTGATGATGCCGGCGCGGATCACGGCACGGGCCTTGGCCCGCAGGTTGGTCGCGTCCAGGGGCCGCAGGATCTCCCGCCCGGGCCGACTCAACATGGAAAGCATCGTATAGCAGCCCCCGCAGCCGCTCCCCATCCCTTGCACCCAGTTGGCGTCATGTTCTATAGAATAGGAAATGCAGAACACATCCCGGCAGGCTCGATGTCGCTTGGCCGGGTACGAGCGGAGGGAGCCAACGGCATGCAGTGGTTGATCCGGTTTCTCAATGGCCGCGGAGGCCCGCTGATCGCAGCCACGTGCCTGGTGGCCGCAGCCTGCGGCTCGAGCAACACCGCCCCGTCCTCGCAAGCCTCCAACGGCTCCGCCCTGGTGGTCAACATGGCGGTCGGGCCGGCCACGCTGGACCCGGCCGAGGAGTGCGGGACCACCGACTTCACCATCACCAACGGCGTCTACAGCCAGCTCACCCAGTACGGCAGCAAGCCGGGCCCCGACGGCACCACCCAGGCCGATCCCGCCCACATCGTCCCCTACCTAGCCAAGAGCTGGAACATCAGCTCCGACGGGCTGGTCTACACGTTTCACCTGCGCCCGGGCCTCAAGTTCCCCAACGGCGACCCCGTGGACTCCCAGGCGGTCAAGTTCTCGCTCGAGCGCAGCGTGACCATGAACGGCTGCGGCGGCTACTTCATCTACGACGGGATCTACACGCCGCCCCTGATCAAGTCCATCGCCACCCCCGACCCCAACACGGTGGTGATCACCCTGTCGCGCCCCGACCCCAACGTGCTCCAGGACTGGGCCCAACCGGCCGCCTCGATCGTCGATCCGGCCGTCGTCAACGCCCACGGGGGCGTGGTGCCCAACCAGGTCAACCAGTGGATGGCCGGGCACGTGGCGGGCTACGGCCCGTTCCTGCTGCAGTCCTACGAGCCCAACAAGCGCGCCGTCCTGGTCGCCAACCCCAACTTCTTCGAGAAGTCGGGTGCCCAGAAGGTCGTGATCAACTTCATCAACTCCGACCCCACCCTCTTGCTGGAGGCCAAGTCGGGTGCGGCCGACGTGACGCTGGGACTGGCCAAGCAGTCGGCCCACAGCCTGGCCAGCAACCCCAACCTGCGCGTGATCGCCGACCCCAGCCCCGAGACCGAATGGCTGGGGCTGGCCAACAACATGCCCCCGTTCAACAACCAGAAGCTGCGCGAGGCGCTGAGCTACGCGGTCCCCTACCAGCAGATCCTGTCAAACATCGCCTTCGGCTACGGCAAGCTGTTCTTCGGCCCCTTTCCGCCTTCCTTCCCGGGCTACAACGCCCAGATCGAAAAGCCCCGGCCCTACGACCTGGCCAAGGCCCGCCAGCTGCTCCAGGCCTCCGGCGTCCACACCCCGATCGGCGCGACCCTGGTGATCCAGGAGGGGAACCCGATCGACGAGCAGGTGGCCACCGCGGTGCAGGGTGTGTGGAGCCAGCTGGGCGTCAACCTGACCGTCCAGCAGCTCTCGCCCACCGACTACATCAACGCACTCGAGGGCCACAAGGTGCAGGCCTTCATTCGCCTCGACGGACCCGGCGTCATTGATCCGGGCTACTACCTGGGCTACGACATGAAGTGCGGCATCAGCTTCAACCTGACCGCCACCTGCATCCCGCAGGCCGACCAGCTGCTCGACCAGGCGCGACAGACCACCGACCCCGCCACCCGCCAACAGCTCTGGGACCAGATCGAACGGCTGTGGATCGCCGACACGCCCAAGATCCCGGTCTACGGGGACGAGTACATCACGGTCCTCAACAAGCGGGTCAGGTCCTACTTCTACTCGGACGAGATCAACTACCGGACCTGGTCCAAGTAGGAGCTGGGGATGGCGAGTAGGCTCGGCGTCGACGTCGGCGGGACGTTCACCGACCTGATCTTCTACGACGACGAATCCGGAGAGGTCCGGGTGGCGAAGCGTCCGACCACGCCCCAGGCTCCGGACGAAGCGGTCGAGCAGGCGGTAGCCGAGGTGGTGCCAGCCCCGTTGCTGCGGGCCGCGCGCTACTTCCTGCACGGGACCACGGTGGGTCTCAACTCGCTGCTCGAGCGCCGCGGCCAGCCGGTGGGCCTGCTCGCCACCCGCGGCTTCCGGGACGTGCTCGAGATCCGGCGTGGCGACCGCGACGATCCCTACGACCTCTTCTGGCGGCCGGCGCCGCCGCTGGTCCCGCGCCACCTCCGGCTGCCGGTCACCGAGCGGGTCATGGCCGACGGCAGCGTGCGGCTGCCCCTCGACGAGGAGGACGTCCGCCGGGCGGCCGCGGTCTTCGCCGCCGAAGGCGTGGGCAGCGTGGCCGTCGCCTTCCTCCACGCGTACGCCAATCCGGCCCACGAGCTGGCGGCCGAGCGGGTCCTGCGAGCCTGTGGGTTTGCCGGGGACATCTCGCTCTCCCACCGGGTGTCGGGCGAGTACCGGGAGTACGAGCGGACCTGCACCACGGTGATCGATGCCTGGATCAAACCCCGGGTCGCCGGGTACCTGCACCGGCTGGAGGAGAAGCTGCGGCGGGCCGGGTTCGAGGGCGAGGCGCTGATCACCCGCTGCGGGGGCGGCGCCCTGCCCTTCGCCGAGGCGGCCAGACGGCCGTTCGAGACCATCCTCTCGGGCCCGGTGGCCGGCGCCGAGGGTGCCGCCGAGCTGGCTCGCGACCTGGGCCTGGGCGACGTGATCACCGCCGACGTGGGCGGCACCAGCTTCGACACCTGCCTGGTCACCCATGGCCGTCCCCAGGTGATGTACGAGGGGCGGGTGGTCGGGCTGCCCCTGCAGACGCCCTGGGTGGACGTGCGCTCGATCGGGGCCGGGGGAGGCTCCATCGTCCACGTCGACGTCGGCGGATTGCTCCGGGTCGGACCGCAGAGCGCGGGCGCCGACCCGGGGCCGGCCTGTTACGGCCGCGGCGGGACCCAGCCGACGCTGACCGACGCCGCTCTGGTGCTGGGGATGTTCGGCGAGGGCCAGCTGGCCAGCGGGCTGCGCCTCGACCCCGGCCTGGCGGCGGCGGCGCTCCGGCCGCTCGGCGAACGGGTGGGCCTGGACCTGGAGGCGGTCGCCCGGGGAGCGCTGCTGATCGCCAGCGCCAACATGGCCAACGCCATCCGCGAGATCACGGTCGAGCAGGGCCAGGATCCACGGCGGGCACGGCTGGTGGCCTTCGGCGGCGCCGGGCCGCTCTTCGCCACCCTGCTGGCCCGGGAGCTGGAGATCAAGGAGATCGTGGTTCCGCCCTACGCCGGCAACTTCTCCGCCTGGGGCCTGCTCGGCGCCGACCTCACCCGCACCGCGTCTCGGACCCAGATCCTGAAGCTGGCCGACGGCACCGTCGAGCGGGCCAACGCCACCCTGACCCAGCTCCTGGCCACCCTCCCCGACGGCGGCGGCGGGGCGCCGAGCCGGCGGGAGGCGGCGCTCGACATGCGCTACGTCGGCCAGGAGCACACCATCACGGTGGGGGTCCGGACCACGGCCGAGGGGCTGATCGCCGAGGGCATCGACTTTCTGCGCCGGGCGTTCGCCCAGGAGTACGCCCGCACCTTTGGTCACACCATGGAAGAGGAGGTGGAGGTGGTCTCCATCCGGGCCACAGTCCGAACGCCGCTGCCGCGGCGGGCGGAGTCCCGCACCCGAGTCTCCGCTGGCGACGGCCGGCGGCCGGCGATCGGCGAGGCAGAGGCGTACTCGTTCAGCCGCGACCGGCGGCTTCGCTTCCGGCTGCTGGACCGGGCCAGCCTCAACCCGGGAGCGGTGCTGGAGGGGCCGGCGATCGTTCTCGAAGAGACCGCGACCACCTATCTGGACGCGGGCTTCCAGGCCAGCGTGCATCCCTCCGGGAGCCTCTTCATCAGCGACCTGGAGGGGGCCCGATGAGCGGCCAGCGGGTGGTCCACCGGGCCGGGGCCGGCGCCTCGACCGGGACCAAGGATGCCGATCCCATCACCACCGAGGTCGTCCGCCACGGCCTCAACTCCGCCGCCGATCAGATGAAGCGCGCCCTGGTCCGCACCGCCTTCTCCCCGGTCATCTACGAGGTGCTCGACTTCGCGGTCGCCATCTACGACCGCCAGGTCCGCCTGCTGGCCCAGGCGCCGAGCCTGCCCCTGTTCATGGGCACCATGAACTTCTGCGTACAGGCGGCGGTGGACGCCGTCGGCGGCGAGGCGGAGCTGGAGCCAGGCGACATCATCCTCTACAACTTCCCCTTCGGCACCGGCTCCCACCCCCAGGACTGCGCCATGGTCATGCCGGTGTTCTTCCAGGAACGGGAGCTGATTGGCTACACCACCATCAAGGGCCACTGGCTGGACATCGGCGGCAAGGAGCCCTACTCGACCGACACCGTGGACGTCTTCCAGGAGGGCACCATCTTCCCCGGGGTCAAGCTCTACCGCCGGGGCGAGCTGGTCCAGGACATCTACCGGATGGCCATCGCCAACTCGCGCGTGCCCAAGATGGTGGCCGGCGACATCAACGCCGAGGTGGTGGGGGTGCGGACCGGCGCCGCCGCCCTCCTGCGGGTGGTGGAGCGGTACGGCCCGGAGCGCTTCTGGGAGTCGGTTGAGCGCATGTTCGACCACGGCGAGGCCGTGGTCCGCAGCTACTTCGAGCGCATCCCCGACGGGCGCTACGTCGGCCAGGGGATGATGGACAACAACGGGGTCACCGACGAGCCGGTGCCATTCGAGGTGGTGCTCGAGGTGAGCGGCTCCACGGTCAGGCTCGACTACAGCAACGTGCCTGACGCGCAGCCGGGCCCGATCAATTGCCCGATCGCCTCCACCGTGTCCGCGAGCCGGATCGCGATCACGATGCTGGCCGGCGGCGGAGAGGCGCCCAACGAGGGGCACTTCCGACCGCTGGAGGTGGTCACCCGGCCCGGCTCGATGTTCGACCCCCTCCCCCCGGCTCCCTGCTTCCTCTACGGCTGGCCGGCGATGCAGGCGATGGAGGTGATCTACGACGCGGTGGCCAAGGCCATCCCCGATGCCGTGCCCGCCTGCAGCGGCGGGGACATCTGCTCCCTCGTCTGGTGGGGCCGGCGGGAGGCGACCGGGGAGCCCTGGGCCGACGGGTCGCCCCACCCGATCGGACAGGGCGGCCACCGCCACGGGGACGGTGCCAGCAGCCTCATCCACCACGCCGAGGCCGCGACCCGCTTCTCTCCGGTCGAGGTCTGGGAACAGCGCAACCCCTGGCTCATGGAGCGGCTGGAGCTGATCCCCGACTCCGGGGGACCGGGGCGCCACCGCGGCGGTCTGGGGGTGGACCTCTTCTTCCAGATGCTGGAGGATGCCTACGTGACCTCGGCGGTGGAGCGGACCCGGACCGCGCCCTGGGGCCTGGAGGGTGGCCTCAGCGGCCGTCCCAACAGCGCCGAGCTGCGCTATCCCGACGGCTCCCGGATCCGCTTCGGGAAGGCGACCCGGCTCCTGGTGCCCAAGGGAGCCACCCTGGAGCTCCACACCGGGGGCGGGGGCGGCTACGGTCCTCCCTCAGAGCGCGACCCGGAGGCGGTGCGGCGGGACCTGCGGGCCGGCTACATCACCGAGGAACACGCCCGCCGCCACTACCCGCACGCCCTGGGCGGCGATCGCCCCATCGGTTGATGGCCGACGTCGCCATCCCGGCCCCGGGGACGGCGCGCCGCGCCACCGCCCGCACCGCCCTCCGGCTGGTCCACGACGATCCCCAGCTCCTCTTCGCCTCCGTCCTCCTGGCCCTGCTCGCCGCGCTCGCCGCCCTGGGCCCGGTGCTTTGGCCGCAGAACCCGCTGGCCCTGAACATCGGGGAGGCGCTGCGGGCGCCGTCGCCGGCCCACCCCATGGGCACGGACAACGTGGGCCGGGACGTCTTCGCCCGCTTCTGCGCCGGAGCCCGCATCTCGCTCTCGGTAGGCGCCATCGTGACCGCGGCCGGCGCCGCGTTCGGCAGCCTGATCGGCCTGGGCGCCGGAACGCTGGGCGGCTGGCTGGACGCGGTCCTGATGCGGGTGATGGACGCCATCCTGGCCTTCCCGCCCCTGGCGCTGGCCATGGCGGTCACGGTCGGCCTGGGGGTGGGCCTCAAGACCGCGACCCTGGGCATCGTGCTCACCTCGCTGCCCTACTTCGCGCGCCTGCTCCGGAGCGAGGTGATCAAGATCCGCACCCTTCCCTTCGTCGAGGCGGCGACCGCGATCGGCGCCCACCCTTCGTGGATCATGTGGCGCCACATCCTCCCCCACACCCTGTCCACCCTGCTGATCCAGTCGGCGGCGGTCTTCGGCTATGCCATCCTGACCCTGGCCGGGCTGGGGTTCGTGGGGCTGGGGGCCCAGGTGCCCACCCCGGAGTGGGGGGTGATGATCACCAACGGCCTCCAGTACGCGCTCACCGGGCAGTGGTGGATCGGCGTGTTCCCCGGGCTCGGGGTGCTGGCCGTGGTCACCGCGACCAGCATCATCGCCGACCGGCTCCGGGATGCCCTCGACCCTCGGGGGCGCTATGCGCATCTGTAGAGGCAGACGGTGATCAGGACCGTGGGCGGTCGCCTGCTGGGCTCGCTGGCCGCGATCTTCGGCGCCTCGGTGGTCTCGTTCCTCTTCCTCCGGATCCTCCCCGGCAACCCGGCGCGCCTGATCCTGGGCCCGCTGGCCAGCCAGCAGGCGATCCAGCAGCAGGTCCGGCTGATGGGCCTCGACCGGCCCATCTACGTCCAGTACTTGCGCTACATCTCTAGCTTCTTCAGCGGCGACTGGGGCTTCTCCTACAGCAACGGCCGGCCCGTGCGGGAGGTGATCGCGACCCGGCTGCCGGCCAGCATCGAGCTCGGGCTCTACGCCTTCGCCTTCGCCTTCGTGGCCGCGGTGGTGCTGGCCCTGCTCTCCACCTACCGCCACCGCCCGGTGGTGGACGGAACGGTTCGCGCCATCTCCTTCTTCGGCCTCGGCACCCCGCCCTTCTGGTTCGGCCTCCTGCTCCTGCTCGCCTTCAGCCAGGCCCTGCACCTGCTCCCTGGTCCAGAGGGGCGCCTGGGGCCGGCGGTCGCACCGCCGCCCACCGTGACCGGCCTCTACACCGTGGACGCCGTCATCGCTGGACAGTGGGGGACGCTGGGCAACGCCCTACAACACCTGGTACTGCCCGCGGTCACCCTCGGCCTCGCCCCCTTCGCTTACCTGGTCCGGCTGCTGCGGGTGAACCTGCTCGAAGTCTCCCGGGAGCAGTTCATCACCGTGGTCCGGAGCAAGGGGGTCGGGCGCTGGACCGCCTACGTCCGCCACGCCCTGCCCAACGCGTTTCTGCCCACGCTCACCGCCGGGGGCATGGTCCTGGCCCAGCTGTTGGCCGGCAGCGTGCTGGTGGAGACTGTCTTCAACTGGCCCGGGGTCGGCGCCCTGGTGGTGGATTCGATCCTGCGCCAGGACTACGCGGTGGTCCAGACCTTCATCCTGCTCAGCGCCTTCGCCTACGTGGCCCTCAACCTGATCGTCGACGTCCTCTACGGGGTCATCGACCCCAGGGTGCGAACCCCCACCGGAGCGCGGTAGGCGTGGACGAGGTGCTGCTCTCGGTCCGCGGCCTGCGCACCGAGTTCGTGACCCGGGACGGCGTCTTCGCCGCCGTGCGCGACGTCAGCTTCGAGCTCCGCCGGGGCGAGAAACTGGGCATCGTCGGCGAGTCCGGCTCCGGCAAGTCGGCGCTGGCGCTCTCGATCGTGGGCCTGATCGAGCCCCCGGGGCGGGTGGTGGCGGGCGAGGTCGAGCTCAACGGCCGGCGGATCTCCGGCCTTCCCGACCGCCAGCTGCAGCTGGTGCGGGGGAAGGAGGTGGGACTGATCTTCCAGGACCCGATGGCGGCCCTGGACCCGGTCAAGTCGATCGGGGATCAGATCGTGGAGGGGATCCGCCGGCACCGCCGGCACCTCGGCCGCCGCGAGGCCCGTCGGCTGGCGATCGAGCTGCTGCGCGAGGTTCAGGTCCCCTTCGCCGAGCGTCGCCTTGCCGACTACCCTCATCAGTACTCCGGGGGCATGCGGCAGCGGGTGATGATCGCCATCGCGCTGGCCAACGAGCCGGACCTGATCATCGCCGACGAGCCGACGACGGCCCTCGACGTGACCACCCAGGCCCAGGTCCTGGACCTGCTGGACCGCCTGGTGAGCGAGCGCCGGACGGCCATCATCCTGATCACCCACAACCTGGGGATCGTGGCCGAGTTCTGCGACTCGGTCCACGTGATGTACGCGGGGCGGTTCGTGGAGCGGACCACCGTCGAGCAGCTGTTCCGGGCCCAGGCCCATCCATATACCGAGGCCCTGCTCCGATCCGTGCCCCGGCCCGACCGCCTGCAGCGAGGTCCTCTGCCCTCGATCCCCGGGTTCCCCCCCAGTCTCGCCCACCTGCCGCCCGGCTGCTCCTTCGCGCCCCGCTGCCCGGCCGCCCAGGAGATCTGCCGGGATCGGGCACCGGCAACGGTCGAGCTGGTTTCCGAGAGCACGCCGGTGCTGGCCGAGTGCCACTTCGCCCGGGAGCGCCTTCGAACGTGAGCCGGGACCAGGCGTCGCTGCTCCAGGTGGAGGCACTGGAGAAGCGGTTCGTGATCCGCCGCGGACCGTGGAGCCGGCCGCTCGTGATCCGGGCGGTCGATGGGGTGTCCTTCCAGGTCGCCCGGGGCGAGACCTTCGGCCTGGTGGGCGAGTCCGGATGCGGCAAATCCACGCTTGCCCGCTGCCTGTTGCGGCTCATCGAGCCGACCGCGGGGCGCGTGATCTTCGACGGTGTCGATCTCGGGCGGCTGCGGCCGCCCGAGATGCGGGCGCTGCGGCGGCGGATGCAGATCGTGTTCCAGGACCCCTTCGCCTCGCTCGATCCCCGGATGTCGATCGCCCAGATCGTGGAGGAGCCGCTCTTCGTCCACGGCATCGGCAGCCGGGAGGAACGCCAGGCCCAGGTGGATGCCACCCTGGAGCTGGTCGGGATCGAGGCCACCTACCGCGACCGCCGGCCGCACGAACTCTCCGGCGGACAGCGCCAGCGCATTGCCATCGCCCGCGCCCTGGTGCTGCGGCCCGAGCTGGTGGTTCTCGACGAGCCCATCTCGGCCCTCGACGTGTCGATCCAGGCCCAGGTCCTGAACCTTCTCCGCGACCTCCAGGAGCAGCTGGGCCTGACCTACGTCTTCATCGTCCACGACCTGGCGATCGCGGAGTACTTCTGCGACCGGCTGGCGGTGCTCTACCTGGGGGCGGTGATGGAGCTGGCCGGCCGCGAGGAGCTGTTCCGCCGCCCGCTCCACCCCTACACCAACGCCCTGCTCTCGGGTGTGCCGATCCCCGAGCCTGGCCGCCGCCGCCGCCAGGGCCGCATCATTCTGGAGGGTGAGGTGCCGGTGCTGACCGACCATCGCGGCTGTCGCTTCCGCTCGCGCTGCCCGGTGGGCAAGGACCGCGAGCGGTGCGCCGAGGTAGAGCCCCGGCTCGAGGAGCGGGGTCCCGGACACCGTGTGGCCTGCCACTTCCCCGGTGAGCTGGTGACGGCCAGGCCGTGAGCGCCGGCTATCGAGTCGGCATCGACATCGGCGGCACCTTCACTGATCTGGTGCTGCTGGGCGGCGGCGAGCTGCGCTGGCACAAGGTCCTGACCACGCCCCAGGATCCCGCCGACGCCGCCCTGGCGGGCCTGGACCAGCTGCTCGCCGCCCACCACCACGCGATCGAGGACTGCACCGCCATCGTCCATGGCACCACCCTGGTCACCAACGCCATCATCGAGCGGCGCGGCGCCCCCACCGGGCTGCTCACCACCCCGGGCTTCCGGGATGTACTGGAGATGGGCCGAGAGCAGCGCTACGACATCTACGACCTGTTCCTGCGCTTTCCCGATCCCCTGGTGCCCCGGCGCTGGCGGCTGGAGGTAGAGGAGCGGGTGGACCGCGACGGCCGGGTGCGGTGCCCCCTGGTCGAGGCCGAGGCGGTGGACGCCGCCGGCCGTCTGGTCCAGGAGGGGGTGCAGGCGCTGGCCATCTGCTTCCTCCACGCCTACCGCAACCCGGCGCACGAGCGGCGGGCGGCAGCGGCCATCAAGGAGGCCTTTCCCGACCTCGCGCTCAGCATCTCCTCCGAGGTGGCGCCGGAGATCCGGGAGTTCGAGCGCACCAGCACCACGGTGGCCAACGCCTACGTCCAGCCGCTGGTGGAGCGCTACCTGCAACGGTTGGACCGCGAGCTCGACCGGCGACGGTTCCGCGGCCGTCTCTTCTTAGTCCAGTCCAGCGGCGGGCTGGTGGCCCCGGAGCTGGTCCGGCGCTTCCCCATCCGCCTGCTGGAGTCGGGACCGGCGGGCGGGGCCACCGTGGCCGCCTTCCTGGGCCGGCGCGCCGGCCTGGCCGACCTGATGAGCTTCGACATGGGCGGGACCACGGCCAAGATCTGCCTGGTCCGGAGCGGGCGCCCGGAGCGGGCGCCGGAGATGGAGGCGGCCCGCGTCCACCGCTTCAAGCGGGGCAGCGGGCTGCCGGTCAAGGTACCGGTGCTCGACCTGATGGAGATCGGGGCCGGGGGCGGCTCGATCGCCCGGCCGACCCCGCTGGGCCTGCTCCAGGTGGGGCCGGAGAGCGCCGGAGCCGACCCCGGCCCCGCCTGCTACGGGCTGGGCGGGGACCGGCCGACCGCCACCGACGCCTGCCTGGTGCTGGGCTACCTGGATCCCGCCCGCTTCCTGGGCGGCACCATGCGGCTGGACCAGGAGGCGGCGGGGCGGGCGCTGGACCGGCTCCGGTCCCTGGGCCTGGACCGGCTAGAGGCGGCCTGGGGCGTCTATCGGATCGTCTGCGAGAACATGGCCCGGGCGGCCAGGGTGCACGTGATCGAGAAGGGCGAGGATCCCCGGCGCTTTCCGGTGATCGCCTTCGGCGGCGCCGGTCCCCTCCACGCCGCCCGGGTGGCCAGGATCCTGGCCGCGCCCCGGGTGATCGTGCCCCCGGTGTCCGGCGTGGCCTCGGCCCTCGGCTTTCTGGTCGCACCGGCCAGCTTCGAGCTCTCGCGCTCCGACCCCTCCGAGCTCCGATCCCTGGAGCCGGCGCGGGTCCGCGACCTCTACGCGGGGCTGGAGCGGCAGGCGCGCCGGGCGCTGGCCGAGGCCGGGGTCCCCGAGCAGGCGGTCCGGCTCGAGCGCTGGTCCGAGATGCGGCTCTCCGGCCAGTTCAACGACATCGAGGTGCCGCTGCCCGAGAGGGACTTCGCCGATGGCTGGAAGGAGCGGCTGGCGGCGGCCTTCAACGCCGAGTACGAGCGGCGCTACCATGCCGTCCTCGACGGCCACCAGCCGCTGGTGCTGGGCTGGCGGCTTCGAGCATCGGGGCCCGAGGCGGACCTCAGCCTGCCCGAGGCCCCGGTCGCGGCGGAGGGCGCGCCGCCGCCGGCCCGGATGCGGCGGGCCTACTTCCCCGAGACCGGCCTGGTCGAGGTCCCGGTCTGGGACCGCGGCGCGCTCCGGGCCGGCCACCGGATCCTGGGCCCGGCCCTGGTGGACGAGGCGGAGAGCACCACCCTGGTCAACCCGCAGGACCGGCTCACGGTGGACCGCCTGGGCTTCCTGCACATCGAGGTCAGCGGCCGGTGAGAGCGGACCTCGAGGACCCGGTCGGGCTAGAGATCCTCTGGCAACGCCTGATCAACATCGCCGAGGAGTGCTGGGTGACGATCTGGCGGACCGCCTTCAGCATGATCGTCGGCGAGGCCCAGGACTTCGGCTGCGAGCTGCTCGACGCAGAGGGCCGCTCGCTCGCCCACTCGCCCCGCTCGATGCCGGTCTTCAACCTCACCCTGCCTCGGGCGGTGGAGGAGCTGCTGCGGGTCTTCCCGCCCCATCGCCTGGAACCCGGCGACGTGCTGGCCACCAACGATCCCTGGATCTGCGCCGGCCACCTCTTCGACCTGGCTTTGGTCACCCCCGTCTTCCGGGGGCGGCAGCTGGTGGGGCTGGTGGGGTCGATCGCCCACTGCTCCGACGTCGGCGGCAGCCGGGATCCGCTGTCGGTGCGGGAGATCTACGAGGAGGGCCTGCAGATCCCGCCCATCAAGCTCCACCGACGGGGCGAACCCAACCGCGAGGTGCTGGCCGTGATCGAGCGCAACGTGCGCAAGGGCCAGATGGTGCTGGGCGACGTCCAGGCCCAGCTGTCGGCCAACCAGGTGGGCGCCCACCGGCTGCTGGAGTTCATGGACGAGTACGGGCTCCCGGACCTGACCGATCTCGCCCGCACCGTGCAGCGGCGGTCCGAGGCGGCCATGCGCACGGCCATCGCCGCCCTGCCCCCCGGCACCTACGAGGGGGAGGTCCCGGTCGATACCCTGCAATCGGTCGGCCGGCTCCGGGTCCGGGTGAAGGTCCGAGGCGACGAGATGGCCGCCGACTGGGTCGAGGCACCGCCCCAGGTGGAGCGGGGGGGCGTCAACTGCACGCTCAGCTACACCGCCGCCCACACCGTCTACGCGCTGAAGTGCATCCTCACCCCCGACACCCCCTCCAACGCCGGCTGCTTCCGGCCGCTCTCGGTCTCGGCTCCGCCGGGCAGCATCCTCAACTGCCGCTACCCAGCCCCGGTCAACGTGCGCACCATGACCGGCTGGTATCTGGCCCCGGCCCTGTTCCGGGCCCTGGCCCCAGTGCTCCCGGAGCGGGTGCAGAGCTTCACCGGGATGCCGATGTCGCTGGGTGCCTACGGGACCGAGCCCGACGGCCGGATCTTCAACGACCACCTGTTCCAGGGCGGAGGTCAGGGGGCGAGCGCGGCCGCCGACGGCAAGAGCGCCTTGCTCTATCCCACCTCGGCCGCCAACACCTCGGTCGAGATGTTCGAAAGCCGGACGCCGCTGCTGGTGGAGGTGAAGGAGCTCATCCCCGACAGCGGTGGACCGGGACGCCACCGGGGCGGCCTCGGCCAGCGGGTCTCGGTGCGCAAACTGGCCGACGACGGCCGGACCGTCCTGGTGAGCCTGCTCCCCCAGGGCATCCGGTTCGACACCCCCGGCCTGGCCGGCGGGTGGAGCGGGCGCCGGGCCGGCATCGTGCTGGACGAGGACGGCCGGCGCCTGGCCGGCGAGGAGGTGGGCGGGCTGGCCGAGCTGCCCACCCCCAAGGCGCGCCTCACCCTGGAGCTGGGCGGCGGCAGCGGCTACGGATCGCCGCTCGAGCGGCCACTGGCCGAGATCGAGGCCGATCTGGCCCAGGGCCTGATCACCGAGGAGGGCCTGGGCGCCTACGGCTGTGCCTGGCGGGAGGGCCGGCTGGTGCCCGGACCCGAACGGGCCCAGGACGGCGAGGGGCTCCCCGGGCAGGACCCCGGGGGCCGGCCCGGGTAGCCGGCGGCCTGTCACGAGGCCTCAGGCCTGCCCCTGCGGGGTGAGGGTGGCCTGCAATCCCAGGCCGAAGACGTTGAAGGCCACCACCGCGATCACGATCGGGGAGCATCGCCACCCCGCTCTGGACCGCCATGTAGCTCTGGCCGTCGGCGAGCATGGTGCCCCAGTCCGGGTTGAGGGCTGGGTGCCGAGGCCGAGGAAGCTGAGGGGCGAGGTCCGGCTGATCATCCAGCCCACGTTGAGGAAGAGGGCCGAGACCACCAGGGGCAGCAGGTTGCCCAGCAGGTGGCGGCAGAGAATGCCGAGGTGGCCGACCCCAAGGCACGGGCGGCCTCGACGAAGGTCCGCTCGCGGAGCTGGAGCGTCTGTCCCCGCACCCGGCGGGCGAAGAAGGGCAGGTTGGCCACCGCGATCGCGATCAGGCCGTGCAGGGTCGAGCGTCCATGGAAAGCCACGATCAGGATCGCGAGCAGGAAGCGCAGGAGTACGTCCAGCAGCCGCATCACCGCGATGTCGGCCCATCCCGAGAAGTAGCCGGCCACCAGCCCCAGCAGGACCCCGAACCCGGTCGAGATCAAGGGCGCGGCCAGGCCCGCCACCAGCGTGATCCGGCCGCCGTAGAGGAGGCGGCTCAGCATGTCCCGTTCCAGCTGGTCGGTTCCCAGCGGATGTCCCGCGGTGCCGCTTGTAGGGGATCACGAATCTTGAACAAGGCGGTCGAGCCCGCTCTGCAAGATCGCGCCCACGCTGCGGTGGGTGGGGGAGCCGATGGCCAAGGCGCGGGCACAGGCTCCTCGAAGGCGCTCGTTCCCGTACTGCCTGCCCAGCCGCATCAGGCCCAGGCAGGCGCGGTAGCCGTGTTCGGGGTGGGGCCGACTCTTCAAGATCACCTCCACCAGCTGGCCCACCTCCGGGGCTCCCCATCGAGACGCGTCTCGATGGGGTCCCCTCCGGCCCGATGTGCTGCCCCCAGTTGATCAGCTGGGAGGGAGACCACTCCAGGTGGGCGCGGTGCGAGGCCGGCAGGTATTCCGCACAGCTGGTGGGGCGGTACCGCTCGTGGGAGCGGACGTGGCTGGCCACCCGGCGGTGGTGGTGGAAGATCTCAATCGTGGTCGCCGTCGCCCGCACCTCGACCGGCTGCCCGACCGGCTGGTACGGCACCAAGTGGCCGTCGCACCATCATCCACCCCCAGGGGCCCGGTTCACCGTGCCGCTTCTCGATCACCCAGAGACGGGCGGCCGCCTTGTCCCGCGGGTGCCGGGGCCTGGCCGGCATTCCTCCAGCGGCCGTCATGGTCAAGCGGTACAGGAGCGACGGCTATCCAAGCATTCCAGTTCGGACCGGGCAGGACAAGCGGCCCTCCGGTGACGGTACCTGGCGACCCAGCCCAGGTTGCGGTCCAGTGCGCCGGCCCTAGCCCGATGGACTCACCGGGGGGCGCTGCTGTTGCTTCGATGTATTGCTTGAGCACGCTGAGCGGAGCGCCTCCCACCGATCCGGCGAAATGGCGGGGCAACGACAGGCCGTCCTGCTAGGAGCGTCGCGCCAACTCCAGAAGGCCACGCTGCAGGAGGCCCCCCGCGTAGACCGCTTCAGCGAGTTGGCCAGCCTGGTCCGCACCACCTTGGCCGGACGGCTGACCAGCGGACGGACGTGGCTGTCCGGCCGTTGGACTCCCGCAGCTCGGCTCCCAAGTCCGCGCGCATGCTCGGAAGATCCGCTTCAGTGCCTCCAGATGCCCAGGCCGCTTGCCCTCCCGCCGCCAGTTCGTGACTCCGAACGGCCATCAACATATGATTCGGCGCCATGCCCCGAGGTCATCGGGCACGCGGGTACCCGACCCCCAAGCAGTTCGTGCCCGCAGTCGAGCAGCTGTCCTTGCAGCTGAGCCCCACCCATTGGGACCGGATCGGGTCCCGCATGGCAGTCCCATGATCTCGCTGCACCAGATCCAGCTTGCCCGCTCTCGCATCGCCGGGGATGCTCTGCGTACGCCGCTGGTGCGGCTGCCGCTGGAGCCGGGCGAAGGGCCGCCAGAAGTCGAGGTCTGGCTCAAGCTCGAGGTCCTGCAGCCGGTGGGCTCGTTTAAGATCCGGGGCGCCTCCAGCCTGCTCCGCGCCGCCGGTCCGGAGCTGGGCTCAGGTGTGCTCACCGCCAGCGCCGGCAACATGGCCCAGGCGGCGGCTTGGCTGGCTCGCCGGCTGGGCGTGCGCTGCACCGTGATCGCCCCCGACCACGCCCCGGCGGCCAAGCTGGACGCCGTCCGCCGGCTGGGTGGCCGGGTCGTGCAGGTCCCGTTCGACCAGTGGTGGCAGGCCTTCGTCGATCGGGGACGGCCGGGCCTGCAGGGGCTGTTCGTGCACGCCTTCGACGACCCCCGGGTGATGGCCGGCAACGGCACCATCGGGCTGGAGCTTCTGGAGGACTGTCCCGACCTGGATACGGTGCTCGTCCCCTGGGGCGGGGGTGGGCTGGCCTGCGGCATCGCCTCAGCCGTGCGCGCGCTTCGCCCGACCTGCCAGGTGCTGGCAGTCGAGATCGAGAGTGGGGCTCCGCTTGGGGCAGCCCTGGCTGCCGGTCACCCGGTCGAGGTGGATTACCGGCCCTCCTGGGTGGACGGCATCGGCAGCCGAACGGTCATGGCAGGGATGCTGGAGCGAGCCCAGGCCTTGCTCGCCGGAACCGTGACCGTGTCACTGCAGGAGGTCGAGGACGCCGTGCGGCTCCTTGCCCAGCGCGCCCACATCGTCGCTGAGGGAGCTGGAGCGGCGCCACTCGCAGCCGCCATGACCGGACGGGCCGGCGGCGGCCGACTGGCCTGCGTGGTCTCCGGCGGCAGCATCGATCTGGACGTGCTGGCCCGCATCATGCTCGGCCAGCGGCCGTAGTGGGCGCGCAGCCTCAGGAGACGGCCAACGGTTCCGCCTCCACCACCTTCTGGAACACGAGCCGGCCGTCCTGGGCATCGACCCGGACCGTGTCGCCCTCGCGGAACTCACCCTGGAGCAGGCGCATGGCCAGCTGGTCCTGGACCAGCTTTTGGATCGTCCGCTTGAGCGGCCGGGCGCCGTAGACCGGATCCCAGCCCCGCTCGGCGAGCAGGGCTCGGGCCTCCTCGGTGACCTCCAGACCGATCTGGCGCTCGGACAGCCGCAGCCGAAGCCGGGCCAGCTGGATGTCGACGATCGCCTTCAGCTGGTCGGGGGTGAGCGGGCGGAACACGATGATCTCGTCTACCCTGTTCAGGAACTCAGGCCGGAAGTGCTCGCGCAGCACCGCCATCACCGCCTCCTGGATCTCGGCCCAGGACCGTCCTCGGTCGGTGAGCTCCTGGATCAGCTGGCTGCCCAGGTTCGAGGTCATGATCAGGACTGTGTTGCGAAAGTCCACGGTCCGGCCCTGGCCGTCCGTCAGCCGGCCATCGTCCAGCAGCTGCAACAGGACGTTGAAGACGTCGGCGTGGGCCTTCTCGATCTCGTCGAACAGCACCACCGAGAACGGCCGACGCCGCACCGCCTCGGTCAGCTGGCCGCCTTCGTCGTAGCCGACATAGCCGGGTGGGGCGCCGATCATCCGCGCCACCGTGTGCTTCTCCTGGTACTCGGACATGTCCAGTCGGACCAAAGCCTGCTCGTCGTCGAACAGAAACTCGGCCAGGGCCCGGGCCAGCTCGGTCTTCCCCACCCCGGTCGGCCCGAGGAAGATGAAAGAGCCGACCGGCCGGTTGGGATCGGAGATGCCGGAGCGCGAGCGCCGGACGGCGTTGGCGACCGCCTCCACAGCCTCGTCCTGGCCGACCACGCGCTCGTGCAGGCGATCCTCCATGTGGATCAACTTCTGGATCTCCCCCTCCATCAGGCGGGAGACCGGGATGCCGGTCCACTTGGAGACCACGGCAGCGATGTCGTCCTCGTCCACCTCCTCCTTGAGGAGGGCTCCGGATCCCTGCACCCGCTCCAGCTCGGCCTTCGCCTGCTCCAGCTGCCGGCTCAGCTCGATCGTCTCGCCGTAGCGGAGCCGGGCCGCAGTCTCGAAGTCGGCGGCGCGCTCCGCCCGCTCGGCTTCGTGCCGGACCTCCTCGATCCTGGCCTTGAGCTGGCGGATCCGCGAGATGACCTCCTTCTCCCGCTCCCAGCGCATCCGGAGGGCACTCCGTTCCTCCTGGAGGCCGGCCAGCTGTCGCTCCAGTGCCGCCAGCCGCTCCCTGGAGGCAGTGTCCTGCTCCTTGACCAGAGCCTGGCGCTCGATCTCCAGCTGGCGAATCTGGCGCTCGATCTCGTCCAGCTCCGCCGGCATGGAGTCGATCTCCATCCGCAGCCGGGCGGCGGCCTCGTCGACAAGGTCGATGGCCTTGTCGGGCAGGAAGCGGTCGGAGATGTAGCGGTTGGAGAGCACCGCTGCTGCTACTAGGGCGGTGTCCTTGATCCGGACCCCATGGTGGACCTCGTACCGCTCACGGAGCCCGCGCAGGATCGAGATCGTGTCCTCGACCGAGGGCTGGTCCACCATCACCGGCTGGAAGCGGCGCTCCAACGCCGCGTCCTTCTCGATGTGCTTGCGGTACTCGTCCAGGGTGGTGGCTCCGATGGCCCGCAGCTCCCCCCGGGCCAGCGCCGGCTTGAGCAGATTGGCGGCGTCGATCGCGCCCTCGGCGGCACCGGCGCCGACCAGGGTGTGCAGCTCGTCGATGAAGAGGACGATCTGGCCCTCTGCGGACGTGATCTCCTTCAGCACCGCCTTCAGGCGATCCTCGAACTCACCCCGATACTTGGTGCCAGCCACCAGTGCACCCAGGTCGAGCGCGATCACCCGCTTGTGCTTCAGGCTCTCGGGCACGTCGCCGGCGGCGATCCGCTGGGCCAGACCTTCGGCGATTGCCGTCTTGCCGACACCCGGCTCCCCGATCAGGACCGGGTTGTTCTTGGTTCTGCGGGACAGCACCTGGATCACCCGGCGGATCTCCTCGTCGCGGCCGATGACAGGGTCCAGCTTTCCCTGGGCGGCCAGCTGGGTCAGATCGCGCCCGTAGCGCTCGAGTGCCTGGTACTTGGACTCCGGATTGGGGTCGGTGACGCGCTGGTTGCCACGCACCTTGCGCAGCGCCTCCAGCACCGCCTCCCGGGTCACCCCTGCCCGGGCCAGCGCCGGCCGCCCGGTCAGCGCCAGCAGCAGATGCTCGGTGGAGATGTACTCATCCTTGAGCTGCTTGGCCTCCCGGTCAGCCTCCTCCAGGACCTGGTTCAGATCGTTGGTCGCATACGGTTGGCTCGCGCCCCGCACCTTCGGGAGGCGCTCGATCTCGGAGACGAGCGCTGCCTCAAGGGCCGGCAGCGACACGCCGGCCGCCTCCAGGACGGCCCTCGCCACCCCCTCCCGCTCTCGGACGAGGGCGAGCAGCAAGTGCTCCGGCTCGACCGCCTGCTGGCCGCTCTCACGGGCCGTTTGGACGGCGGTCTGGAGCGCCTCGTGTGCCTTCTCGGTGAATCGCTCTTGCATCGGTACCTCATTCTTGCCCCGCCCGGCCACCGTCCAACCATCGCCAGCTCCGACAACCGCCAAGATGTGTTCGATGCCGGAGTTACCAGAGCTGGAGGCGCTGCGAATCCGCCTGGGTCCGCGTCTCGCGGGCCGTCTGGTCACCGCGGCCCAAGTCAACCCCCGCCTTGCCCATCTCCTCCGCTACCCGCCCGAGAGCTTCGCGTCGGAGTTGCCGTTTCGACGCGCCACGGCCATCTGGCGGCGAGGCAAGCACCTGATCACGGAGTTCGCGCTCGGCGGAGGCGGAGACCCGCGCCACCTGGTCGTCAACCCCATGCTGGGCGGCCGCTTCCAGCTGGCCGATGCCGATTCCCGGCCACCGGCCCACTGGGTCTTCGAGCTCCGACTGGAAGGAGGTGAGGCGCTGCGCTACCTCGATCGGGCCACCATGGGACGCGTGTACTGGACGGCCGAGATCGTCCGCGATGTGCCCGGCTGGTCGGAGCTCGGACCGGAGGCGGATGCGGTGGCGGAGATGGGGCTGGACGCATTCCGGCGCCGCTTCCGCCGCTATCGGGACGAGCTCAAGGACCTGCTCCGCAACCAGGCCTTCCTGGCCGGCATCGGCAATGCCTACTCGGACGAGATCCTGTTCGAGGCCCGGCTTTTGCCCCTTCGGCGGCGGGCCTCGGTCCGCCCAGAGGAGGAGGAGACCCTGTACCTCACCATCCCGCCGGTGCTCCAGGCGGCGGTGGCAGCAATCCTGGCCAATCCCGACTACGATCCGGCCAAGCAGGATCGCAGCTTCATGAAGGTGCACGGCAGGGGTGGCCAGACCTGCCCCCGTTGCGGCCATCGGATCAGCCAGCTCGGCTCCGGCCGAGGGCCGGGCCGGGAGCCGTTCAACTTTTGCCGCGGCTGCCAGCACTGATCGGCCGATGGGCAGCTTCGGCCGCGCCGACGGGTCCCCCGGCGGCGTCAGCCCAGTGCCGTTCGTAGCGGCATCCTGGGATCTGGCCCATCGCTGCTGCTCGGCCTGGTCATGCCGGTGGAGCACGCATCGCGCGGCGGGGCCTCCTCGCCAAACTGGCGCCGGTTCCATGGCTTCCGGGCCAGCTACGTACGGCTGCCCGGTGCCCAGCTACCGTAGGCACGTCCCCTCCGGAAGGCCTCTGCCACCTGATCCATCCGCTCGAACTCGATCTCGAGCTCGCCCAGACGGTCGAGGAACCGCTCCAGCCCCAGCAGCCGATGGCCGCGGCCGATCACCTGGGGATGGAAAGTGATCACGCAGACGCCGTCCACGAAGTCGCGGACCATGTAGCGCACGTCGTCGAAGAAGTTGGTGAACACGTGGTCGGCCATCCTCAACCCGGGCAGGACTGACGTGCCCGTGTTGTGGTACTCGAAGTGCGGATAGTCATCCAGCGACCAGCTCACCGGGAGCTCGACCAGGGAGGTAGGTTCGCCCCAGACGAACGGACCATCGGCCGGCGCCTCGTACCCCTGCCTGGCGTAGAAGGGCGCGTAGTCGTTGGACATCAGGCTCGAGTCATAGACCAGGCCGAGCTCGAGCAAGATCGGGATCGTGTGCGGCGTGAGGTCCCAGCTGGGGGTGCGGTTGCCTCGGGGAGGCTTGCCAGCCAGGCGCGTCAGGATCTCATGGCTGCGCTGGAAGACATCGCGCTCCTGCTCCGGGCTCAAGCTCGAGACCGCCTCATGTACGTACCCGTGGAGCGCCACCTCGTGGCCTCCGTCAAGGATCTGCCGGCACAGGCCCCCGAAGGTTTCCACCGTGTGCCCGGGGACGAACCAGGTGGAGGGGATGCCGCGGTCGCCCAGCAGGCGGAGGATCCGGGGGACCGCGGTGGCGCCGAACTCTCCCCGGGAGAGGTAGCCCGGACTGACCATGCGCCGGTTGATCCAGATCGAGTAGGCGTCAAAGTCGAAGCTCAGGCAGACGGTCCCGCGTCCCATTCCGCACCTCCTCATTCATCTCCGGCTCTACCGCCGGTTGCCGACTATTCTTCGCCGGCGGAGTCAACCCCCTTCCTCGTAACCAGATGGCAAGCGACTCCCACTGACGGCAAGGCGCCCTTCGGAGGCGCCGATCTGGGTCGGCCCGACGCCGGGCGGTCCCGCTCGGCAGGAGGTGGTCCGGGAACGCCAAGGCCGAGGACCTGCTCCGCGAAGTGGCCGACGGTAGTACGTCAATGGGCCCGCGGAGCACGCATTGGGCAACGCCGAAGCGGTGCTCGGAAGACGGGGCAGGGTCCGCGTCGGCGACCTCGTTCAAGCGGTCGTGAGTCGGCACCAACCTCTCCTTCCCCATCCTGACGCTCCACGGATCGGAGGCGCTCGGCAGTGGGTCGGAGCGGAAGCCATACGACCGCCTGTCCCCTGCTCTGGCGGGTATCCGTAAGCAGCGCGGGACTCCGTCGGTCAATTCCGCCGGCAGGACTGCGACAGGCGCGCTGGTCCCACATGCGCCGTTGACACCGGCGGGCGGCAGGAGTACCAACCGTGCCATGGAGCATGCCATCGACCGCCAGACCTTCCACACGACGTGGGATAGGAGTCTTCCGCCCGCAGTCGAGATCGAGCCCGGCGACGTGGTCCACTTCGAGACCGAGGAG
This sequence comes from bacterium, assembly GCA_902812395.1. Taxonomy (GTDB): domain Bacteria; phylum Chloroflexota; class Dormibacteria; order Dormibacterales; family Dormibacteraceae; genus CADDZO01. The sequence continues at coordinate 22,596 of CADDZO010000005.1, read as the reverse complement.
GTGAGCGGCGGCCAGGTCACGCCCGGCTGTTCGGCCTCGGTGCTTGCTGCCATGGACATGGATCGGCTGTATCCGCTCGGGGGTCCTGTATACGTCAAAGGAGCCGAGCCTGGCGACGCTCTCGAGGTCGAGATGCTCGAGCTGCATCCCGGACCTTGGGGCTGGGCCGGCCTCATCCCCGGGCTGGGCCTGCTGCCGGACGACTTCCCCGACCCCTACATCCGGCACTTCGACCTGAGCGATGGTCGCTTCGCGACGTTGCGGGAGGACATTCGAATCCCCATCCAGCCCTTCTGCGGCACCATGGGAGTGGCCACCGATGAGCCGGGTGCGCACCCGGTGCTGCCACCCACACGGGGAGCGGGCAACATCGATACCCGTCACCTCACCGTCGGGGCCAGGCTTTACCTGCCCGTCCTGGTCCCAGGCGCCCTGTTCTCGGCTGGAGACTGTCATGCCGCCCAAGGCGACGGTGAGGTCTGCGTCACCGGGATCGAGTGTCCGATGAGCTTCAGCCTGCGCTTCCGCCTGATCAAGGGCCACAGTCCGGCCCCCTACCGCTACAGCTTTCGGACGCCGCCCGGCCCGCTCCAGCCCCGCTCGGACGCGGCCGGCTACTTCGCAACCACGGCCCTCGGTCCGGACCTCATGGAGAACGCTCGGGCGGCAGTGCGCGACCTCATCAATTGGCTGAACCAGGACCACCGGCTCTCCCGCGAGGATGCCTACATCCTCTGCAGCCTTGCGGCCGACCTCAAGATCAGCCAGATCGTTGACCAGCCCAACTGGGGGGTATCTGCCTACCTGTCGCTGGCAGTGTTCGAGCCCGACCAGCCCTGAAACCCACCGCTGAGGTTCGTAGCCGTCTCAGGCCTACGCCGCCCCGTGCCACGACACCAGCCAACCTGGCAAGCCAGCGAACCAGGTTCTGGCGCGACGCCGGCCCGCACGGTTCGGTGGAGGCCGGGCCGATCCCCTGGCTCGGGTGAGGAGCGCCCGACCGCGTCCGGCCGACGTCGCAAGCGGCTGGCGGCGCGATGGGCAACTGACACGCCAGATCAGGCCAGATTCCCGCCGGGCCGACAACGCCGGCGAGTTCCACGCCCAGGCTATAAGAGCCGCACGGCCGATCCGGGATTGGGTACGGGCGATCCGAGGGTCGTCGACCGGGGACACTTGGCGCCATTGGCCCCACCAGAGGGCGCGGAGCAGGAGCTGGAACGGAACACCCCGCCGGCCTGAAGGAGCAGCATGGCCGGGGAGCCTCGCAGCAGCACGATTGGCGGGTCCACGCGGACCACCAGGGAGCCGGACTGCCCCGGGTGGATCCCTGACTGTGGCCGCGGCCGTCTCGGTCCGCGCGTGAGCACGGGTAGGATGCGGGCCGGGATGAGTATCACTCGTCACTTCATCGCCACCGCCGCGGGGGTGCTGCACTACGCCGAGTCAGGCGAGGGGGCGGGCGTGCTGTTCATCCACCAGACGCCCCGTTCCTGGGACGAGTTCCGAGAGGTGTTGCCGCTGGTCGGCCGCCGCCGGCGGGCGATCGCGATGGACACGCTCGGCTTCGGCGACTCCGATCGACCTGAGGGTCCGGACACCATCGAGCGGTACGCGCAAGGCGTGCTCGCACTCCTGGACGCGATCGGGCTGGAGCGGACCAGCCTGGTCGGGCACCACACGGGTGGCGTCATTGCGGTGGAGGTGGCTGCTACCGCCCCAGGGCGAGTGCAGAGGCTCGTCCTCTCCTCTACCCCGCTCGTCGACGCCGAGTTCCGTCGCCGTCACCGGGGAGCGCCCTCGATCGACAGTGTGGTCCGGAGCCGGGACGGCAGCCATGTGCTGCAGCTCTGGCGTCAGCGCCAGCCCCATTACCCGGATGGTCGGCCCGACCTCCTGGAGCGCTTCATGGTCGATGCGCTGCGGGCCGGCGATCGAGCTGAAGCGGGCCACACCGCAGTCGCCCGCTATCGGATGGAGGAGCGCCTCCCGTTGCTTCGGTGCCCGGTCCTCCTGATCGGCGCACCCGAAGACCCGTTTGCCTATCCCCACCTGGCCAGGCTCGCAGCCCGCATTCCCAGCTCCCGGACCATCGAGATCCCGGGCGGTCGGATCCCCTTGCCAGACCAGTGTCCCGAGGCGTTCGCCGCCGCCGTGCTCGGCTTCCTAGAGAACTAAGTGGCGACTCCGCTCCGCAAGCGAAGCGGGTTCTCAAGCAGCAGATGCGCACGCCCCTAACGGCCCCACCCAGACTACTCGGGAGCACCCCCGACAATGCGCTAAGCGTCCCGGCACCCCGTTTGTTCCTGCCGCGCATACCAGCACCGAACCCAGACAACCGGAACCAGCTACCGCCCGGATGCACGCGTGCGACGTCTTCAGGTCGGAGCCTGAGAGAATGCTGGACATGAGCCCGTCGGAGCAGAACCTGCGGGCCTGCCTGAGCCGATTCCCCAGCGGTGTCACGGTGGTCAGCTATCAGAGCGTAGATGGCCCTCGCGGGATCACCGTCAACGCTTTCACCTCGGTCTCCCTGGACCCACCCGTGATCCTGGTGGCGCTGGCCCGCCGCTCGCGCAGCCACGACCTGATGGCTCGGCTGCCGTTCACGGTCAACGTGTTACGGACCCGACAGGAAGACATCGCCCGCTATTGTGCCAGTAGCCCCGACGACTACTCCTGGCTTCCCTGGACCATTGGCGCATCCCCTCCACGGCTCGAAGGGGCCCTCGCACACCTGATCTGCCATCCGTGGCGGACCATCAGGGCCGGGGACCACACGTTGTATCTGGGGCGAGTCGAGACCCTCGACTATGGGGACGGTGACGCCCTTGGGTTCTTCTGCAGCCGCTTCGTGCCGGTACCCTGGCCCATCCCCTCCCAGCCACCGCTGCCCTACGACCTGTTCGAGCAGCCAGCCGATCGCCCCTGACGAAGCCTTGCCCTCCCCACCTGAGCGCTGTGCGTGCGGTCGAGGCCGCCATGGGCCCACCAGCTCGTCGCCTCCGCCACCCACGGCCTCGAGACAGCGACAGCTCCTCAGGATTGGGTGACCCGGGGGGGACCTGACGCGATGCCGTCCGCGTCGGCGCGACCGGCAACCGCCCCATCCCAGGCGTCGCAACCCATCCAGGCGCCGCAATGGGCAGAGGCGCCCTGCCGGAGACGGTTCCGGAGGCCTGTCCGCCGCCGAATCAGGAGGGACGTCGCCACCCCCGTGAGCGTCGGCGATCGGGCCACGCCAGCCGGCTCCGCGTTTGAGCGCCGAGTCGACGCTGGCCCGGCTGCCCCCTCCGGCCGGCCGCCGCGGCACAAGGGCCGCTTGATGCTGCGCCGGACGGAGTCGACCAGCGACGCCGCGACTGCCGGAGGGGCACCTGGAGGTCCACCTCGACCTGGTCTCCGTGGCTCCTCAACACCGCCGCCCCGGCCTGGTTGGGCGTCGTGGAACGAGGCCCCAGACCACGCGCTCCCGGCACACCATCCAGGTCATCGGCTGCCCGTGGCAGGACCCGATGACGGCTTACCGGCGCTTTCGAGCACCGCCTCGGGGTGTCGACCCCAGATGAGCTTTCTCACTGTTCGGCAACTCTCGATTCTCTCACACCGACCGTCGATCCCTTGACCCGCGCGGCATCTGCCTGTATAATCTCTGAAACGGATTTCTGAAATCGATTTCCTCCATGGCCCGAACCCACCTCCGGATCAGCGATGTGGCGCAACGCGCCGGTGTCTCCCCAGCGACCGTATCCCGTGTCCTGAACGGCACCGCAACCGTGGGACGGGAAAAGCGCGATCTGGTGATGGCCGCCATCGACGAACTCGGCTATCGGCCCAACCGGCTCGCCAGCAACCTCCGTCGACGGCAGACCGAGATGATCGGCGTGGTCGTGTCTGACATCGAGAATCCTCACTTCACCGAGATGGTGAGGGCAGTGGAGGATGCTGCCTACCTGCGGGGCTATCGAGTGCTGCTGTGTAACACTGACGAAAATCCTGCCAAGCAACGCGACTACCTCGGCGTGCTGGCCGCGGAGCGCGTATCGGGCGTGATCCTGTCGCCCACTGACCGTAGCGCCCCCGAGATCAGCGAGCTGCTCGACCACGACATCCCAGTGGTGGCGTTCGACCGTAGCGTGGATGACAGTCGCGCCGACTCTGTGCTCGTCGAGAACCTGACCGGAACCCGCGCCGGCGTAGAACACTTGATCGAGTGCGGCCATACCCGCATAGGGTTCATCGGCGGCCCGACGGGTGTGCAGACCGCCGACGAGCGTCGCGAGGCCTACGAACAGGCGATGATCGCGGCCGGCCTCCAGTCGAGCGTCGCCGACGGCGGGTTCCGGGCCGAGGGTGGAGACCGTGCGGCCCACCGCCTCCTCGAGCGGGGAGCCACTGCCCTGCTGGTGGCGAACAACCTGATGACGATTGGCGCGCTCCAGGCGATCAAGGACCTCCGGTTGCGAATCCCCGACGATGTCGCCCTGGTGTCGGTCGACGACCCGCCCTGGGCGCGCTTGACCGACCCTCCGCTCACCACGCTGGCCCAGCCGATCCGCGAAATGGCCACGGCGGCGGTCGAGCTGTTGCTCTCACGGATCGGCGACCACGGGGCCGCACCCAGGCGGCAGCTGTTCGAGCTCGAACTGCACCACCGCGGTTCGTGTTGCCGGACCGACAACTGACATGGAAGAACTGCTGCTCGGTCTTGACATCGGCAGCTCGAGCTCGAAAGCCGTTCTGGCCCAAGCCGACGGGACGGTGGTGGCTACTGCGCAGCGCGAGCATCCACTCTCCTTCCCGCATCCCGGGTGGGTCGAGCACGATGCCGAAGAAATCTGGTGGGGAGATTTCTGCGCCCTTGTACACGAGTTTGAGGAGCCAGCGCTGGCTGCCGTCCGCGGTGTCTGTGTAAGCGGCATCGGCCCGTGCCTGCTTCCGGCAGACCGCGCGGGCCGCCCGCTGCGGCCGGCCATCCTCTACGGGATCGACACCCGCGCGGTGGCTGAGGTACAGGAGCTAACCACACGCTATGGAACAGCCGCAATCCTCAGCTCGGGCGGCTCTCCGCTCACCTCCCAGGCGGTCGGGCCGAAAATCCTGTGGCTGCGTCGCCACGAGCCCGAGGTCTGGAGACAGACCGAGCGGCTGCTGATGGCGAGTTCGTTTGCCGTGCAACGACTGACCGGCGAGTACGTCCTCGACCACCACTCAGCCAGCCAGTGCAACCCGCTCTATGACCTCGATTCGGGGCGCTGGCGGGATGACTGGGCCGATGAGATCGCTCCCGGCCTCGAGCTTCCACGGCTGTTGTGGCCAGGAGAGGCGGCCGGAGTGCTGACCGCCACTGCCGCAGCGGAAACCAAACTCCCAGCTGGAATCCCCGTTGCCGCCGGCACGATCGATGCCTGGGCCGAATCGGTGAGTGCCGGAGTGCTCACCGCAGGAGACATGATGCTCGCCTACGGGACGACGATGTTCATCGTCCTCGTCGCCCCCGGTGCGCGTCCCAACGGCATGCTCTGGCTAACCGCAGGCGTTACCCCGAGCTCCCCCACCATCGCTGCCGGCATGGCCACGTCCGGCGCCCTCACCGCCTGGCTGCGCGAGCTGGCGGGCCATCCGCCATTTGAGCAGCTGATCCACGAGGCGTCGGGCATCGCAGCTGGTGCTGATGGATTGGTAGTGCTTCCGTATTTCGCGGGTGAGCGGACGCCGTTGTTCGATCCGCAAGCGCGCGGTGTGGTGGCCGGTCTCACCCTCACCCATGGACGCGGCCATCTCTACCGGGCGCTCCTCGAGGCAACCGCCTTCGGAGTGCGTCACAACCTCGAGACTATGGAGCTTGCCGGAGGCAATCCGAAACGCATCGTAGCCGTGGGCGGTGGGACGCGAGGCGGTCTGTGGACGCAAATCGTCTCGGATGTCACGGGCAGGCCGCAGGAACTCCCGAGGCTCACGATCGGCGCCAGCTACGGCGACGCGCAACTCGCTGGCGCGGCGGCCGGACTGGTGGAGCTCGGCTCGCCCTGGAACCCGATCGTCGAGAAGGTCCATCCGGACACGGAACGCCGTCCCCTCTACGATGAGCTGTACGCCGCCTACCGGGAGCTGTACCCGGCCACGCGCGAGCTAGCCCACAGGCTGGCCCGGATTCAGCTGCAAGGTCGGAACTTGGCCGCGGCCCAGGTTGACCTCCAGCCGCACCAGGCTGGCTCCCGGACCGCAGCCCGGCTCGATGGAGAGGCAGGACGATGACTGCCACCGCACCGTCTGCGACTGCCGCACCGACCGTTGAGATGCTTGGGATTCAGCGCCACTTCCCTGGCGTCCAGGCACTCAAGGGTGTCGACTTCACTGTCGCGGCCGGGGAGATCCACGCATTGCTGGGGGAGAACGGCGCCGGGAAGTCGACGCTGATGAAGATCCTGGCCGGCGCCGAGCGCAAGGATGACGGACGGATCTTGCTGGACGGCAAGGAGGTGAGGATCGCTAGTCCGACCGACGCCTTAAGCCACGGGATCGCGATCGTTTACCAGGAGACCAGCCTGGCGCCTCATCTGAGCGTCGCCGAGAACCTGTTCATCGGCCGGCTCCCCACCCGCGGCCCCGGGATCGTGGACTGGCGGAGGCTACACCGCGACGCGAGCGAGGTTCTCCAGCGGCTCAAGATCCAGTTGCCGCTACGGGCACGGGTCAGCGAGCTCACGATCGCCCAGCAGCAGATGACCGAGATCGCCAAAGCGCTCTCGCAGCAGGTGAAGGTGCTGGCGTTGGACGAACCCACCTCGGCTCTGACCGAGACCGAAGTGGCGGAGCTCTTCAGGGTCTTGCGCGACCTGCGCTCGCAGGGCGTAGCCATCGTGTACATCTCGCACACGATCGAGGAGATCCTCGAGCTATGCGACCGGGTAACCGTCCTGCGTGACGGCGAGTTCGCTGGAGAACGAGAGGTTGCCCGCACCACTGCTGATGAGCTCGTCAGGCTGATGGTCGGCCGCCCGCTGGTGGAGATGTTCCCCAAGGAACCGGCACCGCTGGGCGATGAGCTCCTGCGGGTCGAGAAGCTCAAGGTGCAGGGCAAGCGGACCGAGGTCAGCTTCTCGGTGCGGGCCGGGGAGGTGCTCGGGTTTGCGGGCCTGCTCGGCGCTGGCCGTACCGCGCTCATGCACGCCATCATCGGTGCGATCCCGGTCGAGTCGGGCACCATCTACCGCCGTGGTCGGCCGGTTCGCATCCGCAACCCGCAGGCCGCCATCAACCACAGCATCGGCTACCTCTCTGACGATCGGCGGCGGAGCGGGTTGGCCGGGCTGCTCAGCGTCGCTAACAACCTGACGCTGGCATCCCTACCACAGTTTTCACGTGCCGGGATCCTCAAACGGGGCGAGGAGCGGCGGTCGGCAGAAGGGATCGTCCGGGCCCTCCGGATCGTTACCCCCTCACTCGATCAACGGGTAGCGATGCTGAGCGGCGGCAACCAGCAGAAGACGGTGCTCGGCAAGTGGGTGACTGCTGGAGTCGAGGTGTTGATCCTGGACGAGCCCACTCGCGGGATCGATGTAGGGGCAAAGGTGGAGATCTACCGCCTGATCAATCGGCTGGCCAAACAGGGAAAGGCGGTGATCCTGCTGTCTTCCTATCTGCCCGAGGTACTCGGGATGAGCGACCGGATCCTCGTGATGCGCCGGGGAGCCATCGTCGCTGAGTTCATGCGTGGTGAGGCGACACAGGAGGATCTGATGTTCGCAGCCACTGGCCAGGAACGGACGAGTGTCCAAACCCCAGGAGGTTCGTCGTCCAGATGACCGATGCGCAGATGGCGGAACCGGCGCCCGGACACGCAGCGATCGAGGCAGGCGAACCGTATCGCCGAGCCTGGATCCGACGGCTGCTCGAGCAGCTCGGCCCCTTCCTGTTCGTGCTCGTGCTCGGCGGTGCCCTGACGATCGCCTCGCCCCACTTCCTGACCATCACCAACATCTCAGCCGTATTCGTGCAGATGTCGGTGATCGCGATCCTGGCCGTCGGCCAGGTGATGGTGATCATCACCGCTGGAATCGATCTTTCGGTCAGCAGCGTGGTGGCTCTCTCGGGAGTGCTGTCGACCATGGTTGTCGTCAACGACCACTGGAGCATTCCCCTGGGGATGGCTGTCGGCGTACTGGTGGGCGGCGGAGTCGGGGTCATCAACGGGGTCCTTGTGACCAAGGTGCATCTCCCTCCCTTCATCGCCACGCTCGGCACGCTGAGCGCCGTCGGAGGGATTGCCTTACTGATCACCAACGGACAGCCGATCGCGGCACCGACAAGCTTCGACGTGCTGGGCGATGGGCAGGTGGGTCCGATCCCGGTCCCAATCGTGTTGATGGCGATCGTCGCCGCGGTGGGCTGGTTCATCCTCTCCCGGACGACGCTGGGCCGCAGCGCCTACGCGATCGGCTCGAGTTATGAGACAGCCCGCCTCTCAGGCATTCGTGTCGATCGGGTCCTGATCGCCGTTTATGTGATCCAGGGCCTGCTGGCGGGCCTGGGCGGCGTGATCGTGGCCAGCCGGGTGGTCACCGGCGACCCGGCGGCAGGAGTGAACTACAACCTCGACGCCATCGCGGCGGTGGTCATTGGCGGCGCCAGCCTCTTCGGCGGCGAAGGGACTGTGATTGGCGGCTTGATTGGAGCACTACTGATGGAACTCATCTCGAATGGAGGTGACCTACTGAACATTTCCAACTTCTGGCAGAACTTCATCCTCGGAGTGGTGATCATCGCCGCAGTGGCGTATGACCAGGTCCGGAGGCGAGCTCTACAGAGCCGATGATCCACCAACCTATGTCAATGGAGGTGCGCACAGACATGAGTCAGGACCGGCACAACCCCATCGCTTCGGGTCGTCGACCCCGAAGCGTCGGGGCTGCCCTGCTCTCAATCGTCGCGGCGTTGATGATCGCCGCGTGTGGCAGCTCGACCGCTACCTCGAGTAGCGGCGGGGGAAAGTACACGATCGCGGTGGTTCCAAAGTCGGTTGGGCTGTTCTACTGGGGCACAGTCCATGCCGGCGCCGCGGCCGCTGCCAAAGCGCTGGGGGTCAACATCGTCTGGAAGGGGACTGAGACGGAGACTGACGTTTCCGGCCAGGTCAACATCCTCCAAGACTTCATCAACAAGCACGTCAACGGAATCGCTTTCGCCGCAACCGATGCCCACGGTCTCTACGGCACCTATCTGGCAGCAAAGAAGGCTGGCATTCCTGTTGTCAACATTGACTCCGGGCTGTCGCCCCAGACGCCGCCGCTGGTTGCGACCGATAACGTCGCCGCCGCGGCCAAGGCGGCCGATATCCTCGCCCAGCAGATCGGCTATCAGGGGGATGTCGCGCTGCTGCCGTTCGTCCCCTCGGCAGCGACCTCGATCCAGCGCCAGCAGGGGTTCGAGCAAGAGCTCAAGAAGTATCCAAACATTCACCTCGTCGCCGTTCAGTACGACCAGAGCGACATCAACACCGCACTGTCGGAGATGGAGAACATCCTCACCGCAGATCCCAACCTCAAGGGCGTGTTCGCCGCCAACGAGCCGGGCGTGATCGGCGTCGTCCATGCGCTGCTGGAACGGGGACTGATCGGCAAGGTCAAGGTGGTCGGATTCGACAATGCCCCCGACGAGGTGAGCGCACTGGCCGCTGGCCAGGTCTCGGCACTGATCGTCCAGAACCCCTACCGAATCGGGTACCTTGGGGTACAAGAAGTGGTCGACTTGATCGAGCATAAGCCGGTCCCTCACTTCGTCGACACTGGGTCGATCGTCGCTACCAAGGCAAATATGGACCAGCCGGCGATCCATAAGATGCTGGTGCCACCCACCATTTCATGATCGCCGTGGGTAAAGCGATGAACCTGGAAGGCGGCCACACGGCCGCCTTCCATACCGCCTGACGAGGACTGAAGGATCTGTAGATGCGAAGTACGCCGATCGGCCTCGTGATGATCAACGATGAGCGCCCGCATGTGAACTCGTTGAACGAGTCCGAGAACTGCCATGTGCTGCGACGCTGGGCAGAGGCCATCCACAGCGAGCTTTCCGATCAGGGCGGGAGCACCCCGGAGCTCGTGGTGGCGCCGGAGACGGTGAAGTCGGTGCAGACAGCGCACAAGATTGGAGAGGAGCTGCGCCGGGCTGGTTGTCGCTCTCTGATCCTCTGTTTCAACGTCTGGAACTTCCCATTTTTGGTTTGGCCGCTCGTACATACGGTCGGGGATGATCTGCCGATCCTTTCGCTGTCGAACAACAACGGCAGGTTTCCCGGCAACGTCGGCCTGCTCGCCACCGACGGGGCGCTCCGGCAGGCCGGTGTACGAACCCACAGAGTCATCGGCGATGCGGACGATCCGGCCACCCGGCGGGCAGTAAAGGCGTGGATCCGCGCCGCCCAGGCGGCGACCCTCATCCGCACCGAGGTCTACGGACTGTATGGTGGCCACTCGATGGGAATGGAGACCGGGTTCTTCCACCTGGTCCCCACGCTGAAGTCTCTGGGCACAACTGCATACCAGATCGACCAACTCTGGGTCGTGGAGCGCATGAAGCAGGTCGATCACGCCGAGGTGCGCACCGGGCGCGAATGGCTGGAGTCACTGCTCGGAGACCGCCTCCGCTACGATGGTGAGATTCTCACTCCTGAACATCTAGAGACCCAGCTGCGCCTGTACCTGGCGGTGAGAGAGCTCAACCAGGAGAATGGCTTTGCCTACTGTGGCATAAAGGGCCAGCGAGAACTCACTGAATACATCTGCACTCCAGATGTCGCCGAAATGCTGCTCAACGATCCCTATGACTGGCACGGACCAAAGGAGCCCACGGTCTGTGCCACCGAGGCGGACGCCTACGGCGCGATCACCATGGAACTGCTCAAGTACATCTCCGGAGGCCTTCCCAGCCTGTTCATGGACGTTCGCCTTTACCACCCGAAGCTTGACATCTGGGATCTCTGCAACTCCGGCCAGCATGCGTCTTGGTATGCCACCCGCTCGAGCGATGCCGCTGCAAACTTCGAGCGCGTCACCTTTCATCCCGCGCTCCCGCTGTACTTCAAGGCGGGAGGGGCATCGGTCGCGTTCGATGCGGCGCCGGGCCCGTTGACCTTTGCCCGCCTGGCGATCTGGGACGGCCGTCCCTACCTGGTGATCATTCCGGGAGAGGTGGTGGATCTGCCGGAGGAGCAGCGAAGGGAGCTGAACGCCCAAACAGATCCCACCTGGCCTCATGTGCACGCCCGCTTCCACTGCAGCTACGACGAGATAATTAGGATCTTCCCCTGCAACCATCTGCACGCGACTCCTGGCGACCAGGTCGCTGCGCTCGTCCACGTCGCCGAGATGTGCGGTGTAACGCCGCTGGTGCTCGGCGGCGGCACCGATTACCGGCCGCTCTGGGACAGGGTACTGCGAGTCGGATGACAGGTCCGTGAGGCTGACAACAGAGTTGGCGACTGAAGCTAGACGGTCGGCTGGCTGACCTGTTCGGGACCGACATCTGGCCGACCGCGATGGACTTGTGCCGGCTCCGACTCCGGCCATACCGAGCGCAGGGTGGTCCTCCGCCACCGGCGCCTGGAGGAAGGCCCAGCGGATGGCCCGGCTCAGGCAGCTGTTGAGGAACCGACCGTTTCCACGGAGTCCGGCGGCCGGTGCCGAGACAGATGACTGTTATTGGCGAGCGAGTCGGTGAGGCGGTGCAGAAGGCTCCGTGTCGCCTCGCGATATGGCTCGAGATCATCCGCTGGTGAGCAGGCTTCTCCGGTAATGAGCCCGCTGTCGAATCTGGTACAGTCGGTGGTGGAGGCGCGCTTCGTCCTGCGTGAGGATGCCACGCGATACGTGTCGAACTCCCAGCTCACCAACTCGTTGAACGCTGCGCGGATCCGGGGCAGATGCCGTGCGAGAGCAGGGCCGCATGAGCAGCGTTGAACGCTGAGAAAGTAAAGATCGCTACCGCGACCGACCGGCGCCGAAGTTCGCCTCCGCCGACTCGCAGTATTGCTGGGAGCCGCTGCCCCAGTTCTCGATCTCCGCTGGGTCAGCTGTGGGCATCGGAGCCGCACCCCTTCCGTTCGCCAGGCAGTGATGCAGCGTCGAGTGGCGAATGGCCTTGCGCTCGTGGCAGCTCACAATCTGGGCGCCGATGACGCGATGGTCTGCCTGGTCGAACAGGAGGTCGGCCATGCGATCCCATACCTTGCCCTCGCGCTCATGGTCCACGGGATCGTCGAGTAGGAGCACGACGTTCCAGTCGGAGTCAGACCTGGCATCGCCGCGGGCCCGGATCCGAAGAGATAGGTCTCTGCCTCGGGCTCAAGCACGGCGGCATGGATGGCGGACAGCACTCGACGCCGGTGATCGATCCCGGTCCCACCGGAGCCGATCTTGCGTCGAACCTGGTCGTGATCGTAACGACGGTGACCGCCCAGGGTGGTGACCGAGGGGATCACCTCGGCGGCGCTGAGCTGGCGGACCCGCTGTCGGGTAGTGGGCGGCTCGCGAGCCACGGCTACGTTGGTGCCGAGTCTCCCGGCCATGGGCAGTCGTGGACATGACGTCCAGGAACGACCACAGCCGCATGACCTCCGGCGGGGCGGCGAGGTCGGAGGAGATCGCCGCGGCAACGGTCGAGGGCTCCATCCCAGGTGACGCTTGCTCACTATCGATGTGCTCCGCGGTGAGGAGTCGTCACCTGGACGAGCCAGCTGAGGCGGGCCTCGTCGCCGTGGCGGTTGTGTACGAGCGTCTGCAGGGCTCCGCGGCCGAAGGTACGGCACGGAGGCACCCTCCGTGGGCGGGGCCTCTCCCGACCTCAGAGCCGGAAGAGGCGCTCGGCATTGCGGTGGGCGATCTTCTCTCGATCGGCCGAGCTCACTGGGATGGAGTCGAGGAAGGCCCGTCCTTGCTGGTTGGGGCTGAAGGGATAGTCGACAGCGAAGAGAATGCGCCCCGGGCCCACCTCGAGCAGGGCGTCCAGTAGGGGTGGAAAGGTGAAGAAGCCGCTGGTCGTGAGGTGCAGGTTCTGGCGCACGTAGGCCGACACCGGCCGCTCAAGGCCGGTCAGCTCGGGAGGGAGGCGCTGGTCGATCCGGGCCAGCATGAAGGGCAAGGCCTCGCCCATGTGGCCGATTACCAGCTGGAGTCGCGGAAAGCGATCGAAGGCGCCGGACAGGATCAGGCGCAGGACCTGGAGCCCCGTCTCGACGTGCCAGCCCCAGCCGCCGGTAGCCAGTGCCCCACTCACCTTCGGGTCGAGGCCCCGGTAGTAAACCTCGACCACCGCCGGCGGCGGCGGGGCGGGATGCAGGTAGAGGGGAACCTCCAGGGCCTGGGCACGCTCCAGGAGAGGCCAGAAGGCGCGATCGTCGAGGAAGCGGCCCCCGGTGTGGCCGTTCACGATTCCGCCCCGGAAGCCCAGCTCACTGACAGCGCGCTCAAGCTCGTCCGCGGCCGCCTCCGGGTCGGCCGTAGGCAGAGAGGCGAGCGCCGCCAGGCGGTCGGGGTGCGCCCGCACGGCCTCGGCCAGGCGGTCGTTCTCCTCGCGCACCAGCGGCACCGCCTCGGCCGAGGTCAGGGCCTGGGCGCCCGGGCTGTTCAGAGACAGGAGCTGGAGGTCGATCCCGGCCGCGTCCATGTCCGCGATCCGGCCCTCCCCCAGGTCCGTGAGCTTCTCCTCCAGCTCGGCGGCGGCCCGAACCGGGATGCCGATGGCCTCCACGATCCGGCGGCTGCCGTAGTGCTCTTCGACCGCGATGATCCTCATGGCCTCCTCCTGCTGCGGCTATCCGCCGGGACGTCGCCGGCCCGCTCGATCCACGCACCCGGGCAACCCGGTCCCGGACCCCCTTGTCCCCGATCCCGGTCTTCGAGGGCAAACGGCACCCGGGAACGGATGGGCCCTCGGGTCAGCCAGCCTGAAGGCCGGCGCACTGCGCCGCAATCCCGGTCGTTGCAGGCGGAGCCGGTCGTCGGTAATGGCGTATGACATCCCCGTCCTCCCGGCCTGCGATGGTAGCGCGACCCAGGCTGAGGATCGGCTCCGGTCCAGGCCGGCCGCTGCCGCGCGAGGGGAGCCTGGTCCGGCCAACTGGGGCGGGCAGGGCCTCCACCCGAGAGGGACTTCGAGGCCTTCACCAAGGCAGCCTCTCCATCCGGAGGCCGCTATCGTTGTCTCTACTACGACCCGCTGGTCGATTCGATCAACAAGGCGAGATCGACGGTGTCGGTGTGCCAACCACCTTGCTGGCTCCAAGGTGAACGACAAACAGCCTGTCGTTCTGACCCTGCTGTGGGGGCACACATGCATGAACCGTGGTGGCGTGGCATCGCCTTGCCACTTCTGCCAGGGCCATAGAGACAGCTCCGGCAGCAGCCACTACAGGGTGGCAGTAGACCCCGTTTCAGCCATGTCAGGGAGGTGGCGCCCCTGGCCTGGCAGTGGAGCGAGCTCCAGGCCCACATGGCCCCTGGCGTTTCTCCCCCGTTTGGCCGACGCCAACCGTGCGTGGGCGGCGGCCTTCCCATCGTGCAGCATCAGCCGAGTGGCGCGGGTGCTCTTGCCATCTCGGAGTCCCCTCCTCCGATCGGCGGCTGCAGACGCTCATCGTTCGTCGAGCTGGCGCACGAGGCGCGCCAGCTGCGTTGGTCGGAAGGGCTTGCCAAGGACCGCGGCGGCGCCATGGGCGAGCGCGAGGGGACCGGCAGCTCCGTCGTGCAGCTCGGTCAGCACCAGGACCCTGGTCCAGCGGCTGAGCCAGCTCACCGCTTCCGCCAGATCGATCTCAGGGCTGCTGTCGAGCACGACCAGATCGGCATCGGGGACGAGCCTCCCGGCCGCCTCCTGGATCCAGCGCGTCCGGTGGCCCTCCCGCTCCAGCTTGAACTGGATGATCCGGGCGACACTGGGCTCGTCGCCGACGATCAGGACGCGCATGGAGCGTCCGCTCCCACCGTCGGTCCGAGGCCATGGATGCTGGTGACGAGCCGCTGATCATCGGCCTGACCGAACGGGTAGCCATCTCCTCCTTGCCGGCATCGGCGGGCATCCTTGAACTCTGGTATCCGCTGATCGAGGACGACCCTCGCCAGCAAGTCCTGGACCTGGCCTGGGATATGGAGCCGCCCGTCCGGCTGCTGCACGACCCCGAGCATGGCAACCCGATCCTGTACCTTCGCTGTCCGCGTACTCACCGCCTTGGCTTCACCGTCTCTTACCTCCTCCGCATCCACTCGCCGCCGCCGCCGTCGTCGGCCGAGGCACCGGATCTGCTCCGCCAGGCGACCGAGCTGCTGTTCCAGGCCCGTCGCCAACCCGTCCCCGAACGGCCGGAGGCGCTGATCCGACTCTGCCGCCGGGCCAGCCTGAGGGCGCGCCTGGTGTCTGGCCACCGGGTCCTGGTCGGAAGCAGTGGCGCCGGGGTCGCGGTCTCCCACCACTGGGCAGAGGTGTTCGTACCTCCGCAGGGCTGGCTCCCCGCCGATCCCGCCTGTGACGGCGCCTCTGTCGGTGCGATCGGTGCCGACCACGTGGCCCGGTCCCGTGGCCGCCACATCCTGCTCCAGCCATTCCAGCACGGCCGCCGCCTGCCCAACCTCTTCGCACCCTACGCCGAGGCCGACGGCCAGCGCGTGGCAGTCGAGAGCCGGATCCGGTCCACGCTCCAGGCTCCGCCCTCCCAGCCGGCACCGACTCCACCCCAGGACCTGGCCGCGGCGCTGGCCGACCCGGGCGAACTGGAGCGCCTTCACCCTCCTCCACGGCAGCTGGTGCTGGACCAGGGCACCTCGCTGACCGCGGCCCCACCCCCGGTCTGGCTCTACCTGGTGGCTCGGGGGAGGGTGCGGCTGGTCCGGCTCACCCCCTCCGGCCACCGGCTCGAGCTGGACTCGATCGAAGCCCCGGGCCTGTTCACCTCGGAGCGGCTGCGGAGCGGCGTGGCCGAGGTGGCGGAACCGTGCCAGGTCCATCTCTTCACCTGGTCCCATCTCGAGCAGCTGTCCGTACGGCGCCCGAGCCTGGCCATCGAGCTGGCTGCGACCTTGAGCCGGCGGCTGGGAGAAGCAGAGGAGCGCCTCGAGTATCTGGCCTATCACTCGGTGGCCGACCGTCTCGCCCTGGCCCTCCTCCGCCGGCGCCGATCCGAGGACGGCCGGCTCGTGGCTACCCATCAGGAGCTGGCGGACCTGGTCGGGGCCTCACGAGAGACCGTGACCAAGCTGCTCCACCGGCTCCAGGGCCGGGGTGTCATCCGCGTTCTCCCGCGCTGTGTCCAGGTCATCGATCCCGGGGCGCTGGCAGCGCTGCTCGAGGGTTAAGCCGCTCAGCGCCACGCCACCTCACCGTCGGGACCACGCTCGGCCATCTGCTGGGCCAGAATCCAGACTCCATCGTCCTCCAGCCGGCGACGCGAGCGCTCGATGTCCAGGCCGGTATGCACGAGGAGGGTATCCTCGTCCACCGTCACCGTCCAACCATGGCTTTCGCACTTGCGGAGGAGCAGCGCAAGGTGCGCCAGCCGGCTGCCCAGGCCCTCCGCCAGCGCCTCCACGCAGGCGGAGAGAGGTGCATC
This sequence comes from bacterium, assembly GCA_902812395.1. GTDB lineage: Bacteria > Chloroflexota > Dormibacteria > Dormibacterales > Dormibacteraceae > CADDZO01. The sequence goes on along the minus strand of CADDZO010000005.1, from coordinate 5,996 downwards.
CGCGACCGTGCGTCCGTAGCTCTGGTAGATGCGCTGAACCCAGCGCGGGACATCGCCCTCAACGGTCTGCCGCAGCTCCTCCAACGGACGCTGGTAGAGGCGAAGACGCATGGTCGCCATCTGCTACCTCTTCCCCACGACCACCGCCCCGACCTCGCCCGAGTTGTAGCTGGAGTAGTAGCGATAGGTGCCGGGATGCCGAAAGACGACCGCGAAGGTGCCTCCGGGCGGGATGCCGCGGCTGGAGGGGAGGCCGGGGGAGATGAAGGTGACGGTATCGTAATCGCCGGTGGCGTTGACCCAGACCACCCGCTGCCCTGCTCGCACCTGCACCACCTGGGGTTGATAGGCGTCCACAGTCTCCGGCGAGCCGACGATGTGGACGGTGACCGCTCCCGGAACCTGGTACGAGGCGAGCGAGCTGTAGTCGGTGCAGGCGGCCAGCGCCAGCGTCAGGGCCAGCTCGGCCAGCAGCAAGCGGCTCACGGCGGCGGAGGCAGGGTGCCGCTCAGGCCGGTCACCGGGCTGATCAGCTGCTGAGAGAGAACCTGCTGGTGAGAGAGCTGGACCTGGCCCGCGATCACATCTGGATACCGGGAGTTCTCGCGGATGAAGCCCATCAGCACGATCATGGCCGCGACCATGAACACCGATGCGATGAGCACCCATTGCTCAACGGCCCTAGCCGTCCCCCATACCACCTCGCGCTGTCCGCGCAGGTACCAGTAGAGCCCGGCAATGGCGAAGACGCTGTAGGCGATCAGTGCCCCCACCTTGTAAGGGATCATGGCAGCGAACGGGTTGACCCAGCCCCCTTCCCAGAAGGGACGGTCTTTGCCCGAGGCCAGTACCTGGTTGTACGTGAAGGCCAGGTGAGCCGGCAACGTGGCGAAGACCGTGGTTACCGCCAGGAGCACCGTGAGCAGGCCAAGAAGGCCCTGGTTGGGGGCGTTGGAGGCATGCAGCCGGCGCCAGAAATAGTAGCTGCCGGCCAGGAACATCAGCCCCAAGAGGAAGATCTGTCCCAGGAACTCGGAGCTGAGCGTCCCCTGCATCATCTTGTACCAGGCACCATAGGCGTGGAGCTGGATCTCCTTCGCATAGCTGTAACCGACGATCGGCTGCATGAGCGTCATCCCGATGCCCCAGATCATCCCGTAGCTGCCCGCCCAGTCGAAGAAGGCCCGCTTCGCTGCATCCTTGCTGCGCAGGTAGCGGAAGCCAGCGAAGGCGGCAACAGCAAAGCCCATGTACGCCAAATTGGCAACCGTGCGGTGGATCTGGAGCGGGTACTCCGTTGGGTTGAGGAAAACGCGCAGTGGGTTGTTAGGTTGCGAGGGAGTGAGCATGTAGCTGGCAATGACATCGATCATCATGACCTGGACAAACGAGGCCACAGCCAGCAGTCCGCCAAAGGCCATGTGCAGGCCCTTGTAGTCGCGCAGCAAGTCCCATGTGTAGTACCAGAGATAGCTTCCCACGACCATCAGGAAGAAGGTCCATGCCTCGATGAAGAAGGGCCAGAAGCCGACCCGGTTGATGATCGCCCAGACGCTGCCCCAGAGCCCGGTCAGCAAAGCCGTGATGACCAGGATCGCAATCGCCGCACCGATCGAGAAATAGTAGACGAGGAAACGAGCGATGCCGTGCGCCAGGCGATCGTACTCCGGCCGCCTGCGCATATACCCAACCCACTCGGTGATCGGCCCCAGCTGTGACGCCCCGCTGACCAGACCCGCGATCAGGATGTGGGCTTCGAAGCTGCTCCCGATCGCGATCCGCTGGCCGAGCAGCCCACCGAACTCGGGCGAGTGGGGCGGCAGCTGGATGGCGAGATCGACCATGCCTCACGCACCTCACAAGTTGAACAGCCGGCCCGACCCCAGCGCGGTCAGCACCAGCATGAAGAGAACGATCAGGCCCCCCACGATCATCACCGCCGGTCGCTCGAAGGGATTGCGCTCGCGACCTCGGTCCACGAAGGGGAGGATCACCAGCAGCAAGAGCCCGAAGAGCGGCACCCAGAGCGCCAGCGAGATCAGCTGCTTGGGGGCCAGGACCAGCAGCTGGTCCAAGGGCAGGTAGAACCACTCCGGGACCGGGGTGTAGGTGGTGGTGTTCTGGGTGGCGGCCGCCTCCAGCGGCGCCCCGATCCCGATCCCAAAGGCGAACACGATGGCGATACAGATCAGCGAGACGACCGCGTCCTTGAAGGTCTGGTCGGGGTAGAAGTCATCGGTCTCGAGCGGGGCCGCCCACTCGTCGTCGGTGGGGACTCCCGGGTAGGGCGGCTCCAGCTCCCGCTGTCCGGGCGGGACCGGCTCCGACAACGCCGGTTGCTCCGCCGGCGGGATCACAGGTCGTGGGTGCAGGGTCCGGAAGAACCCTCTGTAGTTGACGTAAGAGCCGAACTCGGCGTGCTTGCGCAGCAGGTACAGGTGGATCCCGATGAAAGCGAACAGCAACGCGGGCAGGATCCAGATGTGGATGCCGTAGGTGCGCAGCAGGGTGATCGGTCCCGCGAACTCACCTCCGCGCCAGAGGGTGCGAAGATAGATGCCGATGATGGGCGTATAGGAGGGGATGTTGGTGACCACCACCGCGGTCCAGTAGGCAGCCTGATCCCATGGCAGCATGGCCCCGGTGATGGACAGCCCGAGGACCAGGACGAACAGGACGACGCCGCTCAGCCAGTTGGTCTCCCGCGGCCGCTTGTAGGAGCCCGAGAAGAAGGTCCTCACCATGTGCAGGCCCAGCACGAAGAGCAGGACGTAGGCGCCCCACAGATGCATCCCGCGCACAATCGAGGCGAACTCGTCGTGGCCTCGGATCCAGTTCAGACTCTCCCACCCCTCGGTGGTCGAGGGGACGTAGATCATGGTCAGGAAGATGCCGGTGATCAGCTGGTTGACGATCAGCAGCAGGGTGGCGCTGCCCAGTGTGTAGGCCCAGGCCCCCCTCCGCGGCACCGCCTCGTAGAGACCCTTGCGCACCATGGAGCGGATCCCGGTGCGCTCGTCCAGCCAGGCATAGGCGATTCGGGAGAGACCGCGCAGGCTGCGGACCCGAACCTGGCTGTCGGAGGTGACTGGATCGGTGAGGCGGCGCCTGTTCTCGGACATCAGGGCAGCTCCTCGTCGAGGCGGTCCTGAACCATCACCGTCCCATCCGGCCCAATCCGATGGATCCACTGGGGCAGGGGGAGCGGCGGTGGGCCGCCCACGTTGGTGCCGTAGATGTTGTAGAGCCCGCCGTGGCAGGGACAAAGGAACAGCCCGATCGCCGGCTCCCAGCGGACCGGGCATTGCATGTGGGTGCAGATGTTGCTGAAGGTCCCGAGTCCCCCGCCCGGGTAGCGGACTACGTACACGATCCAGCGGTCCAACTCCGGTGTCCAGGCCTGCGAGGAGTGAGGGAACTCGACCGAGCGGGCGGTGGGCGTCAGCAGGGGGATGTCGTCCACTCGCCCGATCGAGCGCCAGACGTAGGTGGGCCGAGGCTGGAAGAGCGGAGACAGGGCCCAGCCGACGATCGGAGCCAGAAAGGCACTGACGATCGCCGCTCCAGCCGCCTGGGTGCCGAGCAGGTTGAACCGGCGACGGGAGAGGCGGCGGTCAGGGGACATGGTTCCCCAGGACCACCGAGATGGTGGCACCGACGATGGTCAGGACGAAGAAGCAAAGGAAGCAGAAGACGCCGGCTCCCACCAGCAGGCCGGCCAGGGCCACCCTGGGATCCCGCTCGCGGCGAGCCAGGCGCAGGACCTGAGGCCCGGCCAGAGCGACCAGGAGCAAGGCCCCCACCACCATCAGCCCTCCCAGGACTGCCAGGTAGAAGTACGTCTGAAGGGGACCCATGGCTCCATCACGGATAGAAGGTGGGGGAAGGCGGCCGGTACAGGTTCTGGGCAGCCCCCTGGGTGATCTGCCCATAGACCACCCAGGGATTGCGTGCAGTCTCTCGGATCACCCCCATGAGCAGGAAGACCATGACCGCGGCGGCTCCTGCCAGGACCACCGCCGCCCGGCCACTCCATCCCGGCTCGGGGCGAGAACGCCGCAGCGGGTTCCAGACCCCGAAGTGGAACAGCGTGAGCAGGAGCTCAAGGCCCAGCAGCAAGTAGCGAACCCAGTAGACGCTGCCGTAGACCGGGGCGGGGAGTACGGTCCCGATCGCCAGCAGCACCACCGCCACGGTGATCGCCATCCCCGGCCATCTCCGACCGGCCCGGGTCTGAGCCAGGTACACGTTGGCCGCGACCAGGATCGCTCCCACCAGGAACTGTTGAACCAACCACAGCGGCGCCCAGGGTCCGGCAAAGGAGTTGACGAAGGCGCCCGGGGAGGAGAGCAGGATGGAGCGGGCGAAGAACCAGCCCTCGATCGCCTGTGGCACCAGCAGCAGCACACCCACCCCCAGGCTGACCCGGGCCGCCCAGGCGTAGTAGGCGCGCTCCCGTTCCTCGCGGTGGAAGGAACGCCAGGCGATCAGCACCCCGGCGACCATCAGCGCGCCCCAGGAGAGGTTCCCGGTGAAGCGGTGGAAGAACTCGGGCCAGAAGCTGCCATTGAACAGTGCCCCGAACCCGCCTCCGGAGTTGGGGGTGAGCATGAAGCTGTCCAGGCCCACGATCAGGAACAGGAACAGGTTCTCGGAGATCCCGCCCAGGTAGCCGAGGGCGATGTGGCCGGCCTTGGTCCGCTCCGAGATCTGGATCCAGCGATAGGTGTAGACGAGCAGGAGAGGGATGGTGAGGAACCAGCTGACGAAGGCGATCAACATCGGCTCCCAGAGCCGGATCACCAGGGGGATGAAGGCCGATCCGTACAGCCCGGTCAGCGAGAAGACGGCGAAGGCGCCCAGCGTCGCCCCCAGGCTGAACACCCGGATATTGGCCGAGGCCAGGCCCTGGGCCAGCCGTTCCAGGGCCCGGCTCTGGCGCACATGGCCAACCAGCTCGTAGGTCGGGGAGAGCAGCACCACTCCCATCGAGAAAGAGGCGAAGAGAATGTGGGCAAGGAACAGGAAGCCGACCAGCCAGGTGTTGCCCAGCACCGGGATCCGGATGTTGGGCAGGTGCAGCAGGGGGTTGCTCTGAAGCCAGATCACGTCTCCACCACCCGGCGTCCGGCCAGGACCACCCCGCCCAGGGCGGCGACCACCCAGGCCAGCCCGCCCAACGCCGCCTGGAGCGGCGTCGTCCACAGGAGCGCAGGGGGCGCCCCTAGCAGCCCAGCCAGGGCCTGCTGAAGGTAGGCGAAGGGAAGCGCCCGCTCCACCACCTGGCCCGCCCCGGTCAGGGGCACGAACAGGCCCGACGCATAGAGCACGGGCAGCAACGGAAACAACGTGAGCACCATCACCTCGCCGGGCGAGGTGGCCAGCGTCGTGGCCAGTGCGCCCAGCAGGTTGGCCGCGACCAGACTCCCGGCCGCAGCCAGCCAAATGGCCGGCCACCATCCCGGTCGTAAGTGGAGGGCACAGGCCAGGACCAGCACCGGACCCACCTGCGCCAGGTCGACCAGGGATGCAGCCCCGATCCGCTCGAGGGCGACCAGCCGCGGCGGCAGTGCCAGCAGGCGGTCGCGCAGGAGCAGGCCGGCCGTACGCTCCCGACAAAGCACGGCACCGGATCCCAGCGCCCCCACGATGGCCACCAGTAGCCCCAGGGCCATGGCCTGGTCGAAGGCCGGAGCGCCGCTCAGCAGTAGCGGGACCCCGACCACCAGCGGAAAGCCGAGCTTGATCGCCAGCAGCGGGCGCCGGGCCAGCACCCGTTCCAGCTCCCGCCTCAGTACGACGCCGCTCATCGCCCCTAGCCGGCCAGGCCCTGGCCGGTCCGCAGCCAGAAGAGGTCGGACAGATCGGGTGGGGCGATACGGAAACAGAGCACCCGACCTCCCAGCCAGGCGACCAGATCCTCGGGGCTAGCCCCCGGGCGCAGCGCGAGCCGCCAGCCCGCGCCGGCCGGGGCAGCCCAGGCCACGGCCGGCAGC
>CADDZO010000004.1 GCA_902812395.1 bacterium | reverse complement strand
CCCAGCAGTGCTGGGCACACGGCGATGAAGCAGGAACCCGGCACCGCGCGAGCGGGTAAGACCGGGACCGCCACTGGGCAACCGGTGGCTGCGGGTCGGCTGACTCATGCTCACTGACCCGCAACGGCTCTACGAAACCACGCCCGACCGACCACCAGGGCATCCTGGGGCCGGTGGAGGAAGTGGAGGGCTTCTGGTGCGCCTGCGGTTTCTCCGGGCACGGCTTCATGCAGGCACCGGCGGTCGGGCTGGTGCTGGCCCAGCTCCTGCTGGAGGGGAAGGCGGAGGTGGACGTGTCGACACTCTCCCACCGCCGCTTCGCCCGCGGCGAGCTGGTGGCGGAGCGCAACGTAATCTGAGTCGGGATCAGGTGAAGCCGCCCAGCAGGACCAGGGCCAGGATGGCCAGCCCGCCCAGGATCAAGACCCCGGCGCACCCGATCTGGAAGGCAGTGTAGATGACCCCGCCGGCGGCGTCGTAGGTGGGAGCGGTCTGGGCGCGATCCTGGCGTCGACGGACGGCACCGACCACCCAGGCGACGCCGACCAGCAGGGCGAGGAGCGCCATGGCCAGGCCGCCGATGAAATGGGTGGACATTCTTCCGGCCCAGTATGGGCGCTTCGCGGTAGGTTCGCTGGCATGGACGATGAGAAGGGGGGCCGGATCCGCTCCTTCGTGGCGGTGGAGTTACCCGCCGGCCAGCGGGCGGTGCTGGGCCGCTATCTGGAGGCGTGCGCTCGGTGTGCTCCTGGCTATCGCTGGGTCCCTGCGGAGAACCTGCACCTGACCCTGCGGTTCTTGGGCCACTTGGAGTCGGCGACCCTGGATCGAGTGCGGGAGGGTTTGGCCCGCATCCGGGAGCCGCGGTTCCGCATCGCCCTGGGTGGGCTGGGCAGCTTCGGCCCCAGGCGAGCACCGCGGGTGCTCTGGATGGGCCTGGCCGAGGGCTGCGATGAGTGCACGCACCTCGCCGCCCAGGTGGAGGAGGCCTGCCTGGCGGCCGGCCTGGAACCCGACCGGCCGTTCGCTGCCCACCTCACTCTGGCCCGCTCCCAGAGCCGGGGAACGCTGCCGGAGCTACCGCCCCCACCCCGCCTCGAGCCTTGGACGGTGGATGCGTTCACGCTCTTCCGCTCCCAGCTCAACCAGCCCCGGCCCGAGGGCGGGCACAGCTCACGCTACCTGCCCCTGGCGCGCTTTGCCCTGAGCTGAGGCCAATCACGAGGGTTCGAGCAGGGCCAGCCCCGCCCGTCCGCAGTCGACGTCCTGGTCGGGGGTCCCGCCGCTGACCCCGATCGCACCGAGCACGTCCGCCGAGCGGCGTACGAGCAACGAGCCCTTGCCCGGCATCAGCGGCCGGCGTGCCATCCGATCGACCTGGGCGAAGAAACCGGGCCGGTCTTGGTACACGGCCTCCAGCGAGTCCCCCTCCCGACGCCACAGGGCGCAGCCACAGGCTTTGGCCTCGGCGATCTCAGGTGAGATCGGCGGCGCGCCGTCCATCCTGGCCAGCGCCACCAAGAGCCCGGATTCGTCCACGACCGCAACCGAGACCGCGATGCCTAGCTCGCGGGCACGCTCGTGGGCGCCGGCGATGACGGTCTGTGCGTTCTCCAAAGACAGCGGCATGGCAGGACGATAGCGCCTGGCAGCAGCCGGCGTCGCCCGGGAGGGCAGACCGGTGCTCGCGGGGCCGTGGGACGGCACGGCCACAGGCGGCTGCTCCTCCCGAGCCCGCGGCCTCGGGATGCCATGCTTCGCGGCGTGGAGCTTCACGGAGCGGTCGCGATCGTCACCGGCGGAGGGACTGGGATCGGGCGCGCAGTCTGCGAGAGCCTGGCCCGGGCCGGCCTGGGCGCAGTGGTCGTCAACTACTCGCGTTCGCGCGAGGAGGCCCTGGAGACCGCCGCCACGCTGGAGGCACTCGGCTGTCGTGGCATCGCCCAACGAGCCGACGTCTCCAAGGAGGCGGAGGTGGCGCAGATGGTGGGGGAGGTGGTGGCCCGCTGGAGCCGGCTGGACGTTCTGATCAACAGCGCTGGCACCACCCGGTTCATTCCCCATCCTGACCTCGACGCCGTGACCGACGAGGTGTGGGACGAGATCCTGGCCGTCAACGTGAAGGGGACCTTTTTCTGCTGCCGGGCGGCGGCCGAGCCGCTGCGCCGTGCTCGAGGCGCGATCGTCAACGTGGCCTCGGTGTCGGCGTTCCGCGCGGTCGGCTCCTCGATCCCGTATGCTGTCTCGAAGGCGGCGGTCGTCCAGCTGACCCGCAGCCTTGCCGTGGCCCTGGCGCCCGAGGTTCGGGTCAACGCCGTGGCCCCAGGTCTGGTCGCCACCCGCTGGTTCCGGCGCCCGCTGGGCGAGGCGGCGGCGGAGGAGCAGGAGGCACGGACGGCAGCCGTCACCCCGCTACGGGGCGTGGCCACGGCCCAGCACGTCGCCCAGGCGGTCATGGGACTGCTGGCCAGCGATTTCGTCAGCGGCGAGTGCGTGGTCGTGGACGGTGGCAGGCACGTCCTCTATTGAGGGGCCTGGATCCGGAGCACACATCAGCGTCTCTCCATTGCCGGCCGGTGACCCGCCGCTGCCCCGACGGGTGGCAAACTGTGGTCTGGGCAATGATGCGAGCCGGGGATGCGTGGGCAGGCGGACTGCGGTGCTCCGGAGGAGATGCCTGATGCCTGGAATCAGCAGCCGTCGACTTCTCCCTCGGCTCTGGACCTGGTCGGGAGCAGGCTGGATGGGCACGCCATGAGCGACGCGGTCGCCGGCAGGGCGATCCGCAGCCGGCAGGTGCTGGCCGACTACGTGAGCCTGGTCAAGCCGGGGATCATGGCCCTGCTGGTCGTGACCGAGATCGGTGCCCTGGTGGCGGCGGCGCGGGGGTGGCCCGGGCTCCGGATCATGGTCGCCGCCCTGGTGGGGGGTGCTCTCTGCTCAGGCGGGGCGGCCGCCATCAACTGCTGGTTCGACCGCGACATCGACGCCCAGATGGACCGGACCTGCGCCCGGCCAGTCCCGGCCGGCCGGATTAGTCCCCGCCGGGCGCTGACCTTCGGTTGCGTGCTGGGAGCGGGCGGCGTCGCGGTGCTGGCCGTGGGCACCAGCCTGCTGAGCGCCGCCCTGGCGGTGGCGGGCGGCCTGTTCTACGTGCTGGTGTACACGGCCTGGCTCAAGCGTTCATCCAGCCAGAACATCGTGATCGGGGGTGCCGCGGGGTCGTTCCCGCCCTTGGTCGGCTGGTCGGCGGCAACCCATTCCGTGGCACCCGTCGCGATCGCGCTGGCGGTGCTGTGCTTCTTCTGGACGCCGCCCCACTTCTGGGCGCTGTCTCTCCTGCTCGAACGTCAGTATCGGGAGGTCGGCGTGCCCATGCTGCCCGTGGTACGTGGAGCCCAGCGAACCCGGCGCGCGATCGTTGCCTACTCCCTGATCCTGCTCGCAGCCAGCCTGGTCCCCGGTGTCTGGCTGGGTCGCATCTACGTGATCGCCGCGGCGCTGCTCGGCGGGGTTCTCATGGGCCTGGCCGTGATGGCGCTGCGCGAGCAGGGCCGGCGGTGGGCAGCCATGCTGTTTCACTATTCGATCGTTTACCTCGGGTTGCTTTTCGTAGTCGTACCCCTCAGCGTGCTCGTCGGCTCGCCCTAGCTCAACTCCCCGGTACCGAGTGATGGACCCCCGCGGGCGTCAGAATTGGCAACCTCTTGTCAACCCAAGGGAGCAGTCTGGCCGAAACGCTGCGCGCCTTCATGCCGGATACGTCGAGCTCCTCGGGAGATTCGGCTTTCACGCCGGCAGACCAGTGGAGGTGAAGAGAAATGGAGTGCAATTCCACCTCCTCCTCTTCCTATCGAGGGCTGAGTTCGCTGTCAAACTCTAGAACAAGTGTACCAGGCCAGCTCAAAATGGAGTTGTGCTACTAGGCCCACCAACAGTAGGTACATGCATTTCTGCAGGGATGGGAAGTGCGCTCGGTCACTGCGACCGCTGGCGTCGTCCCAATATAGATGCCGTCCATTTGGTGGGTTCAGAGAAGCCAGGCAGGTGATTGGTAGAGCGGCGCATGAGTGGGGTGTGCGGGACGCCGGGGTCGACGCGGTCCCCGTGGTATTGGAGCGGGAGTGGCAATTCTTGGGTGTCGTCAACGGAGCGGGCGCGGTGGCCGGCCACCGGAGCTTCGCAGGTGGTTGGCGGTTGTGGGGAAATCGAGCGGGGTGGCGCTGAGCTTGGGACGAGGCTCTGGCGGCGCAGTTCTTTGGCCAAATCGGAAGATGGCGAAGCGGGCGGAACGGGCGGCGAGGTCAACCGCGGCTCCACACCTTCCCCTTGCTCGAGGCTCCACAGCTCCGGGCGGGCCCGCCCTTGAGGCCAGAGCCCAACGCAGGGGGCTGGACAACCGCCGACCTCTCCTTGTGAGGCATGGCGCAGGCCAAGGGCGGCCGGAAGCGGCTGAGGTGATTCGCGCAGCCGGCAACGCTGAAAACTGGTGACGAGAGTCTGGCCCCGCCAGAAAGAGCGGGTCAAGAGTCAAAGAGTCCTAAGCTCCTTGTGAAGTGACCGATTGCGAGGGGAACGACCAGTCAGCGCGTCAGAGATTGGGGCTTCACACTCTCCATTCCGGTGCGCTGGACCTCCTGGGGAGAGCCTGTCTCCATTCTGTGGCCTCTTGAGTAATGATGGTCTACGCGGCTAGGGCGTGGGAACCGTGACCACCGTCCGGTTACTCGTCTTGGTTCGATTCGATCGAACAGCACCTGGCCCGGGTGGAGCGGACTGGTGGACACCGTCAGCAGGCTCGCGTGTGGAGCGCAGAAAATCCGGCCCGTGGAGGTGAGCCATGCGCCGGCCCGTCGGTGAGAGCTCGCACTATTCGGCTGGGTACGTGTCTGGCTGGTCACCAATCACCTGAGCGGCCACCCGGAAAGCGGCGTTGGCAGCTGGGATACCGCAGTACACCGCCGTCTGCAGCAAAACCTCCTTGAGCTGCTCGACGCTGACCCCGTTGCGGAGGGCGCCGCCGAGGTGCAACGCCAGCTCCTCGTACCTCCCCAGAGCGACCAGCATGGCAACGGTGATGCAGCTGCGGGTAGCTCGATCCAGCGCCGGGCGGCTCCATACCTCACCCCACGCATAGCGTGTGAGGAAGTCCTGGAAGTCCGCGGTGAGGCCGGTACGGTCAGCCTGGGCCCGCGCCACGTGCGCGTCACCCAGGACCGCTCGTCGGACCTCCATCCCCCGCTCCCAGACCTGGTCACTCATGTCGTATGCCTCCTCCGTCGGTGGGCGGCGATGGCCCGATCGACAAATGCAGACGCCAAGCCAAGATGGCGGACTGGGTCCAAAAAGGCATCGATCCGGTCCGGTTCCAGCTGCGATCGGATCTCGTCGTCGGACAGCAACTCGTCTCGGAACGGGCGCCCGGTTGCCATCGACCTGGCCCCCGCCGCCTCGACCGCCCGCCGGGCCCGCTCGCGGTCCATTACCGATGCGAGACCGGCGCTGACCGCTTCCGAGAGCGCCAGCCCACCGCCGACCTCGAGATTGGCCCGCATCTTCTCCGGTCTGACGCGGAGCTCCTTCAACAGCCGATTGGCTCGCGCCGCCGCGCCCCCGGCCAGGCGAAGCGCCTCAGTGACGGCCGGCCACTCGGCCTGCCAGGCACCAGCGGCGCGCTCGTGCTCGGCCTCCATCGCCTCCAGCAGGACCATGGCCTGTGCGCGAACCCCGCGAGCGGCAGCTCGAATCTCGATCGAGCTCACTGGGTTCTGCTTCTGGGGCATGGCTGAACTCCTGCCGGGGGTGCCCTCGGCCACTTCGGCGACTTCGGTCTGGGCCATCAGCACGACGTCGAGCCCGATCTTGGCCAGGACGCCGGTGGCAATGGCCAAAGCGGCGCCTAGCTCGGCGATCCGACCCCTGGCGGCGTGCCACGGCAGCACCGGTTCGGCCAGCCCCAGGCGGTGGGCAAGGCCTGCCATCACCAGAAGACCTCGATCGCCAAGCGAGGCCAGGGTGCCCGCCGCACCGCCGAGCTGTACGGGAAGCTCGCGGCCGACGCGGGCCAGACGGTCGGCCGCATCGTCTACCGCCGCCAGCCAACCCGCGGCCTTGAGTCCAAACGTGATCGGCACTGCCTGCTGGAGCAGCGTACGGCCGACCATCGGCGTGTCGCGGTGGCGCTCCGCCAGATCGGCACAGGCGGCTGCCGCCTTCTCCAGATCGCGTGCCAGTACCTCGAGCCCGCGTCGCGCTACCAGGACCATGGCGGTGTCCATCACGTCCTGGCTGGTGGCCCCCAGATGGACGAAACGCCCCGCCTCGCCCGCGGCCGCGGTCAATGCTCGCACCAGGGGCACCACTGGCACCGCCGAGGCGATCGCCTCCTGGCCGATCGCGGTCAGGTCGAAACGACTCGGATCGCAGGCGGCTCGGATGGCAGCCGCGGCCTCGGTTGGTACCAGGCCACACTCCGCTTCGGCTTCGGCCAGGGCCGCTTCGACCTCCAGCATGGCGGCTAGCCAAGCCTGGTCGGCAACGACCGCGTCCATCTCAGGACTACCCAGGCTGGGACCGAAGAGCGCGTCCACAGGCACGGCTCAGACGGCGAAGAACACCGTCTCCTCCGGCCCCTGCAGGTGGATGTCGAAGCGGAGTGCCCCGGGCTCTGCCCGAGCGACCAGGGTGTGCCGGCGGGTCGGCTCCACCGCCTGCAAGACCGGGTCGGCCGCGTTTGCCTCCGGCTCGTCCGGAAAGTAGAGGCGGGTCACCAGGTGTTTGAGCAGGCCCCGGGCGAACACGATCACATCCAGGTGCGGGGCCTGGTCTCCCTCGGCCGCAGGCTTGCGCACCCAGACGTGGAATGCACCCTCGGGGTCGGTGCGGCAGCGGGCGAACTGGTCGGGGGCGAGGACCTCGATGAGCCCGTCCGAGACCGGTTCACCTGCTCCGTCCAGTAGCTGGCCCTCTACCCGCAGGGCTCCCTCCCCAGGGTCGGCGCGCTCCCCGTCGGGGAAGGGCAGAGCAAAGCCGAAGAAGGGCCCCACCGTCTGCGAGGGGGTGAACGGAGGCATCAGTCTCGGTCCTCCATCGGGGTGGCGTTGGAGCCACGGAGCACAATGTCCCAGCGGTAGCCAAGGGCCCACTCCGGCACGGTCGTCTCGAGGTCGAAGTCGCAGACCAGCAGCTGGCGTCCGTGCGGATCCGGGACCGATTGGAGGATCGGATCGAGCGGGATCAGGGGATCGCCGGGGAAGTACATCTGGGTGATCAAGCGGCTGCCCAGGTCCGGGCCGAAGAGTGAGAAGTGGATATGGGCCGGGCGCCAGGCATTGTGGTGGTTGCGCCAGGGGTAGGCGCCGGGCTGGATGGTGACGAACCGGTAACGGCCCTCCTCGTCGGTCAAGCAGCGACCGGCGCCGGTGAAGTTGGGATCCAGCGGTGCCGGGTGCTGGTCGGCCGGGTCCAGGTAGCGGCCGGCCGCATTTGTCTGCCAGATCTCGACCAGCGCACCCCGGACTCCTCGCCCGTCCGAGTCCACCACCCGCCCGCTGACGATGATCCGCTGTCCCTGGGGCTCGCCCGGGTGCTGCCGCGTGAGGTCGCTGTCGCTCGGTGACACCGGGATCCGGCCGAACACCGGGCCGGTGCTCCGGTGGAACCACTCCCTCGGTAGCCGGACCAGGGGGCGCTGGGGCGCTCGGAGTACGGTCGAGCGGTAGTCGGGATGCAGAAAGGGCGGATCGAAGTCGATTGCCTCGGACATGGTCGCCAATTCCTCCGCGGATGCTGGAGCCTGCCGACGCGGTTCACAATCATCCTGTCATGAGCGCTACGGAGGGAGGGGCCTCGGGCGCGAAGCAGTTCCAGGAGGTCCGCGCCGAGGTCGTGGGCAGCTTGCTCCGCCCGCGCTATCTGGTCGAGGCCAGGCAGCGGTTGGAGGCCGGCGAGATGGCTCCTGCCGCCTTCAAGGCCATCGAGGACCGGGCCGTGGACGAGGCAATCCGCCTCCAGGAGGAGGCGGGCATCGATGTTGTCACCGACGGCGAGCAGCGCCGATATGCGTTCTACGGGCACCTGATCGAGTCGGTGGAAGGGTTCGACAAGCTGGGGGGATGGGCCATCCCCTTCCGGGACGAGTCCGGCGACGAGCTGATCCTCAAGCGGCCGGTGGTCGTCGACCGTCTTCGCTTCAAGCGCAACCTGTGCGCGGAGGAGTGGACCTACCTCCGGGCCCGCGCCCGCAAGCCGGCCAAGGTAACCGTGCTCAGCGTCCAGCAGGCGGCTGCCTACTGGGATCCGGAGAAGTCGCGGGCCGCATACCCTACCCGCGACGCCTACCTGGCCGACGTGGTCGACATCTCCCGGCGGGAGATCGACGAACTGGTTCGCCTGGGCTGCACCTACATCCAGATCGACGCTCCCCAGTACGCTGCCCTGCTTGACCCCAGGATGCGCGAGGGCTATCGGAGCCGGGGCAGCGATCCCGAGGAGCTCATCGACCGCTGCATCGAGCTGGACAACGCCATCATCGACGGCCATCCCGGGATCACCTTCGGACTCCACATCTGTCGGGGCAACAACCAGAGCCGCTTCTACGCAGAAGGCGACTACGGCCCGATCGCGCGCATCTTCGAGCGCACCCACTTCCACCGCTTCCTGCTCGAGTACGACGACGCCCGCTCCGGTGGCTTCGAGCCATTGCGCCATGTGCCCGAGGATCGGGTGGTGGTGCTGGGCCTTGTCACCACCAAGAAACCCCGCCTGGAGCCTGCGGATGACCTCCAGCGGCGCATCCAGGAGGCTGCCAGCCTGATCCCGCTGGAGCGGTTGGCGCTGAGCCCACAGTGCGGGTTCGCCTCCACCATGGAAGGCAACCGGATCACGCCCGAGGATCAGCGGCGCAAGCTGCAGCTGGTCGGCGAGGTGGCTCACCAGGTCTGGTGACACGCAGGGCGCCGATACCTGACGATCTCATTGACAATGAAGACATCAACAGACGACGGCAGTTTGACGGTTGTGGCAACTCAGGGTTGCCAAGCCACGAACAACATTTTGGCGTTGGCTGCTTGACGGATGAGGGTCTAAGCTAGGCAGCGACCTCGAGGGGTGCCGCCCAAAGGGATACGGAGCTGGTCTGGGGATGTGGTTCCGGTCCTGGCGCGACGGTCCCTCGGGGTCAGAACCTGTCAAGCGCAAGCGGAGGCTGCTATTTGGTTGCGGGGTGTTGGCCTCGGGTGAATGGCGCTTGCCTCTTACCTTGGTAGAGAGGTTGACCGCTGCCGGTTGATGCCTGCGCTGACTCAGAATCGGCGACCGCGTACCTTTTCGATGCTGAACCGTGCGGTGTCTGCAACCAGCATCACCGCCATCACCCCGGCCTCCACCGGATCGCTGACAACCAGGTCGGCCGCCTTCACCAGCGAGCCGGCCATGCTCGTACAGACGACGATCATGCCCGCCTGCTGGATCTCCCGCACGGCCCGGGTGATGTCGCCGCCCATCAGCGCTCCGGCCAGCACCAGGACGCAGGCGCGGTGGAGACGGGCCACCGCCCGAACCGCGGCCGCCAACCGCTCCTCTCCAACCAGGGGGATGGTGTCGACAGAGATCCGCTCGCCCCGGATGTTGTGACGATCGGCCTCGGAGATGGCACCCTGGGCCACCATGCCCACCTGGGCGCCGCCGCCCATCACGATCACCCGCTTGCCGAAGATCTCCCGGAACGAAGGCACCGGCATGACCGACCGCACCACCTCTAGGGCTTCGAGGTCGGCCACCAGTCGATCGGCATCCGCTACCCCGTCGATCTCGATCTGGGTCTCGCCCACCGCCGACGTCGCGATGTAGGTGATGTTGCCCCGGTGGCGGAAGATGACCTCCGATATCTGGTAGAGGGTGCCGGGCCGGTCGCGGGCGGCGACCAGCAGGGCCAGCGTGGGAGGGCCCATTGCGGTCAGCGCAGCGCCCCCGGGCCGAGCAAATGGGTGTTCGCAAGCAGGAGCTCTCCTCCCGCCAGCGACGGCTCCGCAGCCGCGGTCGCCCTACCGGGCAGGGCGCTCACACTCGAGCGAGGGACGCGGCTTCGCAAAGCCACTCCATCTGGGCCAGAGTCTCCGGGCAGCGACGGTGCTGGAGCGACCTTGGGCGGCGCCGTCGTGGGCATGCGCCAGATGATGCCCGATCGGGGCGGTTGACTGTCTCCCCACGGCCGAAGCCGGAGGCGGCAGGGCCTCGATCAGTAGATGGGCGTCTCCGCCGTGACCGCCTCCAGCCACTGCCGACAGCTGGTCAGGAAGCGGGCCGCCTGCAGGCCGTCCAGCACCCGATGGTCGAAGCTGAAGCAGAGGTACATCATGGGCTTGATCCCGATCAAGCCGTTGACCGCCACTGGCCGCTCCTGGATCGCCTCCATGGTCAGGATTCCAGCCTGGCCGGGATTGATCACCGAGTAGCTGAAGAGTGTGCCGAAGGTGCCCGAGTTATTGACGGTGAAGGTCCCGCCGGCCAGGTCGTCGGGCTTGAGCCGTCCCTCACGGGCGCGGGTGGCCAGGTCCTGGACCGCCCGGGCCAGACCGGCGATCGATAGGGCGTCGGCATTGCGGATCACGGGCACGGTCAGGCTGTCCTCGGCGGCCACCGAGACCCCAACGTTGACCGCGCCGTGGACCACGATCTGGGAGTCGTCGAAGGTGGCGTTGACCTCCGGGTGCTGGCGGAGCGAGGCGACCGCTGCGGCGATCACGTAGGGAAGGTAGGTCAGCGAGAAGCCTTCTCGCTCCTGGAAGGCGGCTCGCTGGGCACGGCGGTTGGCCACCACTCCGCTCATGTCCACCTCCTGGGTCTGCCAGGCGTGGGGGATGGTGGCCTTGGACCGCGTCATGTTCTCGGCGATCAAGCGCCGCATCCGGGTTAGGGGCAGTGACCGGTCACCTGCCGCCGGCGCCGCTACCGGTCTCGTCGGAGGGGAAGGGGCAGGCGCAGCGACCGCAGCCGGGGTCGGTGCGCCTGCCGCCCCCTGGGACTCCAGGAAGCGGCGGACGTCGCGCTTGGTCACTCGCCCGCCGATGCCGGTGCCAGGGATGCGCGAGAGGTCCAGGTGGTGCTCCTCGGCCAGCATCATGACCGCGGGCGAGTAGCGGTGCTCGCCCCGGGGAGCAGCCCGGCCGTTGCCGGCTGCCACCGCCGGCTCGGCCTCCGGCTGGGGCGACGGCGTGGGACCGGGGACTTCGGCCGTATCCACCTCCACCACCGCGATCTCGGCCCCGGCCGCGACCGTGTCTCCCTCCTGGGCGAGGATCTCCTTGAGCACGCCTGTGACCGGAGAAGGGACCTCGGTCTCGACCTTGTCGGTGTCGACCTCGAGCATGGGCTCGAACTCCTGGACCCGGTCGCCGGGCTTGACCAGCCAGCGCGAGATGGTGCCCTCGTGGACCGATTCGCCCAGCTGCGGCATGGTGACGCGGGTGGTCGCCATCAGAACGCCGCCAGCTCCCGGAGCGCCTGGGTGACCTTGTCCGGGTTGGGCATGAAGCGGTCCTCCATGGCCGGGGCGTAGGGCATGGCAGGCACGTCCAGCCCCGCCAGCCGCCGCACCGGGGCATCCAGCCAGCGCCAGCCCTCGTCGGCGATGATGGCGGACACCTCGGAGCCGACCGAGACGCTCAGGTTGTCCTCGTACAGGACCAGGCACTTACCGGTCTTGCGGGCCGAGGCCAGGATCGCCGCCCGGTCCAGCGGATAGACCGTGCGCAGGTCAACAACCTCGACGCTCCAACCTTCCTGCGCCAGGCGGTCGGCCGCCTGCAGCGCGTAGTGGACCATCAGCCCGTAGCAGAAGACCGAGATGTCCTCCCCCTCGCGGGCCACCCGGGCCTGCTCGAGCGGGATCAGATACTCGCCCTTGGGCACCGGCTCCTTGAACATCCGATAGAGGCGTTTGTGCTCCAGGAAGAGCACCGGGTCGGGGTCGCGGATGGCCGCGATCAGCAGGCCCTTCGCTTCTCTGGGAGTCGACGGAATCACGATCTTGAGTCCAGGGGTGGCGAAGCGCGCTTCGATCGATTGGGAGTGGTAGAGGGCCCCCCGCACGTGCCCGCCCATTGGGGCCCGGATCACCAGCGGTGCGCTCCAGTCGCCGTTGGTCCGGTAGCGCTGCTTGGCGATCTCGTTGACGATTTGGTTGTAGGCCATGGGGGCGAAGTCGGTGAACTGGATCTCCGCCACCGGTCGCTTGCCGGCCAGCGCCATTCCCAGCGCGATCCCCGCGATCGAGGACTCGGCTAGCGGGGTGTCGATCACCCGCTCCTCGCCGAAGCGGGCGTAGAGGCCGTCCGTGACCAGGAAGACACCGCCCTTTGGACCCACATCCTCGCCCAGCACGATCACCCGCTCGTCCCGTTCCATCTCCTCCAGCAGCGCCTGGCGGAGGGCCTGGACCATGTTCAGGTCCTCGGTCTGAGCCTCGGGATCGGGCTCGATCGGTGCCGGCTTGGCCGCCGCATAGACGTTGGTGAGCGCCTCCTCGGGCTCGGCGTCGCGCGCGGCCAGCCCCTGGCGGGTGGCCTCGGTCACCTCCTGGCGGACCCGTTCCTCCTGCTCGGCCAGCTCCGCCGGCGTTAGCACCCCCTCCTCCAGCAGGCGGCGCTTGAACTGCTCCAAGCAGTCGTTGCGGGCCAGCTCCTCGATCTCCTCCTGGGTGCGGTACCGGCGCTGGTCGTCCTCGGAGGAGTGGGAGCCGAGCCGGTCGACCAGCGCCTCGATCAGGGTTGGGCCCTCGCCGGCGCGGGCCCGGGCCACTGCCTGCTTGGCCACGTGGTAGCAGGTGACCGGGTCCCGGCCGTCCACGGTGATGCCCGGGAAGCCATAGCCGGCCGCCCGCTGGGCCGCGTACTCGACCGGGTACTCCTTGCGATAGGGGGTGGAGATGGCGAAGCCGTTGTTCTCGCAGACGAACACGGTCGGCAGCTGGTAGATGGCGGCGAAGTTGAAGGCCTCGTGCCAGTCGCCCTCGGATCCGGATCCCTCCCCGTAACAGGCCATCACGATCCGGTCCTGGCCGTCCACCTTCAGCGCGTAGGCCACCCCGCAGGCGTGGACCAGGTTGGTCGCCACCGGCGAGCCCCGGGAGATGATGTTGAGCCGGCGAGAAGAGAAGTGGCCGGGGGTCTGCTTGGCCCCGGAGGCCGGATCGTCCGGCTTGGCCAGCACCGACAGCATCAGCTCGAGCGGGGTGAGGCCGATTCGGAAGCAGAAGACCACGTCCCGGTAGTAGGGGGCGACCCAGTCGTACTGGGGCCGGAGCGGCCAGGAGACTCCCACCTGGGCGGCCTCGTGGCCGGCACAGGACAGGACGAACGGCGCCCTGCCCTGGCGGTTCAGGACCTGGCAGCGATAGTCGATCTGCCGGCCCAGGAGCATCAGGTGGAACCACTCCTTCAGCGTCGGCTCGTCCAGGTCGGTGTCACGCCAGTCGATCGGTTCCTGGAAATGCCAATTGACGCGGAACTCGCTTCGGGGTTTCTGCTGCAGTTGCTTGATCTCTGCCATTGCCTACACGTTGATCGCCGCCCCATCGACTGCCAGCGCAGCTTCGCCGATGACCTCGCTCATGGTGGGGTGGGGGTGGATGTTACGGCCGACCTCCCAGGCATCTCCCTGGAAGAGCCGGGCAAGTGCCGGCTCGGCGATGAGTTCGGTGGCCTGGACTCCGACCACGTGGGCGCCCAGGAGCTGGCCCGTCTCTTCGTCGGCCACCAGCTTGGCGAAGCCAGCCGGCTCGCCGTGAATCAGGGCCTTGCCGATGGCCTGCAGGGGAAAGCGGCCCACCTTGACCCGATGGCCGCGCGCTCTGGCCTGGGTCTCGGTCAGCCCCACCGAGCCGATCTCGGGGCTGGAGAAGGTGCAGCGGGTGACCAGGTTCTGCTCCACCGGCTGCACGCGGTGGCCGGCGATGTCCTCCGCGGCCGTGATCCCCTCGTGGGCGGCGGCGTGGGCGAGCAGGAAGCCGCCCGCCACGTCCCCCACCGCCCAGATGCCGGGGACGGTGGTCCGCATCCAGCCATCGACCTGGACGAATCCCTGCCGGTCGGTCGCAACCCCGGCCTCCTCGAGCCCGATGCCGCTGCTGCGCGGGGCCCGGCCGACCGCCACCAGGAGCTGTTCGGCCTCGAGCTGGGCGTCCTCCAGCTCCACGGTGACGCCGTTGTCCCCGACCCGGGCGCCCTTCACCCGGGCCTCCACCCGGCACTCGATTCCCGCTCGCCGGAAGGACTGGAGCAGGAGCTGCGAGACCTCTTCGTCCTCCAGCGGCACCAACCGATCGAGGGCCTCGAGCAGGGTCACCCGGCTGCCCATCTGGCGGTAAAAGGTGGCGAACTCGACTCCGACCGCACCCGCCCCGACGATCACCACCGAAGCCGGAAGTCGGTTGGCCAGGACTGCGTGGTCCGAGCTGACGATGCGCTGGCCGTCGAATTCGATCCCGGGCAGGGAGCGGGGCTCGGAGCCGGTGGCGATGATCACTGCCGGGGCGCGCAAGGTTCGCTCGCCGGCCCGAATTGCGCCCGGGCCGGCCAGTTGGCCGCAGGCTTGCACCACCTCGATCCGGTTCTTGCGCATCAGCCCC
The DNA here is from genome assembly GCA_902812395.1 of bacterium. Taxonomy (GTDB): domain Bacteria; phylum Chloroflexota; class Dormibacteria; order Dormibacterales; family Dormibacteraceae; genus CADDZO01. Next base: position 32,653 of record CADDZO010000004.1, on the reverse strand, counting down.
TGGACGCCCCGCCAGAGCTGGTCCACGATGCCGTCACGGCGCCGAGCTATCCGCTCGAAGTCGAATGTCACTCCCTCCGCTCGGATGCCGAACTCGGCACCGCGGTCGTGGAGGCGATGGTAGAGGGCCGAGGATTCGAGCAGGGCCTTGGTGGGGATGCAGCCCAGGTGGAGGCAGGTGCCGCCGAGCTTGCTGGACTCGACCAGCGCCGCCCTCAGCCCCAGCTGGGAGGCCCGGATGGCGGCCGTGTAGCCGCCGAAGCCGCCCCCCAGGACCACGACGTCGAACTCATCGGCCAAGGCTGGCCTCACCGTCGAGCACGAGCTTCAAGTCTATGTCCCAAAGGTGCGAACGCCCGGGGGGCCGGAGCCCCCCGAGCGGCTCAGGCTGCGCTGGTCCGCCGATCGGGGTCGGGGCCGACCCACTCCGACTCGGGCCGGATGAGCCGCCCGTCGCGGGCCATGTACTCGATGACGTGGGCGGTCCAGCCGACCACCCGGGCGCAGGCGAAAACCGGGGTGAAGAACTCCTTGGGGAAGCCAGCCGCCTGCAGCACCCCCGCCGAGTAGTAGTCCACGTTGGTGGCGTTGGGCCGCTCCGGGTGCCGTCTGGCCAGCTCTCGCAGGGCCGTTTCCTCCACCCTGGAGGCGACCTCGTAGAAGGTCGGGTTGGCAGTCCGGCAGAGCTCGCGCAAGATGCGGGCGCGCGGATCGTAGGTGCGGTAGACGCGGTGGCCGAAGCCCATCAGCCGCTCGTGTCGGTCGAGGGTCGTGACCACGAACGACTCCGCCAGCTCGGGCCCGCCGACCCGCTCGATCATGGAGATGGCCGCGGTCGCGGCGCCGCCATGAGCCGGCCCCTTCAGCGCGCAGATGCCGCCGACGACGGCCGACCAGAGGTCGCTGCCGGTGGAGCCAACCACTCGGGCGGTGAAGGTCGACGCGTTGAGACCGTGGTCCGCGAGCAGAACCATGTAGGTCTGCAGGTAGCGGACCCGGTCGGGTTCCGGCTCCCGGCCGTCGAGCATGTACAAGAAGTTGGCGGCGTGGTCGAGATCCGGCCGCGGCTCGACCGGCGTCAGCCCCTGGCGATGCCGGTGAAAGGCGGCTACTGCCGTTGGCATCATCGCCGTGATGGCGACCGCGTCGCCCAGGCTGGGCTTGGAAATACCTGGTCCCGCCCCCTGCGCCGAGACCAGGGTGCGGAGCGCGTCCATGGGGTCGGCGTCCTGCGGCAGGCCCTCGAGCGCCGACCGCGCGGACCGGTTCAGGGCACGCAACGCCGCCAGCTTGCGCTTGAGCTCGCTCAGCTGATCGGGGTCGGGTAGGACGCCCATCCAGAGCAGGTGGGCAACCTCCTCGAAGGAGCGGTCGGCCAGCTCCGGGATCAGGTAGCCGCCCCGGTAGATGAGCCGGCCGTTGGCTCCGTCCACGTGGCTGATCTCGGTCTGCGCGGCGACGACGCCCTCCAATCCAGGGATGTAAGGGACGCTCATCGATCAATCAGTCTACGTTCGCCCCGAGATCTCCCCGGCCGGGCAGCCCGTACCATTGCCAGCCGTGGCAGTCGAACAGGATGCCTATGTGGGTCGGCGGCTGCGGCGCCTGGAGGACCCCCACCTGATCACCGGCCGTGGCCTCTACGCCTCCGATCCCCGGCCGGAGGGCCTGGTCCATCTCGCCGTCTACCGATCTCCGTATCCCCATGCCCGCGTGCTGCGGCTCGATCTGGAGGCGGTCCGAGCCAGGCCCGAGGTGCTGGGTGCCTGGTCTGCGGCCGACCTGCCGGAGCTGGCAGCCGGCCTGGCGGACGAGGTGCCGGGTGAGCTCCGGGCGCACCCCCGCCCGGTGATCGCAAGCTCGATGGCCCGCTACCAGGGGGAGCCGCTGGCGGTGGTGGTGGCGCAGACCGCCTACGCCGCAGCTGACGCATTGGACGCGGTCGAGGCCGAGCTGGAGCCGCTGGCGGCTGCGGGGACCCTGGACGCGGCCATTGCCGAAGCTGCACCCAAGGTCCACGAGGACCTGGACTCCAATTTCGCCGGTTCGATCCGAACCGCGTTCGGCGACGGCCACGGCGCCTTCGGACCTGGGGCGGTGGTGGTCTCCGCCACGCTGGACGTGCCCCGCATCTGCGGCGGTTACATGGAGCCGCGTGCGGTCACCGCGGCCCCGGACGGCGACCGGCTCACGATCTGGACCTCGACCCAGTGGACCTTCGGGGTTCGGGATCGAGTGGCGGCCCTGCTGGGTATGGCTCCCGAGGCGGTGCACGTGGTGGCGGCCGACGTTGGGGGTGGCTTCGGTCCCAAGGGCGAGGTGTACCCCGAGGAGGCGCTGGTCGCCGCGGTTGCCCGGCGGCTGGGCCGCCCGGTGCGCTGGGTGGCCAGTCGGAGCGAGGACACCCAGGCCACCGCCCATGGCCACGGGACCCGGGCCGAACTGGAGCTGGCCGCCGACCCCGACGGCCGGTTGCGGGGCCTGCGGGGCCGGGTCCTGATCGATGCCGGTGCCTACACCGCTTCCGGGGCGACATTGGGCGAGCTGATCGTCTCCCACCTGATCTCGGCCTATCGGCTACCGGCAATGTCGGTCGAGGCTCTGGTGGTGCACACCAACACCGTTCCCACCGGCTTCGTCCGGGGCGGAGCGCGCCCAATCGGCAACTTCTGCATCGAACGGTTGATGGACCGTCTGGCCCGGCGCCTGAGCTTGGACCCGGTCGAGTTGCGTCGTCGCAACCTGATCCCACCCCAGGCCATGCCCTACGACACTGGCCTGCCCCAGGGCAGGGGGACCGCGGTCTACGACGGCGGCGACTACCCCCGGCTCTTGTCCCTGGTCGAGGAGGCGCTGGAGGGGGTGGAGGAGGGGCCGCGCCCCGATGGCCGGATCGTGGGCCGCGGCATCGTCTGTTGCGTGGATTCCTCCGGCTTCGGCCGCCGAGAGCCAGCTCGGGTGCGCCTGGAAGCGGACGGGATCGCCCACCTCTTCCTCGGCTCCACTCCTCAGGGCCAGGGCCACCTGACCACCGCCGCCCAGGTGCTGGCCGAGCGACTGGGCTGGCCGCTGGAGCGGATCCGGGTCACCGCCGGCGACACCCAGGTGGTGCCGTGGGCGCTGCTCACCGCGGGCAGCCGCTCGGCGGTGCAGGTCGGCAACGCCACCGCGCTGGCCGCGCGGAGCGCGCGCCAGCGGCTGCTGGAGCGGGCCGCGGAAACGCTTGAGGCAGACCCGGCCGACCTGGTGGTGTCACAGGGGGTGATTTCGGTTCGGGGCGTCCCGGGTCGGTCGGTGGATGCCCGCCAGGTGATCCCGGCCGAGGGACTGGAGGTGCTGGAGCTGTTCTCACCCCCGGCCCCGCTCGCCTATTCGAGTGGCTGCCACGGGGCGGTGGTCAGCCTGGATCCCCAGACGGGTATGGTCGACGTCGAGCGTTACGTCATCGCTCACGACACCGGCAAGGTCATCAACCCGCTGGTGGTCGAGGGCCAGCTCCAGGGGGGATGGGCGCACGGACTCGGCTACGCGCTCTTCGAGGAGGCCGTCTACACCCCGGACGGGAACATGGTCACTCCCAGCTTCCTCGACTACAGCGTTCCCTCGGCCCCCGAGCTGCGGGCGCCGCTGGAGCTACGACCTCTACGGACCCCGACCGAGGCCAACCCGGAAGGGTTCAAAGGGGCAGGCGAGAGCGGGACCATCCCGGTGCCAGCGGCCATCTCCCAGGCGGTGGAACGGGCGCTCTCGTTCGTGCGCGGCGAGGCGACGGTCGATCGGTTGCCGTTGACGCCGCAGCGGGTGCTGGAACTGGCCCGGGGATAGAAGGAGGGCCAGGGCGGTGGCGGCCAGCTGCTGCTGTGCCGCCGCCGTCGGCATCGGGCTGGAGGTCGTCGCGGTCTTTCTTCGCCAGCGCTCCTGTCCCCGACAGTCCAACAGGGCCTGCGGGCAGGGCGAGGTGGGCCGCATCGGAGCCAGCCGCTGCTGGGGGAGACGGGCCAGTAATGATGAAGACGTTCTCCCGGAGCCGGTCCCCGGTGGAATTCGCCGGAACCTGCACCTCGGCTGCGGATGCGCTTGCTGGACCCAGGTTCACTTTATCCGCCGAACGTTCCTCCCCGGTCTGATAGCGCCGGTGGGCCTCAAGCCCCCGGCGCGGAAAGGGATCCCGAACCTCCCCACGGCTAGAGCCGGGGGTTCTGAGGAGAACCGCCGCCTCTCCTCGGCTCTCGCCACACGCTTGCGCATGCGCTCCAACATCCGGGGCCTCGGCTGGGGTTGTCCCCTCTTCTGCGGGCGACCCGCTCCTCCTCCGGGGCGCGGCCCCGAAGGAGGAAGGCGAAACGCCCTCCCACTCGCAGGTTGGGTAGCTTGGCTCCACGCCGCCCGCAGGAGCGGTTCCGCACCCGGCCAGCGCTCACGCGCCAAGCCCGGGTGGAGCAACCCAGTTCAACAGGCGGCTTATCCCCAGCGCTGAAGCGCCGGGCTTGCGCCGCCGAGAAGCTCGGTCTCGGCAGTGTCTCGGCCTGTGCTGGGCGGGCAACCAGGCAGGGTTCCTGGCGCAGCAGCCCGCAGATCGTCGGTCCGGAGGTCGGACGCGGTCCCCCAGCCGGTTCGACGCATCCGGTCAGGCCCGCTGGGCCAGGCCTTCTGCAGCCATGACCAGCTCGCCGGAGCGGATCAAGCCGGATGTGGAACCGGATCGCACCCGCGCCTCCAGGACCCGCCGGACGACCTCGGCCAGGTCGGCGCCGCTGAATCCATGGGTGGCGTCCAAAAGCGCCTCCCAGTCAGACTCGGCCAGCGGCTCGAACAGCTCCCGGCCAGCCCGTCGGCGGGCGTGGTCGAGGTGGATGTGCAGGATCGCCCGTCGGCCCTCCGTAGTGGGCAGGGGAACCTCGACGATTCGGTCGAAGCGGCCCGGCCGGAGCAGTGCGTCGTCTACCGCCCGCAGTCGGTTGGTGGCGGCGAGCACGATCACGCCCTCGTTCTCCCGCAGGCCGTCCAGGTTCTCGAGGAAGGTGCTCACGATCCGGTGGGTGGCCTCGTGGGCGAGCTCGCGCTCCCGGGCGAGGGCGTCGATCTCATCGAAGAAGATCACTGAAGGCGCCTGAGAGCGGGCCTGGTCGAAGATCTGCTGCAACCGCTGCTCTGCCTCCCCGTACCACTTCGAGACAACGTCGGTGGCCCGGACGTGGAAGAAGCGTGCCCCGGACTCGTTGGCCAGGGCTCTGGCCAGGAGCGTCTTGCCGGTGCCAGGGGGCCCATGCAGCAGGACGCCTCGCGGCGGCCTCGTCCCCCAGGCCTTGAAGGCCTCCGGCCGCCGCACCGCCAGACAGATCGCCTCCATCTCGGCACGGGCGGCGTCCTGGCCGCCCACGTCGTCGAACGTAATCGCCTCGTCGGCCGGCGGTAGCGGAGGTGGCAGCGGGCCCGAACCAGGCGCCAGCCGGGAACGTACCTCGTCGGTTGCCTGCCCGAGCCGGCGGAAGCCGGCCAGAGCGGTCTCCACACTGGCCTCCGTCACCCGAAGGACAAGGTCCACCGAAGGAGGCTCGGCTCCCTCCTCCCGGTACACGGTCTCCAGGAGCACGTCCAGCAGCTCGCAGAACGCGTCCAGGTCTTCGGCGATGCCCGCTAGCGGCCGGGGCGGCGCCTGGCCGCCTAGCAAGGGCCGCAGGATCGGCCACAACCCGCAGCTGGCCGTGAGGTAGCGGGCGATGCCTGGTGCGACCAAGAAGCGCGCAGCCCCGGTCCGGTCGAGGACGAACAGGCCCTCCCCGGGGGCCGGGCGGACTGGCAGCCGTCCCAGTCGGGTTGGGACCCGGATGGCAGCCGGGTGCCGACCCAGCCCGAAGACGCTGAGCAGCGCGGTTCCGTCCTGGAAGGAGGGGACAAGCACCGCCGCCAGCGAGGCGCGTCCGCGCGGCCCTCCGTCACTCCGGCCCAGGACCAACAGCCGCGACAGCGGAGCGGGCAGCCCGACCTGACCGAGGACGGTCAGGGGAAGGCCGCGCCGCAGGCGGCGGGCGAGGACCGGGTCCCAGCTCGTCGACATCCTCACGTCCCATTGTTGCCGTGGTTGGGCTGCGAGCGGGGTTCTGACCCGATCCGGTGGTCGGCAAGGGCTTCGTAGACCTTGACCATGGCAGAGTTGTCGAGCTCGCCTTCGCCCTGCGCGACCAGTGAGTTGAAGTGCTGGGCGACAAGAGCGGTGATGGGTGCCGCTGCGCCCAGGCTGCGGGCCATGGCCAGCACGATGTGCAGGTCCTTGTCGTGGAGCCTGACGAAGAATCCGGGTGCGAAGGCACGATCGATCATGCGCTGGCCGTGCACCTCCAGTACCCGACTCTGCGCGTAGCCGCCCAGAAGCGCCTCCCGGATTCGGGCCGGGTTCACCCCTGCCTTGGAGCCGAGGACCAGGGCCTCGGCCACCCCGGCCATGGTGGCCGCGATTGCGACCTGATTGCAGGCCTTGGCAACCTGACCCGCTCCCAGCTCGCCGATGTGGGTGATGGTCGAACCCATCGTGCGCAGCAGAGGGAGGCAGGCCTCGAACACCTCGTGGCGGCCGCCGACCATGATGGAGAGGGTGCCGGCCTCGGCCCCCGGGGGACCGCCACTGACCGGGGCGTCCAGGCACTCCATTCCCTTGGCCGTGGCCATCTCCCCCAGGCGCCTGGTGGTGTCGGGAGAGATCGTGCTCATATCCACCCATGCCATCCCCGATCTGGCGCCAGCCAGCACGCCCTGCTCTCCCGCCACCACCGCTTCCACATCGGGGCCGTCGGTGACGATCGTCAGCACGATGTCGGAGCGCTGGGCAACCTCTGCCGGGGTGGCCGCCTGCTCTGCCCCGGCCTGCACCAGGGGCGCCGCCTTGGCTGCAGTGCGGTTGTAGACGACGAGCCGATAACCGGCTCGGAGCACGTTGGTGGCCATGGGCAGGCCCATCAGCCCGAGGCCGATGAACCCGATGCGGGTGCTGTGTGGTTCGGCGACCTTCATTGGCTCCTCCTTTCCGCTTCGCTGCAACTGTGGGCTCGCAGACTACCCCGCCGGCGACGCCGTTCCGTCAGCTCGTGCGGGCATTCAGCCTCCTGCTCCACGCTGCGCGCCTGGAGCCGAGATCGATGCCGGCGGTGCAGCAGCTCCCGGGCCGTGGCGCCGGCCCCAGCTGAATCAGCATGTGCCCCTTGCCTGGAAGGGTGGCAGGCTCTTGAGGGAGACCGTCCTGGCCCACCCTTGCTTGCCCCGCGGTGCCGGCCCGGGGCTCGAGGCAACCGAGCTCTCGGCCACCGCGGACCGTCAGCGCGTCTGCGATGGAAGAACGGCATTGGGCGGGTCTCCTCCGTAGGAGCGCCCTGGCCAGAGCTGGGTACCGGCCGGAGCAGCCGGGACCGCGCCCAGACGCCGGCTGCTCGGGCCACGGCCAGGCCACGGGGTCGCGTGGCCGGAGGTCTGGCCACTCAAACTGGAGTGGGCGCGGTCGGTGAACCCCGCCGTGCCATGCTTGTGGGAGACGTGTTCGCAGCCATCTCTGGCAGCTCGGAGCTGGCCGACCTGACCTGGATCAAGGTCATCGACCAGGAGCGGTGCATCGGTTGCCACGCTTGCACCGTGGCCTGCAAGTCCGAAAACCAGGTCCCGCTCGGGGTCACCCGTACGTATGTGAAGAACGTCGAGGTGGGCGTCTACCCGGGGGTGCGAAGGGTTTTCCAGGTCACCCGCTGCAACCAGTGCGACGACCCGCCCTGCGTCAACGCCTGTCCGACCGGGGCCATGTTCCGGCGCCCCGACGCAATTGTGGACTTCGACAAGCGGATCTGTATCGGCTGCCGCGCCTGCATCGCCGCCTGTCCCTACGACGCCATCTTCATCAACCCGGAGGACGGTGCGGCTGAGAAGTGCAACTTCTGTGCCCATCGAATCGACTCCGGCCTGGAGCCGGCGTGCGTCATCGTCTGTCCGGTGGAGGCGATCCTGATCGGCCATCCCGGCGATGGTTCCCTGGCCTCGGAACTGGCATCGCGATACCCGCTGCAGGTGCGCCGCCCAGAGAAAGGGACCAGGCCTCGCCTCTCCTACCGAGCGGCGACGTCGGCCACCCTGGACCCGCTGGCTGCCCGTCGGTCTCCGGCCGGGCAGCTAGCCTGGGCCGAGCAACCGCCCGGGCTCTCCAGCGGCAGCGACGCTGCGGACGGCCCGCTGCTTGCCTATGACCTCGGTCACCAGGTGCCGTGGGACTGGCGGGTCAGTCTCTACACGTGGACCAAGGGCATCGCCGCCGGTACGTACCTGGTCGCGGTGCTGCTGGCGTCGCTGGGGCTGCTGGCCTGGGGGTCGTCGCTGTTTCGGCTGCTGGTGCCCGTGGTCGGGGCCGGACTGCTGGTGGCCACCGCCGGGCTGTTGATCTGGGACCTCGAGCACCCGGAGCGGTTCTGGCTGATCCTGCGAAGGCCCCGCTGGCGGAGCTGGCTGGCCCGGGGAGCCGTGGTACTCAGTGCCTACGGGGTCCTGCTGGCCGCAGCCCTGGGGCTCGGGCTGGCCGGCCAGGGCCTGGCTGACGGCTGGCTGGCGCTGCTCGGCGTCCCGCTGGCCATCGCAGCCGCGGTCTACACCGCCTACCTGTTCTCCCAAGCCCGAGGCCGGGATGCCTGGCAGGACCCGCTGGCCCCGCCCCACCTCTTCACCCAGGCGCTGCTTCTGGGGGCGGCAGCGCTGGCGCCGGCGGCGCTGTGGCTGGCCCCGGCCGCGCTCCCTTCGGTGCTGGTCGTCCTGTCGGGGGCGGCTGCCCTCCATCTCCTACTGGTCGGTTGCGGCGCCACCCTCGGCCATGCCACCGCCCAGGCAGCGGCGGCGCGGCGGGAGATGGTCCGGGGCCGGTACCGGGGATTCTTCTGGGCCGGCATTGTGCTGGCCGCGGTGGCGGTGGCCGCCTACTGGATCGGCCCGGTGGCGGCGTTCTTCGCCCTGGCCGCGGTGCTGGCCCACGAGCACGCCCAGGTCCAGGCTGCACAGTGGGTGCCGCTGGCGTGAGCCGCTTTGCTGGCCCGAGCCGGGCCGGCCTTGCCGCCTACCCGCCGCCTGACCGCTGGGACGACTGGGCCGAGCCCGATCCCTCTGCCTGGCCCCAGCGCCGCGAGCGTCGCTACCTGCTGGTCCCCACCACCTGCTTCAACTGCGAGGCGGCCTGCGGACTGCTGGCTTACGTGGACCGCGAGACCCTGCAGGTGCGGAAGTTCGAGGGCAACCCGGAGCACCCGGGCTCTCGAGGCCGCAACTGCGCCAAGGGGCCAGCCACGTTGAACCAGATCAACGACCCGGATCGCATCCTCTACCCGCTCCGCCGCCAGGGCCCCAGGGGCAGTGGGCGCTGGGAGCGGGTGAGCTGGAACCACGCTCTGGACGACATCGCGGCCCGCTGCCGGCGGGCCATCGTCGAAGGTCGCCAGAACGAGATCATGTACCACGTCGGCCGGCCGGGCGAGGACGGCTTCACGGAGCGGGTTCTGGCCGCCTGGGGCGTCGACGGACACAACACCCATACCAACATCTGCTCGAGTGGCGGGCGAGCCGGCTACCAGTTCTGGATGGGGGCCGACCGTCCGAGTCCCGACCACGCTCGGGCCGACGTGATCCTGCTGGTCAGCGCCCATCTGGAGGCCGGCCACTACTTCAACCCCCACGCTCAGCGCATCGTGGAGGCCCGGGAGCGGGGAGCAAGGCTGGTCGTGATCGACGTCCGTTGCTCCAACACCGCCAGCCGTGCCGACCTCTGGCTGTCTCCCCATCCGGGAACCGAGGCCGCCGTCCTTCTCGCAGTGGCCAACCACCTGATCCAGCAGCAGCGCTACAACCGCGAGTTCGTGCGCCGGTGGTGGAACTGGCGCGAGTACCTGCTACAGGAGCATCCGGACCTTCCCTGCGAGTTCGAGACCTTCGAACGGCTGCTGGGGCAGCTCTATGCCGAGTACACTTTCGAGTTCGCCGCTGCGGAGGCGGGCGTCGAGCTTGAGCGGGTGCGAGAGCTGGCCGAGATCGTCGCCTCGGCCGGGACCCGGCTCGCCACCCACACCTGGCGGGCAGCAGCCGCCGGCAACCTGGCCGGTTGGCAGGTCACCCGCTCGCTCTTCCTCCTCAACGCACTCCTGGGGGCGGTGGGCAGCGAGGGCGGCACCTTCCCCAACACCTGGCACAAATGGGTGCCCCGGCCCCCGATCGTGCCCCCGCATCCCGGGCGCTGGAACGAGCTCACCTGGCCGTTGGACTACCCCCTCGCCAGCAACGAGATGTCGTTCCTGCTCCCCCACCTGCTGGCCGATGGGCGTGGCCGGCTGGAGGTCTACTTCACCCGTGTCTACAACCCGGTCTGGACCAACCCCGATGGCTTCAGCTGGATCGAGATGCTGACCAGCGAGCGCAAGGTGGGGCTGCACGTGGCCCTCACCCCGACCTGGAACGAGAGTGCCTACTTCGCCGACTACGTCCTGCCCATGGGTCACGCCTCCGAGCGCCACGATCTGCACTCCTACGAGACCCACGACGCCCGATGGATCGCCTTCCGCCAGCCGGTCCTGCGGGCTGCCAGGGAGCGGCTGGGGGAACGGGTGGACGATACCCGCCAGGTCAACCCGGGCGAGGTGTGGGAGGAGAACGAGTTCTGGATCGAACTCTCTTGGCGCATCGACCCTGACGGCTCGCTGGGGGTGCGGCGTTACTTCGAGTCGGCGTCGAACCCCGGGCATCCCATCACCGTCGACGAGTACTACGGCTGGATCTTCGAGCACTCCGTGCCCGGCCTCGCCGAGCGGGCAGCAGCCGAGGGGCTAAGCCCTCTTGCTTACATGCGCCGCTACGGCGCCTTCGAGCTGGAGCGGGGTGTCGGTCCCCGGCACGAGGAGGCGGTCGCGGCCGACGAGCTCCGCGACCTTCGGGTTGACGAGCTGGGTCGTGCCTTCTCCCGCGCGCCGGTCCCAGCTGCCACCAACCTGGTCCCGGAGCCGGAGATTCCGTCCGACCCGGAGGGCCGGCGGGCAGTGGGGGTGGAGGTCGACGGTCGTGTGTTGCGAGGCTTTCCCACCCCAAGCGGTCGGCTCGAGTTCTATTCTCGAACTCTGGCCGAGTGGGGCTGGCCGGAGCTGGCCCTGCCCACATACCAGCGCAGCCACGTCCATCCTGCCAACCTCGAGCCGGAGCAGATGGTGCTGGTCGCCACCTTCCGGCTTCCGGTGCAGGTCCACACCCGCAGCGCCAACAGTAAGTGGCTGGACGAGATCGCCCACTCCAACCCGCTCTGGATCCACCCCGCTGACGCCGCTCGCCTGGGGCTCGCGACCGGTGCCCTGGTCCGGGTCTCGACCGAGATCGGCCACTTCGTAGTCCGTGCCTGGGTGACCGAGGCTATCCGGCCCGGCGTGGTGGCGTGCTCCCACCACATGGGCCGCTGGCGGCTGCCGGGGGAGGGGGAGAACGCGCCGGGACAGCGCCAGCTGATGAACACCGTCAGCCTGGAGCGGGAGGGGACCACCTGGCGGCTGGTCCGCCGTTTCGGCGTCGCCCCCTTCCAATCCGGCGATCCCGACACCGCCCGGATCTGGTGGACGGATGCCGGTGTCCACCAGAACCTGGCCTTCGCGGTCCACCCCGACCCGGTGTCAGGCATGCACTGCTGGCACCAGGCGGTCAGGGTACGTCCGGCCGAGCCCGAGGACCGCTACGGGGACGTGGTGGTAGACACGCGGCGATCACGCGGCGTCTACCGGCGCTGGCTGGCAATGACGCGGCCGGCACACCGGGTCTCGCCGGACGGGCGGCGCCGCCCGCTCTGGATGCTGCGGCCGTTGCGGCCGACCGAGGAGGCGTACCAGTTGCCCACCCGCGGCGATGGAACTTCGGCGCGGAGCTGACGGCCGCCTCCGCTGCGCTTGGGCCGGCTCCGACCCCCTGTATCAGCGCTACCACGACCTGGAGTGGGGCCGACCGGTGGCGGACGACCGCCGGCTGTTCGAGAAGATCTCGCTCGAGGGCTTCCAGAGCGGCCTTTCCTGGTACCTGATCCTGCGCAAGCGGGAGGGCTTTCGTCGGGCGTTCTGCGGCTTCGACCCGCAGGCGGTGGCCGGCTTCGGCCCTCAGGATGTGGCGCGACTGCTGGCCGATCCGGGGATCGTCCGCAATCGCGCAAAGATCGAGGGGGTGGTGGCCAACGCCAAGCGCTACCTGGAGCTGACCAGGGAGTGCTCACTGGCGGCGTTCTGCTGGGGCCGGGAAGGAGAGCCGGACCAGCTCAGCCGCGATCTCAAGCGGCGCGGCTGGCGCTTCGTCGGGCCGACCATCATCCACGCGTTCATGCAGGCTGTCGGGATGGTGAACGACCACACCGAGGGCTGCTTTGCTAGGGAGCTGTGCGACCAGGAGAGAGCCACCTTTGTGCGGCCGGTCCGCTGAGAGGGGGCGCCGATTGCGTCCACCGAAGGTCGGCGCCGACGGGTGCCGGGATGCAGGAAGTCATTGCTGGAAGGAGAGGCACCGTCGCGCCGCCGGCCGTCGCTACGACTTGGACACAGACCTCCTCGCGCCGCTCACCCTCCCACCCCCGGTCGTTACGGAGCCAGCGCCGCAGAGACTGACGAGAGATGACCGGGATCACGGTGCCTCGGACCAGCACATCCCGGCCCTGATCCGCGTCCGAGCTCTCCATGCTCTTAGATCAGCCCTAGCTCCCAGCGCGCCTCTTCGGTCATCCGCTCCGGCGTCCAGGGCGGGTCGTAGACCAGCTCCACCCCCGCCTCCTCCACGCCCGGGATCTGGAGCAAGCGCTCGCGGACCTCGGTCATCACCTCCGGCGCCATGGGGCAGCCGATCGCGGTCAGCGTCATCTTCACGTCGACTCGCGGCGGCTGGATGGCGACCTCGTAGATGAGGCCCAGGTCCACGACGTTGACCGGGATCTCAGGGTCGTAGCAGTCCCGGAGCGCCTCCATGACGTCCTCTTCCTGGATCGTCGCTGCCTGCCCGTCGGGAGTCGGTGGCCGTTCTTGCACGTCCATGGCTCAGGTTCCCTTCTCCAGTGGCAGCCCGGCCTCGCGCCACGCCTTGTGGCCGCCGCGGAAGTTGACGACATCCCGGACTCCCAGCGCAACCGCCATCTCGGCGGCGACCGCCGAACGCTCGCCCACCTCGCAGACGAAGATGGTGCGGTCCTGGAACCGATGGGCGGCCGGGTTGGCCAGAATCGAGCTGAGGACTACGTGCCGGGAGCCGGGGATGTGGCCGCGCTCTCGCTCCCAGCCCTCGCGCACGTCGACGATCTCGTACTCTCCGCTCTCGATCAGGGGCTTGATCTCCTCAAGCTTCAGGTCGCGAAAGGACGTCTCCTCTTGCTGCTGGCTCACGATCCGAACTCCTCCTCGTCCACGTCGGTCAGACCGTAGGCTCCCACCTTGACCACCTTGAGCGGGAGCAGCGCGCACTTGAGCCGGGCGGCCGAGATCTCGATCCCGAGCTCGGCCAGCACGTCCTCCTTGGTGATCTTCCGTGCCTCCTCCAGCGGCATCCCCTTCAGGCGCTCGGTCATGAGTGAGGCGGACGCCTGGGAGATCGCGCATCCCCGCCCATGGAAGCGCACATCCTCGATGGTCCCATCCTGGATTCGGAAGTCCATCCCTACCAGGTCCCCGCAGAGGGGGTTGTACTCCTCGTGGGCGATATCCGGGTTCTCCAGCCGACCGTAGTTCCGGGGGTGACGGAAGTGATCGAGGATGTAGTCCCGGTAGAACTGGTCGTCGGCCATCGGCTATCCAAAGATCCTCTTCGCGTCTTCCAATCCCGCCACCAGGCGGTCGATTTCCTTCCGGGTCGTGTAGAGGTAGAAGGAGGCCCGCGCCGTTGCTGGCACCCCCAGCCGCTCCATCAGCGGCATCGTGCAGTTGTGGCCGGCCCGGATGTTGACGTCGTGTCGGTCGAGGATGGTGGACAGGTCGTGGGGGTGGATCCCGTCCATCCACATGGAGATCACGCCCGCCCGCCCCGAGGCGGGGGGGCCGAAGACCCGCAGCCCGGACACCTCGCTGAGCGCCTCCAGCGCGTACTCGGCCAGGGCCTGCTCGTGGGCGTGGATGGCGTCGAGCCCCACCCCCTGGACGTAGTCGATGGCCGCCCCCAGCCCGATCGCCTCGGCGATGGCCTGGGTGCCGGCCTCGAACTTCTCCGGGAGCGGGGCGTAGTCGGTGTCGTAGAGCCGCACTGCCCGGATCATGTCGCCCCCGCCCATGAAGGGCGGCATCGCCTCCAGGAGCTCCCGGCGGCCGTAGAGGATCCCGATCCCGGTCGGTCCACAGATCTTGTGACCGGAGAAGGCGTAGAAGTCACAGCCGGTTTCTTGGACGTCGATGCCCAGATGGGGCGCGCCCTGGGCGCCGTCGATCAGGACGGTCGCTCCTGCGGCCTTGGCGCTGGCCGTCATCTCCCGGTACGGGTTGATCGTGCCCAGCGTGTTGGACACCTGGGTGAAACAGACCAACCGGGGTCCCTGCTGGAGCAGCGTCTCGAACTGGTCCTGGCGCAGGAGGCCTTGCTCGTCGACGTCGACGTAGGCCAGCCGTGCCCCCTTCTCCCGGGCCAGGATCTGCCAGGGCACGATGTTGGAATGGTGCTCCATGATCGTGAGCACGATCAGGTCCCCGGCCCGGATGTTCTGGCGGCCCCAGGAGTACGCGACCAGGTTGATGCCCTCCGTGGTGCCGCGGGTGTAAATGATCTCCTTGCGGGAGGCGGCGTTGAGGAAGGCTCGAACCTTGTCCCGGGCGCCCTCGTAGGCCTCGGTCGCCTGCTCGGAGGCGCGGTAGGCGGAGCGGTGGATGTTGGCGTTGAAGCCGGTGAAATAACGCTCCATCGCCTCCAGCACCTGCCGCGGCCGCTGCGAGGTGTTGGCCGAGTCCAGATAGGCGACCCCGGTCTGCAGAAACGGGAAGTCCTGCCTCAGCGCCTCGACGTCGTAGGTGGCCAGCATCGAAGTCCTCTCTTGCGGGTGAGCTCAGAGTTCGACGTAGACGTCGTCGCCCTCCACGATGACCGGGTAGACCTTGGCCGGGACCACGGCCGGAAGGCCGGTGACCTCGCCGGTCTGCAGGTTGAAGCGGGAGCCGTGGGCCGGGCACTCGACCTCCAGCCCCCAGAGCTCGCCCTCGCTGAGCGAGTACTCCTCGTGGGTGCAGACGTCGCCGATCGCATAGAAGTTCCCGTCCTCGGCGTGGGCGAGGCAGATCTCCTCGCCGTCGACCACGACCTTCCTCAGGCTGTCGACGGCAAGCTCGTCCACCTTGGCCACAGCGTGCCTGGCCATCAGCCGAGCCTCGCTTCCAGCTCCTGCTCGACGAGCTCTCGGGCCTGGGCGATCGGGATTCGGTCGAGGACCTCGCCGAAGAAGCCGCGCACGATCATGCGCTCTGCGGTCGGTGCCGGGATGCCGCGGCTCTGCAGGTAGAAGAGCTGCTCGGGGTCGACCGGGGCCACGGTCGCGCCATGCGTGCAGCGGACGTCGTTGTTGAGGATCTCCAGCATCGGGATCGAATGGGCTCGGGCCTGCTCGGACAGCAGCAGGTTGCGGTCGGCCTGATAGGCGTCGGAGCGGGCCGCGTCCGGCTCGATCCGGATCAGGCCGGCGTAGACGCTGCGGGCCTGGTCCTTGAGGGCGCTCTTGAACAGCAGGTCGGAGGTGGTGTAGCCGACCAGGTGGGACTGCAAGGTGTGGAAGTCGAAGAACTGGGTCCCGCTGGCGAAGGAGAGAGCCTTGAGCTCCACGTTGGCGCCTGGTCCCTTGAGCAAGGCCTCGATCCGGTTCTTGCTGAAGCGCCCGCCCAGGCCGACGTGGATGTATCGCACGGTGGCGTCGCGCTCCAGACTCAGGCGCTGGTTGGCGAACTGCCAGGCGTGGCGCCCCCAACGCTGGAGCGAAACGTAGCCGACCTGGGCCGCCTCGGCCGCGAAGACCTCGGCCGCGCCGCTGGTCAGGGCCGGCCGGTCCAGGTCGGGGGAGAGGAACTCGTCCACGTAATTGAAGGAGGAGCCGCGGCCGGCCAAGATCAGGGTGTGGGGCAATACCGCCGCCCCCCCGCCCGAGGACCAGAACTGGGAGACCAGCGGCCTGTCCACCGTCACCCCCTCGGGCACGTAGAGGAAGGTGCCGCCCGAGAAGAGGGCGGCGTGGAGAGCGGCGAAGACGTCGCGATCCGGCCGGACCTCGGCGAAGAGGTGGGGGCGGACCAAGTCGGGGTACGCCTGTACCGCCCGGCTGAGCGGCATCAGGAGCACGCCCTTGGCCGCCACCGCGGGGTCCAGCTCCACCTGGCCCGGTTCGGAGCCGCGCTGGCGCAGCACCCCGGCAGCGTCCTGGACGGGGGAGGCTGGGGCCGCCCCGTCGGCCCGCTCGAAGGGGGCAAAGGCGCTCAGGTCGAGGCCGCGGATGTCGGTCCGCCGCCACTCCTCGTCGGAACGCGAGGGCAGTGGCAGGCGCTCGAACAGGTGGAGCGCCTCACGTCGCTGCTGGCGGAGCCACTCCGGCTCGCCGTGGAGCGAGGCCAGCTCCTCCACCG
The DNA here is from genome assembly GCA_902812395.1 of bacterium. Lineage (GTDB taxonomy): Bacteria > Chloroflexota > Dormibacteria > Dormibacterales > Dormibacteraceae > CADDZO01. The sequence goes on along the minus strand of CADDZO010000004.1, from coordinate 16,062 downwards.
CTTCGGCTGTGAACGCGGTTGTCGGCGAGCTCACCCGACCGAACCCTCCATCTCCAGCTGGATCAAGCGGTTCAGCTCCACCGCGTACTCCAGCGGCAGCTCCTTGGTGAAGGGCTCGATGAACCCGTTCACGATCATGGTCTCCGCCTCGGCCTGGGGGATGCCCCGGCTCATGAGGTAGAAGAGCTGCTCGTCGGAGACCTTGCTCACGGTCGCCTCGTGGCCGATGTTCACCTGCGGCTCGTCGCACTCGATGTAGGGGTAGGTGTCGCTGATCGAGCGATCGTCGAGCAACAGCGCGTCGCACTTCACGAACGACTTCACGTGGTGCGAGCCCGGGTGGACCTTGACCAGGCCGCGGTAGGAGGTCCGGCCGCCGGCCTTGGAGATCGACTTGGAGGTAATGGTCGAGGTGGTGTGAGGGGCGACGTGCACCATCTTGCCGCCGGCGTCCTGGTGCTGCCCCTTGCCAGCGAAGGCGATGCTGAGCACGTCGCCCTTGGCCCCCGGCTCCATCAGGTAAACGCTGGGGTACTTCATCGTGATCTGGCTGCCCAGGTTCCCGTCCACCCACTCCATGGTGGCGTTTTCGAAGGCCATCGCCCGCTTGGTGACCAGGTTGTAGACGTTGGTGGACCAGTTCTGGATCGTCGTGTAGCGGCAGCGGGCGCCTTTCTTGACGATGATCTCCACCACTGCAGAGTGAAGGGAGTCGGTGGTGTAGATCGGGGCCGTGCACCCCTCGATGTAGTGCACGAACGAGCCTTCATCGCAGATGATGAGGGTTCGCTCGAACTGGCCCATGTTCTCGGCGTTGATTCGGAAGTAGGCTTGGAGCGGGATGTCCACCCTGACGCCGGGCGGAACGTAGATGAACGAGCCGCCCGACCAGACCGCGCTGTTGAGCGCCGCCAGCTTGTTGTCAGCAGGCGGGACCACGGTCCCGAAGTGCTCCTTGAAGATGTCGGGGTGCTCCCGGAGCGCCGTGTCGGTGTCCAGGAAGATCACACCCTTCTTCTCCAGCTCCTGGTGCAGGGAGTGGTAGACGACCTCCGACTCATACTGGGCGGCGACGCCGGCCAGGAACTTGCGCTCGGCCTCGGGCACGCCCAGTCGGTCGAAGGTGCGCTTGATCTGGTCCGGTACCTCGTCCCAGCTCTTGCCCTGCCCCTCGGTTGCCTTGACGTAGTAGTAGATGTTGTCGAAGTCGATCCGGGAGAGGTCCGCCCCCCAGGTGGGCAGCGGCTTGCGCTGAAAGATGCCGAGAGAGCGAAGCCGGAACTTGGTCATCCACTCCGGCTCTCCCTTCATCCAGGAGATCTCCTTCACGACCTCCTCGGAAAGCCCCTTCTTGGCCTTGAAGACGTACTTCTCAGGGTCGTAGAAGCCGTACTTCTCCCGGTAGTCTTCGCCGACGTTGATCTGAGGGACGACGGCCATCTCAACTCACCTCCCCGAGATCTGCACCGGCCAGCGCAGGTTCGTCGGCCCACTCCGAGTACCCGGTCCGCTCCAGCTCGTCGGCCACCTCGGGACCGCCGGAGCGGACGATCTGGCCGTTGACCAGCACGTGCACGTAGTCCGGCTTGATGAACTGCAGGATCCTGGTGTAGTGGGTGATGATCAGGACCCCCAGGTCCGGACCTCGCATCCCGTTGATGGTCTCGCTCACGTACCTGATCGAGTCGATGTCGAGCCCAGAGTCGGTTTCGTCCAGGATCGCGATCTCTGGCTTGAGCGCGGCCATCTGCAGGATCTCTGCGCGCTTCTTCTCCCCGCCCGAGAACCCATCGTTGACATAGCGGCTGAGGAAGGTCGAATCCATGCGCAGCTGCTGCATCGGCCCGGTCAGCAGAGACTGGAACTCGCGCGGGGACACGGCCTTGGAGCGGTCCTTCCCGTCGTAGCCGCGCTTCCAGTTGAGGGCGGTGCGCAGGAAGTTGCGCATGGAAACGCCGGGTACCACGGTCGGGTACTGGAAGGCCAGGTAGACTCCCAGCCGCGCCCGCTCGTCGGGCGCCAGCTGGAGCAGATCCTGGCCCTTGAGCCAGACCTGGCCGGCGGTCACCTGATAGCTGGGATGGCCCATCAGGGCGTAGGAGAGCGTGCTCTTGCCGGAGCCGTTGGGTCCCATCACGGCGTGGACCTCGCCCCTGTTCAGGTCGAGCGACACGCCCTTCAGGATCTCGCGTCCTTCGACGCTGACCCGCAGGTCCCTGATCTCAAAATCAGCCAACTTGGTTCCTCTCAGCAGTGATGTCGTAGGTACAGCTGGAGTCGCCGGCGCCCAGCCATGTCGAGCGGACGACATAGGCACCGAGGAGACGGCGGTAGAGGTCGAGCTCGTGCCGGCACGGGTACCCGCCCTGGGCTGCCGCCTCCTGGATGGGGCAGTTGCAGTGGCGGAGCTTGAGGCTGCCGCCGTCCACCTCCACCACCTCGCTCATGTGTCCCTGCTCGGTGGTCAGTCTGGCCAGCTCCCGGACCCGTTCCTCCAGACTCCGGCCCCGCATCCTGGCCGCATAGTCGGCCTCCAGGCGACGGGCCCGCTCGGCGAAGAAGCGCTCCCGCTCGGGCTCACCCATGAAGGCAACCAGCTCGGAGGCAAGCTCCCGATGACGGCTGGGGAACCGGTCGGCGGCGGCGGCGGTGAGGCGGTAGGCATGCGTGGGCCGGCCGGGCCCGCGACGTCCCTGGGTGGTAACCTCCACCAGTCCCCGGGCCTGGAGCGCCTCCAGGTGGCGCAGGGCTCCTTGCTTGGTGACCCCCAGATGGGCGGCGATCTCGGCCAGGCCGACTGAGCCCCGTCCCTTCAGGAGCGCCAGCACGTCGCTCTTGCGGTCCATATCCGAGCAGCGATTGTATCGGTTTTGTCAACGTCGACGTTGAAAAACCTACACTCGGCGGCGATGGTCGAGGAGGACCTCGTCTCTCTGGACGACTCCGAGCTGGAGGCCCGGATCCAGGACCTCCAGGGCCAGATGCGGCCCCTGGAGCAGCGGCTGGCCGAGCTGCGCGCCCATCGAGACCTGCTCCTGACCGAGCGCCGCCGGCGCCAGCGCCAGGCGCAACGGGAGCATCGGGCGGACGTCCGCGCCGCCATGCGCGAGGGCCGCTTTCCCACCTTCGGGGAGCTTGTCGCTGCCAGCGATCAAGGGAGCTTCGAGGACTACGTCTACCACTTGAAGACCGGGGGCGAGGTCAGGCTCGGGTTCCCCGGCGCCCGTCGCCAGCAGGTGGCGATGACCGACGGCGCTCACATCGTCCAGGCCTCCGATCTGGCCGAGACCGCCCGCCTGTACGCCGCTGGCTGGGAGCTGGGCAGTCCAGGCCGGCCCGGGGTCCGGGTCCACTTCCCGGGCACGCGCCAGGAGCGGCTGGTCGATGCCTCCGAGCTGTACGTCAGGCCGGCTCCGGAAGCGAGCTCCACAAAACCTTGAACCGTCCGTAGGCGATTTGGTTCGGGGGCTCGCGGGAGCAAAGCTGATAGCTTTCGCGCATGAGCAAGCCAAGGACGCGGGCCGACAAGGCGGTCGACGATCTCGTCCGGACGCTCGAGCAGGCGCGCTCCCAGATCGTCCACCGACTCAACGACCTGGACTTCAAGGCCATGCGCAAGCGCAGCGCCCGGCTCGCCGGCTCCCTGCAGTCGGAGCTTCAACAACGGGTGCGGCCGCGCCGGCGGCGGAGCTTCCCGGGTGGCGGCACCGGCATCGCCGGCCTGGTCGCAGCGGCGCTGGCGGGGGCGGCCGTGGCCTATCTGCTGACCAGCGAGCAGCGGCGGCGAGCGGCCCAGGAGCGGCTGGCGGGCGTGGGACGCCAGGCCCGGCAGCGCTACGCCGAGCTGACCGGCGGCCGGACCCCCGCTGAGGCCGACCTCGAGGCCCGAGTGCAGGAGGCACTCGCGGCCCAGGGATCGACCCCCGAGGGCATGGAGGTGGCGGTCGAGGGCCGGACCGTGTACTTGCGGGGTACGGTGCCCGACCCGGCGGTTGTGGACCAGGCGGCAGAGCGGATCCACGCCGTGGACGGGGTGGTGGCAGTGGTCAACCTGACGACCTCGGCCAACTCAGGCCGCTCGTAGGTCGCTTCTCGGACCGGGAGAGACGCCGGGCGTCGCCACGGGGGCGCCCGGCGCGTACCCATCTTCCGGTCCCTCCCGTTGACCAGGGTGGCGCGTGCCGCCGCGGGGGGGCGCCGCCGGGAGAGCCATGAAGCCACAGCGAATCAGGACTCGATCGGGGCGCCAGCCCCGGGCACGTTTCCACGCAGACTGGTCGCCCGCGACACACAACCGAGGGCGTCGCGCCCTGATCAAGGGCATCGCAGTGCTGGCCGGGGTGGCGGTGCTGTTCATGGTCGGCGTCACCGCCTACGCTGCCTCGCTGCTCGACCACCTGCCCTCGGTCAAGGGCCTGAGCGTCTCCCGCCTGACTGGGGACACGATCATCACCGACCGCAACGGTGTGGTCCTGGCCGACATCAGCGACCAGGGCAACCGGCGGTACACGGTCACGCTGAACCAGGTCTCGCCCGACGTCATCAACGCCACCGTCGCCATCGAGGACCACACCTTCTGGACCAATCCCGGCTTCAGCCCAACTGGCATCCTGCGGGCGGCGGTGGAGGACCTCGTCCACCACGGCATCTACCAGGGTGGCTCCACCATCACCCAGGAGCTGGTGAAGAACGTCTTCCTCACCCCCCAGCAGACCTTCTCACGCAAGCTGCAGGAAGTGGCGCTGGCCTACCGGATGACCCAGACCTACTCCAAGCGCCAGATTATGCAGCTCTACCTCAACGTCACCTACTACGGCGAGCAGCAGTACGGGATCCAGGCGGCGGCCGAGACCTTCTTCCATCGCTCGGCGAAGGACCTGGATCTAGCCCAGGCAGCGATGCTGGCCGGGCTTCCGCAGGCTCCCACTTTGTACGATCCGGTGACCGACTTCCAGGCCGCCAAGCAGCGTCAGCTCCAGGTCCTGGACGCCATGGTCACCTACCACTACGTAACCCGCAGCCAGGCGGCGGCGGCCTACGCCGAGCCGCTCCAGGTCTACCCGCCGGTGACCAACTACCTGGCCCCCCAGTTCGTGGCCTACGTAGAGCGAGAGCTGGAGCAGATGGGTTATCACCCAGGCGAGCAACAGTTGATCGTGAAGACCTCGCTCGACTACCACCTGCAGCAGATCGCCGAGAACATCATCAGCCAGACCGTTCGCCAGGAGGCTCCTGAGTTCGACCCCAACGGCAAGATGGACTCGGCCATGGTGGCTATGGACCCCAGGACCGGCGAGATCCTGGCCCTGGTCGGCTCCGCGGAGTGGAACGTGCCCGGGGCGCTCGATTACGCCTCACAGGTGGCGCGCCAGCCCGGCTCGTCCTTGAAGCCGTTCATCTACGGCTACGCCATCCAGAACCGGATCCTCACCGAGGACACGAAGATCCCCGACAGCCCCAACCCGTTCGTGGTCGACATCCCGGGCCAGCAACCCTGGGTGGTCCGCAACTACGACCTCCGGTCCCATGGCGATCCAGAAGCCAAATATGCGCTGGCCAGCTCGCTCAACATCCCGGCGGTCAAGGTGATCCTCCAGGATGGGGTGCCCAACGCGGTGGGCTTTCTGAAGGGCCTCGGCGTCGACCTGATCCCGGAGGGCGGGAAGGTCGGCGGCAACTACCCGATGAGCGCCTACGGCCCCAGTGTGGTCCTTGGAGGCTACAGCGACACCCTGCTGGAAGAGGCCGATGCGTACTGCGCCCTGGCCGACGAGGGAGTCTGGCACCCGGTGGATGCGATCCTTGAGATCTCCAGCCCCACCGGCCAGGTCTACTACCAGGCCGATCCCGCCCAGAGCGCGGTCCAGAAGATCGATCCGGGCGCCGCCTACATCGTCTCGGACATGATCTCCAATGCCCAGTACCGGACCCTGGCCTTTGCTCCCAACACGCCGCTCACCCTGCCCGATCGGAGGGTCGCCGCCAAGACCGGCACCACCGACGACTTCAAGGATGGCCTCACCGTCGGCTACACCCCGCAGCTCGTGGCCGCGTTCTGGGTAGGCGATGTGCTGGGGAGCGCCCACCACATGGTGGAGAGCTCGGACGGAGTGGTGGTGGCCGCTCCCGCCTGGCATCAGTTCATGGAGGAAGCGCTGCGGGGACAGCCGGCGGAGTGGTACAGCCCGCCCCCCGATGTGGTCCAGGGTCCTGATGGCGGCTGGTACCTGCAGGGGACCGAGGACCTCCCCGACGTCTTCGATGCCAGCCTCTCGCCCACCCCCACCACGTCGCCCCAGGCCAACTACAATGTGCCCCCGGCGCCCCCCAGCGGCCCGCAGCTGGCTGGCCAGAACTGCTCGCCCTTGCTGAGCTTCCTCCCCGGCTGCCAGCAGCCGACGCCGCCCCCGCTACCTGGCAACGGCCTGCCGAGCCCCCCGCCCGGTAGGCAGGGCCAGAACCAGTAGGACGGCCGCGCCGGGGTGGTGGGGAGGGTTGGGAACTGTAGAGGCGAGCTTCCTGTGCCAGCCAGGCAGCTGCCTCCAGGGACCATCCTCGTCGCTGAGCCAGCCAAGGCGACTGGGGGTGGTAGCCGTCTCCGCCCGCGTCTCGTCTTCTGACCAACGAGGCGACCCCGACGGACAGGTGGCGCACGTGCTGACGGACTTCAACGCCCAAGGCGTCCCGGCGGCAAAGATGGTGACCGAAGTCGGCTCAGGGATGAACGGGAGTAGGCCAGCGCTTCTCCGCTTGCTCGCCGTCGAGCACACAGACCGTCTCATGCGTTTTGGGGCCGAGTACGTGGAGGCGGCACGAGAAGCGACCGGACGGAGGCTGCTGGTCATGAAGTCGGCTGAGATGACAGATGACTTGGTCGCAGACATGCTTGAAGCCTTCGCGAGCTTCTGGGCCCGTCTTTGCGGCAAACGCTCGGCCAGGAACGGGCCAAGAAAGCACTGCCGTGCACAGCACAGGACCAGTGATGGTTCTGTCGCACCCTATCGATCAAATGGCCGCTGTGTCAAGGTCGTTGTGGGCCTGAAAGCTACCTACGAAGACCGCCTGCCCCAGCACCTCTACCCGTTGCTCGAAGCCATCGCGGCACATATGGCCCATATTCAGCACCGTCCTTACGTGGACCTCTACGCCCGCAAAGCTGACCTGAACGAAGTAAAGTCCAGGGCGCTCGTCGCCTACGGCGGGCAGTTCAACGCGGTGTCCAGGTCTCTTGCCGGCAAGGTCCAGGGGGAGCAGGCCTCCGAAGGACGCGCCAGGCTCTGCACGAAGGCGCACCACAAGCGCCGCTACCTAGCCCGCCTCGAAGCCGAACGAGACAAGGTGAAGGCCGACAGATAAGGCGGCAACCCGCGCTTCTGCTTCGGCGGACGCAAGCTGTTTGGGAAGCAGTTCAACCTGGAGGAGAATGGCTACCGCTCTCACGACGAGTGGAAGGCAGATTGGCAGGCCATACGCGCCAGTCAGTTCGGTTGCCTCGGCTCTCACGAAGAGGTCTCTGGCAACCAGACGCCGACCTATCTACCCAGCGGGCAGCTCCGTCTCCAGGTCCGCCAGCTCTGGCGGCCAGGTACGGGACCTGGGTGGCCTCCCCTGCCCCTGCCTTCCGATATGGCGGGAAGAAGCTGCGGGCCGCTGGGTTCGCCGACAAGCATGTGAGTTACTGGTTCCTCCGCAGGACCAACGGCAAGTGGTACCTGCAAGCCACCGTCGAAGGCGACACAGCGGCTTCTGTGACCGTGCCAGCGACTGGCGCTATCGGCCTCGACTTGGACAGCGGTCATCTACAAACTACCTGCAAGAAGCCGCCGGAGCACGCGTGGACTGACTGGCGGCGCTTTGCGAAACTGAGGGAGGAGTTTTCCCTTTCTCTCAGCCACCGTCCCTCCGAGGGAGAAGGCGACGGGGCTCGCGCCCCGTCGTCGGCAGCACCACCCAGCCTGAAACTCGCCCTGAATAGGGCGCCCGGAAGCTGGGAACGGCCTGCCCTGGGACAACGCTGGCTACAGCGTTGTCGCCTTCCCGCGGTGCGATCCCCCGGCGGGAGTCGGGAACGCTGTTCGCCTGATGACTATGGCTGTATGTAGCACCAGATGACCATAGTTCTAGGAACGGTTGCGTAGAATCGGTCCGATGACCGCCGCCGATGTCTCCGTCGTGACCGCGAGCCTACCCGGGAGCGAGGTGGAGCTGACCATCGAGGTCCCGCCTGAGCAGGTGGATCGGGCCTTCGAGAGGGTAGTGGAGAGGCTGGTGCAGCGCGCCCGGATCGGCGGCTTCCGGCCCGGGAAGGCACCCCGTCCCCTGGTCGAGGCCAGAGTGGGGCCGGCGGTGATCCGTGACCAGGTGGTGGAGACGCTGGTGCCGCCGCTGGTCAGCCAGGCGCTGCAGGACCACCGCATCGATCCCATCGCCACTCCGGAGGTGGAGGTGAAGGAGCTGGCCCGGGGCCGGCCAGCCCGGATCGTCGCCCGGGCCAGCGTGATGCCGAACGTCGAGCTGCCCGATTTGGACGCGCTCCAGGTGGAGCGCCCCCGAACCACCGTGGACGAGGAGATGGTTGGTGCCCGCCTCCGGGAGCTGCTGGAGCGGCTGGCCGAGATCCAGCCGGTGGAGCGGGCAGCCCGTGAGGGCGACCTGGCGGTCGTCGATCTGAAGGTGATCGCCGACGACAAGGAGGTACCCTCGGAGGCACGGCGTGCCGTGGAGGTCGAGCTAGCCGAGGGGCGGTTGCTGCCCGAGCTGCGGGCGGCGCTGGTTGGCCACCAGGTCGGCGAGGTGGTGTCGGCCGACGTGACGATGCCGGCCGACTATGCCAATCCGGCCCTGCGCGGGAAGCCGGTTCGCTTCGAGATGACCCTGCAGGGGGTCAAGGAGAAGGTGGTTCCCGAGCTCACCGATGAGATCGCAGCCCAAGTGTCGGAGGGACGTTGGCCCAGCGCCGAGGAGCTACGCCGAGCGGTCCGAGAGGACCTCGAGCAGGAGGCCCGGTTGCTCGACGCTATCGCGTTCGAGCGGGCGGCGCTGACCGCAGTCGTGACCAGTGCCCAGCTGGAGATGCCGCGGGCGCTGGTCGAGCGGGAGATCGACCAGGAGCTGGAGAACCTGACCCGGCAGCTGCCCCGCCGGGGCCTGACCCTGGAGCGGTATCTTGGGTATCTGGGCAAGGACCTGGCCGAGTACCGGGAGGAACTGCGAGGGGATGCCGAGGCCAGAGTCCGGACCGAGCTGGTAGTGGCAAAGCTGATCGAGGTCCTGGGGGTCACGGTCAGCGAACAAGAGGTGACCGAGCACATGAGCTCGGAGGCAGCGCGAGACGAGGAGCTGGGTCGGAACCTGGACCGGCTGCTGGCCAATCCGAACGCCCGCTCCTTTTTCCGGCGTCAGCTGTTGCGCGCCCGCGCCGTGCGCGCCCTGGTCGCCCGGTTGGGCGGCGATGGGCAGACAGCGGCGGCTGCGGAGTCGAGGTAGAGCCATGGAAGCGCGGACCTACAATGAGCCCATGGGTGGGACCCGGGTGGAGCCGATGGGATACCTGGTCCCGATGGTGGTGGAGAGCACCAACCGGGGAGAGCGGGCGTTCGACATCTATTCCCGGTTGCTGAAGGACCGGATCATCTTCATTGGTACCCCGATCGACGACCAGGTCGCCAACCTGGTCATCGCCCAGCTGCTGTACCTCCAGAGCGAGGACCCGGAGAAGGAGATCGCGGTCTACATCAACAGCCCGGGCGGCTCGGTGACGGCCGGGTTGGCGATCTACGACACCATGCAGTACGTCCGCCCCCCGGTGTCCACCATCTGCATCGGGATGGCGTACTCGATGGGCGCGGTGCTCCTGGCCGGTGGCTCGGCGGGCAAGCGGTATGCCCTGCCCCACGCCAACATCCTGATCCACCAGCCATGGGGCGGGATGCAGGGCCAGGCCACCGACATCCAGATCCACGCGCGGGAGATTTTGCGAACGCGTGAGCTCCTGAACGGGATCCTGGCCAAGCACACCGGTCAGCCGATCGAGCGTGTGCAGCAGGACACCGAGCGCGACTACTTCATGACTCCCGAGCAAGCGAAGTCCTACGGGCTCATCGACGACATCATCCAGGCTCCGGAGGTGGCCCCCGCGGCCGCGGCCGCGGATGGCAAGGCTCCGGCCAAGGCGTGAGCCATGATCTTTCGTCGCAAGGCCAGCGGCAAGGTGGTTCGCCACCGCCCACGTTGCTCCTTTTGCGGCAAGGAGCGTGGCGAGGGTGGAGTCCAGCTGGTGGCGGGTGCGGGCGTCTACATCTGCAGCGAGTGCGTGCGGGTCGCCAGCGAGATTCTGCGCGGCCACAATCCGCCGGCTCCCGCGGGTGCATGAGGGGGTGACCAGGTGAGTGACCGGGATGACCGCCGCCGCTACACGCGTTGTTCCTTCTGCGGGAAGGGACAGGACCAGGTCCGCAAGCTGGTGGCGGGCCCGGGGGTGTACATCTGCGATCTCTGCATCGACCTCTGCCAGGAGGTACTGGAGGAGGACAGCCGCGCCGGCAACTCGAAGAAGGCCAAGACCGGCTTCATCCCCAACCCCAAGACCATCTCCGCGGCGCTCGACCAGTACGTGATCGGCCAGGAGCGCGCCAAGATGGTCCTGGCGGTCCAGGTCTACAATCACTACAAGCGGGTCTCGGCGTCGAAGATGGTGGGCGACGTCGAGCTCACCAAGTCCAATGTGCTCCTGGTCGGTCCCACCGGCTGTGGCAAGACGTATCTGGCCCAGACCCTGGCCAAGATTCTGGACGTGCCCTTCGCCATTGCCGACGCCACCTCGCTGACCGAGGCCGGTTACGTGGGCGAAGATGTCGAGAACATCCTCTTGCGGCTGATCCAGGCTGCCGATTTCGACATCAGCCGGGCCGAGCGCGGGATCATCTACATCGACGAGATCGACAAGATCGCACGCAAGTCGGATAACCCGTCCATCACGCGCGATGTCTCGGGGGAGGGTGTTCAGCAGGCGCTGCTCAAGATCCTCGAGGGCACGGTCGCCAACGTCCCTCCCCAGGGCGGGCGCAAGCACCCGCACCAGGACTTCATTCAGATCAACACGACCAACATCCTCTTCATCTGCGGGGGTGCCTTCGACGGGCTGGACCGGATCATCGAGCAGCGGGTGGGGCGGCGCGCGATCGGCTTCGGTGCCCCCACCGCCAAGCTGGCCAAGGAGGAGCAGGCAGAGCTGCTCTCACAACTCCAGCCCGAGGACCTGCTGAAGTACGGCTTCATTCCTGAGTTCATCGGCCGCCTGCCCATCGTCGTCACCCTCCACCCGCTCGACGAGAGCGACATCGTCCGCATCCTGACCGAGCCCAAGAACGCGCTGGTGCGCCAATACCAGAAGTTCTTCAGCCTGGACAACGTCGAACTGCTGTTCGAGGACGGTGCCCTGGAGGCGATCGCGCGCAAGGCGGTCGGCCGGGGTACCGGGGCCCGGGCGCTCAAGTCGATCATCGAAGAGGTGCTCCTCAACACCATGTTCGAGATCCCCTCCCGGCCCGAGATCAAGCGCTGCATCATCCGGCCGGAGGCGATTCTGACCGGTGCCGAGCCAGAGTACGAGTACGCCGACGACAGCGACAGCGCGGTGATGGGGGAGTCGGCCTGAGGGAGGCGGCATCGAACTCGCCGGCCGCCGCTGCCTGCTGACCGGGGCTTCCTCCGGGCTCGGTCCCGTTGTCGCCCGCCGCCTCCATGCCCAGGGCCTGCGTCTGGTGCTGTCGGCCCGGCGCCAGGAGCGGTTGGACGCCCTGGCTCGGGAGCTGGTGGGCTCTCAGGTCATCCCCGCTGACCTCTCTCGGCGGGGCGAGGCGGAACGGCTAGCGGCCGCGACCGGGGCGGTCGACGTGCTGGTCGCCAACGCCGGCCTCCCTGCCAGCGGGGAGCTGCTGAGCTTCAGTATCGAGGAGCTCGACCGGGCCCTGGAGGTCAACCTCAGGGCGCCCATGGTCCTGACCCGCTGTCTGCTCGGGGGGATGGTGGAGCGGGGCTGGGGACGGGTGGTGTTGATGGCGTCGATGGCGGGCCAGGTGGCGGCCGCTCGGATGCCCATCTACGCCGCTACCAAGTTCGGGCTTCGTGGCTTCGGCCACGCACTCCGGGCCGAGCTGCGGGGCACCGGCGTGAAGGTCGCGCTGGTCAGTCCCTTCTTCGTCTCGAAGACTGGCATGTGGGCCGAGACCGGCCAGCGGGCTCGGGGCGAGGTTTCACCGGAGCAGGTGGCGGCGGCGGTGATCCGGGCGCTCCAGGGCCGCCGATCCGAGCTGACCGTGGCGCCGCCGGGCCTGGGTCTGCTGCGACGACTGCCCATGGCCTTTCCCGAGATCGTTCATGGGGTGGCGGGCGCCGCCGCCGTCTTTCCGGAGGAAGCGGTGGCACGACAACGGGCAAAGCGCTGAGCCGTAGAATGTCCGCACGATGCGCCGACAGGAGCTCGACGTACCCGTAGTACGCGTGGCCCGGCCGGCGCAGGCGCGGTAACGCTCGCGGGCCGGCCGAGCCCCACCCTCCGGAGGTCCTTCACGCCCACATGAGCACCGAGATCGCTTCGGCCGGCATGGCCACCGCATACGACCACCGGGCCGTCGAGACGGCCTGGTCCGCGCGCTGGGAGGAGGCGGGCCTGTTCCGAGCGGATGCCCGCAGCTCCCGGCCCCGCTACTCGATTGCGCTCCCCCCTCCCAACGTGACCGGAGAGCTGCACATGGGGCACGCCCTGAACGGCACCGTCCAGGACGCCTGCGCCCGCTACCGGCGGATGCGAGGGATGGAGGTGCTGTGGCTGCCCGGCAGCGACCACGCCGCCATCGCCACCCAGAACGTGATCGAGCGCCAGCTGGCGGCCGAGGGTCTCACCAAGGAGCAGCTGGGCCGGGAGCGGTTTGCCCGCCGGGTGCAGGCCTGGTACGACACGGTCCGGGCCACGATCGTGGAGCAGTACCGGGAGCTGGGCGCGTCGCTCGACTTCAGCCGGCTCCGCTTCACCATGGACCCGGACTACGTCCGCTCGGTCCGCACCGCCTTCTGCCGCTTCTGGGAGAAGGGGTGGCTCTATCGCGGTCCGCGCATCGTCAACTGGTGTCCGCGCGACCGCTCCGCCATCTCCGACCTGGAGGTGGACTGGCAGGAACACCAGGACATCCTCTACCGCATCCGCTACGACCTGGAGGGCGGTGGCTCGGTGGTGATCGCCACCGTGCGCCCGGAGACGATGCTGGCCGATACGGGGGTGGCGGTCCACCCCGACGACCCACGCTACCGGGACCTGGTTGGCCGGGTCGCGATCCTGCCGCTGGTGGGCCGGCGGTTGCCGGTGGTGGCGGACGTGGCGGTGGACCCGAGCTTCGGGACCGGGGCCTTGAAGGTCACCCCCGGCCACGACCAGACCGACTGGGAGATCGGGCAGCGCCACGGCCTGACCGCCATCAGCGCGCTCCATCCGGACGGGACCATGGACGTGCCCGATCTGCCCACCTACGACGGCCTCAGCGCGCTGGAGGCACGCGCGGCCGTGGTCCGGGACCTGGAGGCAAGCGGTCATCTGGTCGGCCAGGAGCCGTACACGCACCAGGTTGGGCACTGCGACCGCTGCGGCAGCGTGATCGAGCCGCTGATCTCCGAGCAGTGGTTCCTGCGCATGGACGAGATGGCTGCCATGGCCAGGGAGGCGAGCCGTCGGGGCGAGGTGCGCTGGTACCCCGAGCGCTACGAGCGCACCTACCTGGACTGGCTGGCCGGGATCCGTGACTGGTGCGTCTCCCGGCAGCTGTGGCTCGGCCACCGAATCCCTGTTTACACCTGCGCGAACGGGCACACATTCGTTTCGGTCGAGGAGCCGCAGCATTGCCCGGACTGCGGCAACCGCGAGCTGGCTCAGGACCCGGACGTGCTCGATACGTGGTTCTCGAGCGCGCTCTGGCCCTTCGCGACTCTGGGCTGGCCCGATGACACCGATGACCTCCGGGCCTTCTATCCAACCGCGATGAACTCCACCGCCCGGGAGATCATCAACCTCTGGGTCAGCCGCATGATCATGACCGGGCTGTTCTTCCTGGGCCGGGTCCCCTTCCACGACGTGGCCGTTCACTGCGTGGTCCAGACCCCCGAGGGCAAGCGGATGAGCAAGTCCAAGGGAACCGCGGTCGACCCGCGTGGGATCATCCGCACCCACGGTGCCGATGCCCTCCGGGCGTGGTCGGCAGCGGTGGCCATGTCCAGCCAGGATGTCCGCTTCGACGAGAGCCGGATCGAGGGCTTCCGCCGTTTCTCCAACAAGCTCTGGAATGCGACCCGGCTGGTCCTGGCCGGGCTGGGGGAGGAAGTGCCGTCCAGGCCGCCGGAGCTGCGGCTTGCCGACCGCTGGATCCTCTCTCGCCTCCAGGTGGCGATCGAGGCCGCCACCGCCGGGATCGAGACCTATCAGTTCCAGCTCGCCATCGAAGGTCTTTACGACTTCTGCTGGCACGAGTTCTGCGATTGGTATCTGGAGGCGGCCAAGTCCCGGCTGCGGGCAGGAGACCCGGCCGCCCGCTGGGTCGCCCACCAGGTCCTCGACGTCACCCTGCGCCTGCTCCACCCGATCATGCCCTTCGTCACCGAGGAGCTGTGGCACCGTCTCCCGGGTCAGCGCGGCTTCCTGGTCCACCAGCCCTGGCCGGAGCCGGAGGCGGGGTGGCACGACCCCGAGGCAGAGGCGACCATGGCCCGGCTGCGGACGGTGGTCGAAGAGGTGCGGCGGTTGCGCCAGGAATCACGGGCATCCCGGCGTGGGGGCCGCCTGTGCCTGGATGAGCAGCTCGACCCGGAGATAGCCGGGCTGGTCGCCGAGCTGGCCCAGGTGGAGCTGGTGGACCGGCTCGAGGGGGGCACGGCGCTGGTCGGGATCGCCGGGCGGGTCGAGTTCGGGCATGCCGCCGCGGCCGGAGAGGGCAGCCGTCGGCGGCTGGAGGCGGAGCTGGAACGAACCCGGTCCCGTCTCCTGGACCCCCGCTTCCTGGAGCGGGCGCCGGCGGCGGTGATCGAGGAGGCGCGGCGGCGGGCCGCGGAGCTGGAATCGGCCCTGGCCCGGCTGGGCTGAGGCCTCTCCTAAGCTAGGGCCGCCGATGCCGCTGGCCACGCTGCTGGTGCCGCCGGCACTCCCGGCGGCGGCCGCACTCGGAAGCTGGTGCCTGGGGCGCGTGGGAGTGGAGACCGGACGCTGGCCCTGCGCGGTCGCCGCCTGGCTGGCCATGGCCATGCTGGGGGCGGGGTGGTTCGCGATCCGGGTGCCGGTGGAGGAGCCGCTGCCCTTCCAGGTGGGGGCTGCCGTGGCCGATGTCCGTCTCGACGCCCTGGCGGTGGCGCTGCAGCTGGTGGTACTGCTGGGTTTGGCCCTGCTCCTCACCTTCCAGGAGCAGAGCGGCAGGCAGGCGGGGCTTGCGGCCCTTGCCGGCGCTACGGCGCTGGTCACGGTGGCCTCGGGCAGCCTGGGCCTGGCTGCGCTGGGGACCGGCGTCACCGGCAGTCTCTGTCTCCTGGATGGCCGCGACCGCCCCCGGGCGCTGACGCTGACGGCCGGCTGGCTGGCCCTGCTCTGGGCGGCGGTCAGCCTGCAGGTGGTGGCCGGGACCGCACTCTTCAGCGCCGTCCCGGTCAGCGCATTCCAGGTGCCGGTCTTCCTGCTCCTCTTGCTCGCGACCGCCCTGCTCTCGGGCGCGGTGCCATGGCCGACCTGGGTGGGCGAGGCGGTGGGCACGCCGGCGGTGGCGCTGCTGGTGCCTTTGGGCTTCTTCCCTCTGCTGCGCGCTTACGGGCTCGGAGGCGGCCAGTGGCCCCAGAGCTGGCTGCACCCGGCGGTGGTCGGGCTGGGGGCGGCGACGGCGTTGGCGGCCGCGATCCGTGCTGGGGCAGTTCCCTCCCCGCGCCGGATGCTGGCTGAGGCGGTGCCGGCCTCGGTCGGCCTGGCCCTGATGGCGCTCGGGCTGGGCACGGCGCTGGGGGTGGCGGCCGGGGTCACCGTCCTCGGCACGGTGGGCC
>CADDZO010000003.1 GCA_902812395.1 bacterium | reverse complement strand
GCGCCAGCCTGTCGGAACGCGGGAGATGGACCCGGCACCACCTCCTTCACCCTGGGCACGACCGTCGAACCGGCACGGCGCGCGATCGGCTCCAGGAGTGAGGCGGCGTCGCGGGCATCGCGCAGCTGGGGCAGGGCTGCCCGCTCGACCGCGCGCTGGGCGGCCTCCGCGGCCCGACCAACCCGCTGCTCCAACTGCTGCCAGCGCGGCTCGACCGCGGCCCGCAGCCGCGCACCAGCCTCGTCGATCCAGGGCTCGGCGGTCCGTACCAGCTGCTCGGCCTTGAGGCGACCGCGCCGATACAGGGGCAGCAGCCTCGTCAGCACCAGCAGCAGAAGCGGCGGCAGCTTGCTCTCCCGCTCCGTCCACCAGCTCCGAAGGCTGTTCATCCCAATGTTGGAAGCGTTGCTGTCACGATTGGGCGCCTCCCTACACCGTAGCAACGGGGCCAGGACCGGTTTGGTTCTGAACCTTGACGGTTCTTTTGACGGCTCAGTCGTCGGGCCGGATCGGGGGCGGCAGCAGGTCGCGCAGGTCTCTGATCTGGAGCGAGAGCCACCGCCCAATGTCATTGGCCCGCACCCACTGCCGGATCGACTCCAGGCGCTCCCGGCGGCGGCTGGCGGGCATGGTCAGCCCTTCGTAGAGAGCGTCGGCAGTGTCGCCGATGTCGAAGGGGTTGATCGTGATCGACCAGTTCCCGAGCTCCTCGTAGACGCCGGCGTTCTCGGACAAAACCAGGACACCGTCACGGCGGTTGACCATGGTCGCCTCCTTGGCAACCAGGTTCATGCCGTCGTAGATGGGGTTGACCAGGAGCACGTCGAACTCGCGGTACGCGGCCACCGCCCGGCGCAGGTTCTCGGCCAACTCCAGCCGGACGGGGACCCACCCCCGCTGGCCGAAGCGGGCGTTGACGCGAGCGGCGGTCCGCCGGATGTCCTGGAGGTACTCGCGGTAGGCGGTGATGTCCTGCCGAGAGGGTTGGAGGAAGGCGTAGAACTGGACCCGTCCGTGGAGCTCCGGGTGCCGCCGGAGCAGCAGCTCATAGGCGAGGAAGCCCCGGACGATGTTCTTGGAGGGGTCGGTGCGGTCCACCCGGACGATCAGGTATTCGGGGCGTTGCTGGCGAAGCGCGGCCACCTCCTGCTCCACCGCCGGGCTGCAGGCCAGCCGCTCCATGGCGGGGACGTCGATCGAGATCGGGTAGGCCCGGGTCCAGACCACCCTTCCCCCATACAGGACCGCTCGCTCCCGGTGGTCCACGCGCAGGTTGAGCAGCTCCTCGCAGCTCATCAGGAAGTTGCGCACGTCGAGGCTGGACTGGAAGCCGACGACGTCGTTGGCCAGCAGCCCCTCGAGGATCGCATCTCGCATTGGCCGTGGCAGCACCTTCCAGTAGTTGGGGGTGGGCCAGGGGATGTGGATGAACTGCTGGAGCGTGGCTTCGGGAAGCAGCCTCCGCACCTCGGCCGGGGCCAGGTACAGCTGGTAGTCCTGGGTCAAGACCAGTGGTGGCCGGGGGGCGCGGCGCCCGATCTCGACGATCTTCTCGGCCATCAGCCGGTTGACCCTCACGTAGCCTTCCTCCCAGGCTGCCCAGATCGCGTCGTCTATCAGCGGTTCGTCGGTGAGGCCCCAGAGATAGTGCTGGAGGAACCAGAGCAGGGGGTTGGCGATCACCGAGTAGTAGCGCCGGTAGGCGTCCGGCGAGGGATTGGCATAGTGCACCTGGATTGGAGATCGCGGCATCGGCACGGTCACCGCCATGCCGGCGGCGGCCCGTTCGCGCTCGGCCGGGGTACGGGCACAGGCCACCCAGGTGGCGCAGGTCGCTTCGGCTACCGTCAGCAGTGCGCTCACCAGCCCGCCTGACCCTCGGCGCATCGTGCCCCGGGGCCCGGGCTCAAAGGGCGCGCGGTTACTGACCACGATTGGCGACCAGGGGCCCAAGACGCGGCTGGTGTAGCGCCGGAGCGAGGCTTGGCCAGTATCGATCACGGTTGGGAGAGCAACTCCCAGGCGAATATAACAGTATCGGTATCAGGAAAGACTCGCCACGGCGGTGACAGGGAGCGCGCTCGGACCGTCAGCGGATGGCCCAACAGCCGGCCGGCGCCGGGTGCGTGGAAGAGGGACTCCGCAGCGGCTGGTTGTGGCGGGCATGGGATCGACATCGACGTTCAGCCCCGAGGTGCTGGAGGCGGCCGATCGGGAGCGGGAGGTGGAGCTGATCACCACAGGCCGCAAGACGGGGAAGGAGCATCGGGTGACAATCTGGATCTGGGGCGACGGCCACCACCTGTTCATCCGCTCCGGCGGTGGAATGGGGCGCGACTGGCCCCAGAACTTGCTGGCGAGAGGCCGGGGCCTGCTCCGGATCGGCGCGCAGACGGTGCCCTTCAGGGCTCGGCACCTCGATCCGGCCGAGGCCCGCACCCTTCATCGGCTCGTAAGCCGCAAGTACGGCATTCACGTGCATGGCACCCCCGAAGGCGAACCCACCCCGGCTGAGCAAGCCACGTTCGAGAACCTGCCCCTATGAGCACCGGGCGTCCGTAAGCAGGGGCGCACCTCGTGAACGTTCGAGGGGTGGCCCGACTGCAGAGCACGGCGGTCACCAGCCCTCGCTTGTCGCCGGCCACGAGCTGGATGGCAAACGGGTCACATGGCTTGCGAGCAGCAGCAGACCATCTCCTGGGTGCCGCCGCCAGGGCCGGCCGTCGGACCAGGGAGAGGACCTCAGGCGCACCCGGCCTGGTCCCCCCCCAGCCTGCCGACCGCAAGCCAGTGTGATCGGGTGGGAGCCGAGGCGGAACCTGGTCGGCAGCGGCAGCCACCGCAGGTCAACGCCGCAACAGCTCATAAGTAGCGATCACCGCCACCGTGTTCTGGGTCGCGTGCATGACGAAGCTGTTGAAGGTGGAGTCGGTCCGAGAGCGGACCCAGGTGAGAGCAAGGCCGAGCACGAACAGGACCGGGAGCAGATCGGGAAGCAGGTGGGCACCGGCGAAGATAGCCGCGGTCAGCACCAGCGCCGGGGCCAGCGGCAGGTGCCGGCGCAGCCAGCCGAAGAGAGCGCCCCGGAAGAACAGCTCCTCGCAGGCCGGCGCCAGCAGGCAGAGGGTGGGCACCATGATCCCCCAGAAGAGCGGGCTGGAGGAGAGGCGAAGCTCGGCCTCGGCATTGCTCTGGGGTGGGCCGAAGACGGGTGCTGCCAGCACCGATACCAGGTCGGCCGCGATCAGCGCCACCGCCCAGGTCACCAGGGCGAGGGCGACGTCCCTCAAGCGCGTATAGCGGAAGCGGAGGCGATCGCGGAGGCCGGCAGGACCGCCGTAGCTGAGCATGAGCGCAGCCAGCAAGGCCAGATAAGCCTCGGCGGTGGCGATCGCGACCAGGAGCGCTCGATGGTGCAGG
This sequence comes from bacterium, assembly GCA_902812395.1. Taxonomy (GTDB): domain Bacteria; phylum Chloroflexota; class Dormibacteria; order Dormibacterales; family Dormibacteraceae; genus CADDZO01. Next base: position 45,650 of record CADDZO010000003.1, on the reverse strand, counting down.
GCCCAGGCACGCGCTGCCAGGCCAGCGGCAGCCAGAGTGACCACCAAAGCCGCCAGGACCAGCGCCAGCCACACGCCGACACAGGCCAGCAGGCGGCGTCCGCTGATCTCGGTCATCGGGACCCGATGTAGAAGAGCGACACTCCCAGGATCGCGTATACGCCGATCAGCTGCAGTCCTTCTAGCCAGTTGCTGCGCCCGTCAAAGGAGATGACTGACACGGCCAGCGTGGCCAGGGCCACGGCCGCGATCTCGGAGGTGCCGAAAACGAAGTCCATCGGTCGGCCCAGGGCCAGGCTGATGAAGACCAGCAGGGGTGCGACCAAGAGCGCGATCTGGATCGAGGAGCCGAAGGCGATCTCGATCGTGACCTGCATCCGGTTGCGGATCGCAAAGGCGACGGCCGAGCTGTGCTCGGCAGCATTGCCGATGATGGCCACCACGAAGAGGCCGACGAACAGTCGAGAGATGCCCAGGGCCCTCACCGTCGGGTCGATCGAGCGCACCAGCAACTCCGACTCGAGGCCCACCACCACCGCCGCCACGACCAGGGTCACCAACGAGCGCATCAGCCCCCAGCGCGGTGCCTCCGCGATCGACCGGCCGAAGAGGTGCCGGTGGGTGACCAGGGTGAAGAGGAGGGCGGCGCCGTAGAGGGCGACCAGGACCACGGCCACGGTGACGCTGATCACCTCACGCTGGGCGGCCGTCCCAGGCTGGGTGAGGACAAAGATCGCGGGCATGATCAGGCCGGTGACGGCCAGCAGAAGCGAGGTGATGTGGACGCTCACCGCCTGGGCCGAGAAGCGCTGCTCCTTGAAGCGCATGCCGCCCGCCAGGTAAGAGGCGCCGAGGACCAGGAGCAGGTTCCCGATGATGGAGCCGATCAGGGAGGCCTTCACCACCTGGAACTCGCCGGCCGCGACCAGGAGCACAGCCAGGATCAGCTCGGTGATGTTGCCGAAGGTGGCGTTGAGAAGCCCGCCGACGGTGGGGCCAGCCCTGAGCGAGAGCTGGTCGGTGGCCCGCCCGATCAGACCGGCTAGGGGCAGGATGGCAAGCGCAGTGGCACCGAAGACGAGGACGGACGGGCGCCCGCCCAGCTCCAGGGCAAAGGACACCGGCACGAAGATCAGCAGCCAGTCCAGGGACGGCCGCAGCGCTCGTGATCCGTTCCCCTTGGGCACCGGGTCCACTCCATGGCGGCCGTGGCCGCCCCTACGATAGTCATGGTGGCGGAGGTCGTGGCGCAGGAGCCACCTCACCTGGACAACGTGCTCATCGCCCTGCGGGATCGGGTGGCCACGGTCACCCTCAACCGGCCGGAGCGGCGCAACGCGCTCTCCCAGGGAATGCTGCGCGACCTGCTGGCGGCGCTGCGTTGGTGCGACGGGGAGCCGGAGGCCCGGGTGATCGTACTGACCGGGGCCGGCGACCGGGCGTTCTGCGCCGGCGCCGACCTGGCCTCCTTCGAGGCGCAGGTCCCGGAGCTGGAACGGCATCGGGAGCGCCGCCTCTTCGTCGACCTCTTCCAGCTGATGCAGGAGCTGGGCAAACCGATCCTGGGCCGGATCAACGGGGCCGCACTGGCCGGCGGCTTCGGGCTGGCCTGCGCTTGCGACCTGCTGCTGGCGGTGGAGTCGGCCAGCTTCGGCACCCCTGAGATCACGGTTGGGGTCTGGCCGGCCATGATCCAGGCGGTGCTGGCCCGCAACCTACCCCGCAAGGTGCTGCTTGAGATGGAGCTGCTGGGCGGCCGCTGGACGGCGGCGGAGCTGAAGGCCCTGGGCCTGGTCAACCGGGTGGAGCCTGACCTGCCCGCGCTCGACGCCAGGGTGGCGGAGGTGGCGGGAGCCTTGGCGGAGAAGTCGCCAGCCGTGCTCCAGCTAGGCCGCGACTCCTTCTACCGGCAGCAGGACATGCCCTTCGAGGCCGCCCTCGAGTACCTCCGTGGCCAGCTGGCTCTGGTCACGCTGACCGAGGACGCCAGAGAAGGGGTACGAGCCTTCTTCGAGCATCGGCAACCGGAGTTTCGGGGACGGTGAGCCAGGAACCGCTCCCCGAGTCGGCGGCGGATCCCCAGGTCGCGCGCCACCGCGAACTGCGGGCCAGGGCGCTGCAGGGCGGCACCCGCTATTTGCCCAAGCTGCGATCGCAGCGCAAGCTGACCGCCCGCGAGCGTCTCGACCTGCTCCTCGACGCCGGCTCGCTGGTAGAGGACGGGCTCTTCGCCAATGTCCTGGCGGAGGACCTGCCCGCCGACGGCGTGGTCACCGGGATGGGCACCATCCGGGGCCGGCAGGTGGCGGTGATGGCCAACGACCCTACCGTCAAGGCCGGATCCTGGGGCGCCCGGACGGTGGAGAAGATCGTCCGGATCCAGGAGGTAGCGGGACGGCTTGGGATCCCGCTCTTCTACCTGGTCGACTCCGCCGGCGCCCGGATCACCGACCAGGTGGACATGTTCCCAGGGCGCCGACACGCCGGCCGTATCTTCTACAACCAGGTACAGCTTTCGGGCCGGGTGCCTCAGATCTGCTTGCTCTTCGGCCCCTCTGCCGCCGGCGGCGCCTACATCCCGGCCTTCTGCGATGTCGTCTTCATGGTGGATGGCAACGCCTCGATGTATCTCGGCTCGCCCCGCATGGTGGAGGTAGTTATCGGCGAGCGGGTGACCCTGGAGGAGCTGGGTGGGGCTCGCATGCACTGCACCGAGAGCGGTTGCGGCGACTTCCTGGTCACCGATGACGAGGAGGCCATCCGCCTCGCCCACGCCTACTTCGGCTACATGCCCCAGAACTGGAGGGAACAGCCGCCCGGTGCCCCCGGCCGGCCTCCGCGGGCCGGTGCCCGCCCCATCTCCCAGGTGGTGCCCTTGGAGCCGCAACGCGGCTACGACATGCACCGCCTCATCGAGGCACTCGTGGACGAGGGTTCCTGGCTGGAGGTGAAGGAACTGTTCGCCAAGGAGCTTCTGTGCGGCTTTGCCCGTCTGGACGGCATGCCACTCGGGATCGTGGCCAACCAGCCCCTGCAGAAGGGCGGGGTCCTCTTCAACGACAGCGCCGACAAGGCCGCCCGCTTCGTCTGGCTGTGCGACGCCTTCAACCTCCCCCTGCTCTTCCTGGCCGATGTGCCCGGCTTCATGATCGGAACCCAGGTCGAGCGCAAGGGAATCATCCGGCACGGGGCCAAGATGATCACGGCCGTGGCCGAGGCGACCGTGCCCAAGATCTCGGTGATCGTGCGCAAGGCCTACGGGGCAGGGCTGTATGCGATGGCCGGCCCCGCCTACGAGAGCGACGCGGTGATCGCGCTACCGTCAGCCCAGATCGCGGTGATGGGTCCGGAGCCGGCGGTCAACGCGGTCTTCTACAACCGGCTGGCCGAGCTGGAGCCGGCCCAGCGCGAGGAACGCCGCCGCCAGTTGGAGGACGAATACCGGCAGGACATCGACCTGTACAAGCTTGCCTCGAACCTGGTGGTGGACGACGTGGTCGAGCCGGAAGAACTCCGGGAGCAGCTGATCCGACGCTTCTTCGCCTGCCGATCACGGCAGCGACCGCTGGCCGACCGACGGCACGGGGTACCTCCTGTCTGATCCGGACGGGTCCTCCCGGACGGGGTCCGGGAATTGAAGGTGGCGGTGGGCCTTGCCGTGGCCGCAACCCGGTACCGTTGGCCGGATCCGCTGCCGGAGTGCGCAGCGGGTAAGAGGGGTATGCCACTGCGCTCAGCGCGTTGTCCAGACGCCACTTGTGGGTCCGACGGACCGTCAGGATCATTTTTCTGCTGTCTGAGAAGCCGCTCCGTCTACGGGGCGGAGTCGTCACCTTCAGATCCTCCACCTGCCCGGACCTGCAGTCGGCCTCGCCCGGGAAGGGTGATCCGAGACAACCATCTGGAATCCGGACGCTGAGGACGGGCCGGCTGCGCCGGAGCGGTCGGCCTCCGGCCCGGAGCGGCCTCCGGGCCGGAGTGGCCGCAAGGTCCCTAGGCAGGTGCGGGCTCACCCGCCCCGGCGGTGGCAGCCTCGGGCTCCTGCTCGACCCGCTGCAGATCCACATCCCGGGTCTCGGGCCCAAGCCACGCACCCAGCACCTGGAGCACACCGGCGAGCGCCAGCAGTACCAGCGGCGCGTAGAGGTAGGGGATGCCCAGCCTCTCGAGGCCCAGGAAGTAGAAGCTGGCAAAGGACGGAATAACGACTGCCAGGCTGTAGCCGATTCCGTAGCCTGAGGACCGAACCCGGGTCGGGAAGCGCTCGTTGATGTAGGCGGTGACGATGCCCCATGGCGAGATAGTGAGGACGAGAACGACGGCGTAGATGACCATGGTCAGCACCAGTGAACCCCTGGCACTGGCGTTGGCCAGCATCAACCAGTAGCCAATGGTGCCAGCCACGGCCACTACCGCCCCGGACACGATCAGCATCAACCGCCGACCGAGCCGTTGGCCCAACCAGGCGGCCAAGTAATAGCCGGCGGCGAGGAAGATGTTGGCCACAAAGAGGCCGTAGGTGACCCCTCGAGCCGGTTGTTTGAGCACGGTCTGCAGCAAGGTCGGCGTCGTCGAGATCGAGATCTGCACCGCAAACCAGAGCCCGCTCATCATCAGGAAGACCTGCGCCAGGTTGGCGAGGTTACGGCCCCGGAGGAGATCCAGCAGCGGGGCTCTGACCTTGTTCTTGCCCTGTACTTCCCAGAGCTTCGATTCGGGTACGCGGGCGAAGTAGATCAGCATCAGCCCACCCAGGACTGCCCCCAGCACGAATGGGAGCCGCCACCAAAGCTGCACGTAGGGGGAGTCGAGCGTCCCCGCTGGAGCCCACAGGAACACGATCAGGACCACCACCGAGATGGTGATGTAGGCGATGGGATAGGCAGACTGGATGAAACCGGCTACTAGACCACGCCAACGCTTGGGCGCGGCCTCGATCGCCAACGGGTTAGCACTGGTGTACTCGCCGCCCATGAAGATCCCGTCCACCAGGCGGAGAACGATGAGCAACACAATGGCCGCATAGCCCCAGGTGGCGTAGCCGGGCAGCAGCGCGATCAGGAAGGTCATGACGGAGAAGCCGCCGATGGCGATCGTGGCCGTCCGTCGCCGGCCGATGACATCCCCGAAATGGCCGAAAATGATGCTGCCGATGGGACGGCCGATCAAGGTCACGGCGAACACGAAGAGGTTCAACGTGGCCACCGTCTGGATTGGGAGATTCTTGGGGAAGAAGTAGATGATGGCCGGGGTCAAGGCGACCGTCGGCAAGTAGATGTCGTAGAAATCGACGAAGAAGGCCAGGAAGGCAGCCCAGAAGGCCCGTCTCGCCTCTGGTGTGACAACCTCCGGTGCGCTCGTGGCCGGCGTTGCCTCCGCCATAGCCACATCACCTCCTCTGCCGGGGATGCACCTCGCTGCCGCCGCCTGTGTCACACCTCAGCAGCGGCCACAGGGTCGAGCGCAATCTACCTGGGCCAAGCAGATCCGTCAAGTACCGCTGGCTCGGTGGCGAGGGCGTCGTCGATCGAGGTGGAGCCCGTACTCGCGCACGGCCATGGCCGGGCTCACCAGCCCCTCGGCAACGTCCTCGGCCACCTGGACCGGATCACGCTGTCGGGGATCGTAAAAGCCTCCCCCGCCCGGAAGCTCGAGCGTGAAACGCGCGCCCGCCGGCAGCGAAAGGCTGAGCTTGGGGTCCCGGCGCTGCCCGGTCGAGGTCCGAAAGGCCGCCTTCGCGCCCGGCCTGCCCCCGACATAGCCCTCGGCGGCATAGAGGAAGCGATCGGAAAGCACCGAGACCACGTAGGGCTCGCCGGTGCGCACCTCGACCTCGATGGACTGTCCTAGGCCACCCCGAAAGCGCCCCGGCCCACCGGAGTCGCGGCGTAGCTCCTTGCGCCGGATGACCAGCGGTGAGCCGGTCTCGATCACCTCCACTGGCGACGACGCCACCCCGCTGGGGAAGGCAGTGGCCGAGAGGCCGTCCGCAGTGGGCCGTGCCCCCATGCCGCCGGCCGAGAAGAAGACGGTGACGAACCGCCTCTCGCCCCGTCCCCGCACCGTCGTCAGCCAGATCCCGCCCGAACCCTCTGCCACCACCCGGTTCTCGAGCACCGGGGCGAGGGCACCGAAGATGGCGTGAGGGATGAAGTGGCCGGCGATCTGGCGCCCGGCTACCGCTGCCGGGAAGCGCGGGTTGAAGATACAGCCCTCAGGCGCCGTCACCCTCACCGGGCGGAAGCTACCCTCGTTGTGGGGCACGTCCGGACAGAGGGCGCACTTCAGCGCGTAGTTCGTGTAGGCGGCCGTGTAGTTGAGAACCACGTTGAAGCCCCGTTCGACCTGGGACGAGCTGCCAGTGAAGTCGGCGGTGATCTCGTCCCCCCGGACCTCGAGCCGGACCTGAACCCGGATCGGCCGGTCGTAGCCATCCGTGTAGCAGACCTTCTCGTAGTCGCCATCCGGGATTCCCGAGATCGCCTGGCGCATGGCTCGCTCGGAGCGGCCCAGGATCTCCTCCCCGAGCGCCTCCAGGTCGGGCAGCTGGAACTCGTCCAGGTAGCGGAGGAGGTGTTCGGCACCGACCTGGTTGCCGGCCACCTGCGCATGGAGATCGCCGAGCACCTCGTCGGGGGCGCGGACGTTAGCCCGCAGCATGTCGAAGAGCGTCCGATTGGGCCGCCCTTGCTCGTACAGCTTGCAGATCGGGATCTGGAGGCCCTCCTCGAAGACCTCTCTGGCATCGGCAGACAGGCCCAGGCCGCCGATGTCGATGGCGTGGCAGGTGTTCCCGAAGAAGCCGACCAGGCGCCGACCCCTGAAGACCGGGGTCACGACCGAGAGGTCGTTCAGCTGGCCGGAGGTCATCCAGGGGTCGTTGGTGATGAGCACATCACCGACGGCCAAGTCCTCGGGCGGGAAGGCACGCAGGAAGTGCTTCATGCCGGTGGCGAGGGAGTTGATGTGGCCGGCGGTCCCGGTAACCGCCTGGGCCAGCATGTTGCCCCTGGCATCGAAGACCGCCGCCGACAGATCCCCAACCTCCCGCACGATGGGGGTGAAGGACGTCCGCATCAGGGCGGCCGCTTGCTCGTTGGCCACCGCGATCAGACGACTCCAGAGGATCTCCACCGTCACCGGATCAAGAGGCACCCTGCCGCCCGGCTCAGGCTTGGCCATCGAGCTCTACCACCAGGTTGCCGAGCGGGTCGAGACGAGCCCGACCGCCGGGACCGACCACGGCCGTTGACTCGCGTTCCTCGATCACGGCCGGCCCCTCGACCACGTCACCGGGATGGAGCCGGTAGCGGTCGAGCACGGCAGCCTCGACGAAGCTGCCCCGATCCTCGGACCAGAGCCGCCGCCGGCCCTTCAGCGCGGGTCCTGGGACCACCCGGCCCGCTGCCGTCGCCGCGGGGCTCGGCCCCTTGACCCGCATTCGCCAGGTCAGGACCTCGGCCTCGACGCCAGGCGGCCGGCGGTCGTAGAGGCGGACGTAGGCCTGCTCGAAGGCCTCCTCGACCTGGCAGCAGGGGTCGGGCGCCAGATGGTCACCCAGGACGACCGTCAGAGGCTCGCCCTGACCCCGATGGCGCACGTCGGCCGCGATCTCGATCTGGACCAGGTCGGCGTCAACCCCCACCCGCCCGAGCTGCGCGATCCCCTGGGCTCGCATCTCGTCCAGCATCCGCAGTACCGCCTCCCAGGCGATCTGGCCGACCGGCTCGGGTCGACTGCGGGCGAAGTCGAAGGCTGGCGCCGCCGCGAGCATGCCGAAGGCCGACGCCACCCCGGCGCTGGGTGGGCACAACACCCGGCGTATGCCCAGCGCCCTGGCCACCCCCCAGGCGTGGACCGGCCCGGCACCCCCGGTGGCAACCAAGGTGAAGCGCCTCAGGTCACGACCCCGCTCGATCGCATGCATGCGGGCCGCCGCGGCCATGCTCTCGTTGACCACCCGATGCACACCTGCCGCCGTGGACTCGAGCCCGAGCCCGAGGTCTCGGGCCAGGCCAGCCAACGCGCGCCTGGCCTCCTCCACATCGAGCCGCATCTCTCCGCCCAGGAAGGCGTCGGCGTCCAGCAGGCCGAGCAGCAGATCGGCGTCGGTGACGGTCGGCGCATGCCCCCCTCGTGCATAGCAGGCGGGGCCAGGATCGGCCCCAGCACTCTCCGGGCCCACCCGAGGCAGGCCGAAGCGGTCGGCTCGGGCAATGCTGCCTCCACCCGCCCCGATCTCGATCAGGTCGATCACCGGCATTCGAATCGGGAGCCCACTCTCTCGGGCGAAGCGGTAGACGCGGGCCACCTCGTGTTCGCGGGCCAGCAGCGGGGTGCCCTCCACCAGGCAGGCCTTGGCCGTGGTACCTCCCATGTCGAAGGCGAGGACCTCCTGGAGGCCGGCGCTGGCGCCTGCCACCGCCGCAGCGATGACCCCAGCCGCAGGGCCTGACTCGGCCAGGCGGATTGGGAAGCGACGGCCGACCTCGAGGTCGGCCAGCCCGCCGGTCGAGAGCATGATCGAGATGGGGGCTCTCACCCCGAGCATTCGCAGCCTGGCCTCCAGCGTGGCGAGGTACCGCTCGATCAACGGCTGGACGTAGGCATTGGCGACCGTGGTCGAGGTCCGGACGTACTCGCCCAGCTCGGGCACCACCTCCGCCGACACGGAGAGCGCCACCCCCGGAAGCTCATCGCGCAAGATCGCGGCGGCGGTGAGCTCGTGGGTCGGATTGCGGTACGCGTGCAGGAACGAGATGGCAATCGCCTCGACCCCGGCCGCCCGAGCCCGGCGGGCCACACGGCGGACGTCGCCGGGGCCGAGGGGCTGGTCCACGCTGCCGTCCGCCAGCACCCGCTCGTCGACCTCCCAGCGGCGTCGGCGCGGCACCAGCGGCTCGGGCAGCTCCAAGAAGAGGTCGTAGAGGTCATAGCGGTGCTCGCGACGGATGGCCAGCACGTCGCGGAATCCCCGTGTGGTGATGAGCCCGGTCACCGCTCCCTTGCGCTCGATGAGGGCGTTAGCCACCAGGGTCGTTCCATGCACGACCTCGGCCACCCGGGCGGGAGGCACCCCAGCCAGCAACCGTGCGATGCCGTCCGCGACCGCGACCGAAGGATCGGCGGGCGTGGTCAGCACCTTGGCCGTTGCCGCCACCCGGCCCTGGTCGAGCAGCACCACATCGGTGAAGGTGCCGCCGACGTCGACCCCGATACGCACGGCGCCGTCGGTCAAGGGAGCAGCGTCACACCCGGCGAAACGGCCCGCTAGGGATGGAGCCCATGGAGCAGCTGAGAGCGACCGAAGAATCGACCACGGCTCGATCGCTGAGCATAGCCGGACCAGGCTTGCAACCTTCCCATGCCGTCGGCGGCGAGGCTCGTCTCCGCCGCCGGCGCGACCCTTGGGCTACCCGGACGCAGCGCAGGGCACCTGCCTTCACAGTCGACAGGACCGCGGTACAGTTGTTCGTGCAGGCAGGACATGCCGTGACTGCGCCGAGGGCGGCCCAGGTCCCCCTGTCTCCTCTGCAGCCAACCACGCCGAGAGGCGGCTGCACCGGCGTCGGGCCTCAGCCGCGCATTCAGCGGTCGAGCGGTCGAGCGGCGGGGTCCGCTGGCAAGGGGTCCAGACCCGGCCCCCGTCCCCGGATGGCAGCGACGGGGACGTCGGTGATGAACATGTGACCGGGGGCATGGGTGATCGCGAGCTCCGGACGCGCGGAGGTGATCAACGCCTGTGGGGTCACGCCGCAGGCCCAGAAGACGGGCACCTCGTCCTCGAGGGGAAGGATGGGATCGCCCCAGTCGGGATGAGCGAGGTCGCAGATGCCGATCGCCGCCGGGTCCCCGATGTGGAGGGGGGATCCATGGGCCAGCGGCAGCTCAGCGGTGACGCGCTGAGCCAGCTCCAGCTGCTCCCTGTGGATGGGCCGCATGGAGACCACGACCGGTCCTCGAAAGCGGCCGACGGGCTGGACCTGAAGCGTCGTCCGCCACATGGGCACGCTCAGGCCCAGCTCCAGGTGACGCAACCTGACCCCCGCCTCCACGAGGCTGCCCTCAGCGGTGAAGCTGCACCCGAGGAGAAAGGCGACCGAGTCCCTGCCCCACAGGTCGCAAATGTCAGTCACCTCTGCAACCGGCTCGCCACAGCGAAAGACGCGGTAGCGAGGCAGGTCGGTGCGAAGGTCCGCCTCGGGAGCCACGCGTCGCGGGTGGGGATCGCCTGGAACGGTGAAGTCGAGGAGCGGCATTGGCCGAGGGTTGGCGTCGCACACAGCCAGGAATTCGCCAGCCAGTTCCTGGGGCAGGACCACCAGGTTGGCCTGCAGGTAGCCGAGGCAGAGTCCGGTGGTGGGCCGCTCCCACCCGCCGCCGCGGATGAGGGCGCGCGCCCGCGCGGGATGGGCACGGGCCAGGTCAAAAGTGGACGTCCCCTCCCTCACAGTCCGTCCTCGGAAAGCAGCAGACTTACCTTAAGAGAGCTGACCGACCGGGCCGATCCGGAGTCGATCATCTCCCGCCATCACCGGAAGCGCCAACCCGACCGGGCGTTCGACCTGATACGCCGACCAGTGTCACCGTGGTGATCGTACGGCTTTCTGCCCCGGTCAGGGAATGAACTATCCAGCCCCCCAACCGGCCGATGAGGTCACCGAGGCTCTGGCGGAAAATCGGCGGCGGCGCAGCCAGTCCAGGGTGGGAGAGAGCAAAGAAGCGCAGCCTTCTCGTCAAGCAAGCAACCAAAGCAACTTACCCTTGAACGCGCGATACCAGCTTCTGCCACCCACCACCCCGGTCCCGCCACCGGGCGATACCCTGGGGGTGGTGGTCCGCGAGGGGGTCGGTAACTGTTGGCGTTCGAGCCTATGTAATATATGAGGGTGAACTGGAAGGAGTGGGCGCGGCAACAGGGCGTCCACCCCGTGACCGCGTACCGCTGGTTCTGGGAAGGCAAGCTCCCGGTTCCTGCGCGCCGTCCCGGCCGGCTGATCCTGGTGGATCAGGCGCCGGTCAGTGCCGTTCCGGAGATCACGGTCGTGGATGCCCGAGTGTCCTCCGCTGACCAGCGCGCGGATCTGGACCGACAGGTTGCTCGGGTGACCGCATGGGCGGCAGCCCAGAGCTTGGCGGTGGGCCGCGTGGTGACCGAGGTCGGCTCCGCCCTAGCCGAGCGCATCTTCCGCTGCGAGAACTGTGGCCTGGTCATCGACCGAGACGTGAACGCTGCGAAGAACTTGCTCAAGCTCGGGGCCCCCACGAAGCCTGCTTCGTGGGGTGAGAAGCTCGCCGTCAGTGGCAGAGGATAAACGCCTGTGGAGCCGAGGTACGACCCGGCAGTGCTGGGCACACGGCGATGAAGCAGGAACCCGGCACCGCGCAAGCGGGTAAGACCGGGACCGCCACCGGACAACCGGTGAGTGCGGGTCGGCTGACTCATGCTCACGGATCCGCAACGGCCCGGAGGATGCTTCAGCAGGTGCTGGAGGAGGAGGTCAACGACGCCAGCGCTCCAGCGCACCAGCGAGTTTGGTGGCCACCGGAACGCCCACCTGCCGGAGCGAGAGATCGGGGTGGGTAGGGGGCGGTGCGGGTCCGGGTCACCGGGTGAGCGAGGTGCCCCAAGAGGTGTCAGCGGATGGCTACCACGCCCAGATCGTGGCGAGCTACCAGCGGCGCTCGAGGAGCCAGGAGTGGCTGTTGGCCGCCTCTCGCTGGAGGAGGTGGACAGCGGGGACTTCGGGCCGATCGTTCAGGCGGTGGTGGGACAGCCGGCGGGGTTGCATCGGCACGAGCGGCCGAGGGCGGCGGCTGGAGGGCGGAAAACCAGACGGATGCCCGGGAACGCCCAGGTCATCTGGAGCGGAAACACCGTCCTCCCAGGTCCAGCCGCAGGGAACCGCAGACGTCCCTCAGGCGGATTGCCCAAGCCCAAGGGCATCGCACGCACGGCCTCGGCATCTGTGCCGGGCCGGCGCCACGGGGATCGCGGTCGTCCTCGACGGCGACCGCATCGTGCGGGCAGAACTTTGTTTCGCAATCTTCGACGGCCTCTGGCCGCGAGAGGTGATGGATGAAGCTTCTGGTCATCGGCGCGGGGCTCTCCGGACTGGTCACAGCCATCGAGGTCCAGTCCGCCGGGCACGAGGTGATCGTGTTGGAGGCGCAGGGACGGGTGGGCGGGCGGATCCTCACCTTGCGCGAAGGGCTGAGTGACGGTCAGTTCGCTGATGTCGGCGCGGAGATCATCTACCAGGGGCAGGACAACCTGATCCGGCTGTGTGAGCGATTCGGGCTCGAGTTGAGCCAGGAGCTGAGCCTGGGGCCAGGAGTACCAACGCTCATCTTCGGTGGACAGCGGCTCTCTGAAGGGGCCGCTCAGGAGTTGGCCGCCGAGATCCAAGCCGCGATGCAGCACACCCGCCCCGGCCACTACGAGACCATAGCTCAGTGGCTGCGCCGGGCCCACGTGTCCCAGCAGGCCGAGCTCCTGTTGACTGCGATCGCCCAATCCACGCCGGCCGGGCCGCTTCGCATTGCCGATGCGGAGGAGCTGAACGCCGACATCTCCTGGGGAGAGGGCTACCGCAAGATCGTCGGTGGCAACGATCTGCTGCCCCGAGCGATCGCCAGGGAGCTCGATATTCGGCTGGGCCAAGCAGCACGTATCATCGGCTGGGGTCGCCATGGGGTGACAGTCGAAACTGACCGAGCGACCTTCCGCGGAGACCGCGTAGCGATCACCGTGCCAGGACCACTCGTCCCCGAGCTTGGATTCGATCCTGTGCTTCCTGCCGACAAGGTCCAGGCATTGCTCCAACTCCGCTACGGCAACGCGACCCGGATCGTGGCCCAGTACGCCGAGCGGGAGCTGCTGAAAGGCGCGATCGGACCGGGGTGCTTCACCGACCGCATCCCGGGATTCATCATGGACCAGTCCATCCACCAGACCGGGGACAAGATCGTCGTCGGCGGCCTTGCGGCCGGAGACTCGGAGCCCGTCGGCCAGAGGGATGAAGAGCTTCTCGACCAGCTGGACGCCACCCTCAGCTCGGCGGCGGGGCGACCGGTCAAGCGGATCTTCGGCACTGTGAAGTCGTGGACGAGAGATCCCTGGTCACGAGCAGTGGTGCGGGCCTTGATCGGAGACCAACGGCAGAGCGTCCTGCCCACCATCACCGCCCCACTAGACGGCCGGGTGTTCTTCGCGGGGGAGCACACCGACGAGCGAGTCGGACCCGGCGGCATGGAAGGAGCGATCAGGTCTGCTTACCGCGTGAGCAAGCAGATCCTGGCCGAGGCGTGAGCCCGGGGCAGCTCCGGTGCAGGCTCTGACCAACGGCAACCGAAGCTGGGCCTACAGTCGAGATGGCTTCGCGACGTCGTCTCGCAGGCTGAGTCGTATCCGGATGCCAATACGGTGTCCGCGGACACCATCGGGCCGTGGAAGCCCTCCGCCAGGTCGGCTCTCTCTCATCGTGACCGGCGGCGCTCCTTCCACCGGACTCGACCGCCAGTATTCGATCAGAGCCTGCCCCAGCCACTTCGCTCTCGGCTGGCGGACCGACTGCCAGCAGAGTCGCGTCACGTCTCAGGACGAGGCTGCGGACAGCTCCTGCCGGGCCAGCTCCGCTCCTTTGACCATTGACCTCAGCTTGGCCTTGGCTGCAACCCGTGAATAGGCGAAGAGCCCGCAGTCTGACGTCAGGTGCACTCGAGCTGGCTCCACATACCGGACGGCCTTGTTGATACCGTCCGCCACCTCTCGCGGCGACTCGATCAGGTAGTTCTTGTTGCTGATGACACCGAGCCCCAGGTCCTTGTCGAAGCCCGGCTCGGCGAAAAGGGCGAGCTGATCGTCCGGAAAGCCAGTCTGTGCGAAGCTCCAGTCGAAGCTGTCGACCTGAAGGTCTCGCACGTATGGGAACAGTTCCCTATATGGGGCGATCCCAACTGGACCTGGCGTCCCCCCATGACAGCAATGCCAGATCCTGTAGGCATCGATGCCATCGAACACCCGGTTCAGGATCTCCACATCGAATTCCCACTCGTCGCGTGGGGCGAGGAAGATCAGATCGTCAAGCTCGACAACTTTCGCCCCGCTCTCGACCGCCTCAACCATCTCCGTGTGGTAAATGTCCGCGAGCTCTCGCAGAAGCGCAGCTCTGTCGCGGTAGTGGCGGTCGGCCAGGAAGGTCGAGAGCTCGACAGGCCCGGTTGCGAAGAAAGCCTTGACGGGTTTCGCCGTGCAGCGCTGGGCGATGCTCCAGTTGAACGCATGGCGCATGGGCCCTCGCTTCAGGTCACCAACGACGGTGAACGTGGCACCGAAGATCGCCTCCATGATCGCGGAGATCTCTTCCATACCTGGAGCCTTCTCCAGCTGAGAGATTGGATTCCTGATCTCGACGGTAGGAGCGATCTCGATGCCATCGATCCGCTCCATGTTGTAGAGAACGAACGATGCGATGAACCCCTGATGCTTGTCGTACCAGAGGTGACCATCCGTCAGAACATCGAGGCCGACTTCCTCTTGATCCCCGATCATCGCCCTGACGCCATCCCTGTATGCCTGGGCGAAGTCCTCATCACGAAATGCCTGCAGAATGTCCCGTCCGCCAAGGTTGTAGCCGTACCATGACGGTCGAGGGTAGGAGCCGACGAAGGAACACGGGAAGAGCTTTCCGGTCAAATCGCTCATGTGCTGCTGCGGCATGAGAGAACCTCCAGTGCAGCGATCGGCAGATGGGAAAGGGCCTTTGCCGTCAAGGGCAGTAGCCGAGTCGACGCGGGCCCGTCGGCGGTGAGCCGCGATCCCTCGGCCCGACCGACCAGGGCTGCTGCCATTGGCGACCTCGATCCGATAAGAAGGCGCCCTCGTGAGTTGCGGCGATCGTACGCCGTCCGCGCTCCCCGGTCAAACCGTCCCTTCCACTGGAGGCGAAACGTCCGCGACCACGCCCGGGGCGAAGTAGCACCTGCTCCAAGCTCGGGGCGTGCCTCCGGAGCGGTCGAGCCCGCCCCGAGGTCGAGCCAACGCTGCACCGAGGAAAGCTGAGCAAACGACCGCCGTGAGACGCCCTCGAGGCCTACGGAAGCGGGGTGAGGCGGACCGCGCCCTGCCCGCGAAGGAGGATGGGCAGCTCAACCACGTAGAGAAGGGGCGGGGACGAGTCGGCCATTGTCCGAGCTGATCGACCACCAGCTCCCTGGGATCTGGTCCGGCTGGCGGCAGCAAGCGAGCGCGGGCCCTGTGGGCGTCTTTCATGTGGAGGTCACTGGCAAGCTGCGTTGGAAGGACTGGAAGGCCGTGTCTCCATGGTCCGGAACCCGGCAACCCGAGCTCGGGACCGGCCGGAGCGGTGCCTGCGAGCTCCGCGTTACGCGACACCGCCCACAGACGTTGCCGGTTCACGTGTTACGCCACTGGCTTCCGCTCGCCGCCGGTATCGTCGGCACGTTGGTGCTGGCCACCGGCGTCGCCGTGGGGGTGCAGACCACGTTCGCTGCCGGGCAGCCAGAACCCAGGCTGCGGACGGTGCCGCCGGCAACTCTCGCTCGCCTCGATATCAGCTTGGCGCCGGCCACCGAGATGCCCTACTGCAGCCTCCAGGACCTGCCTCTGGTGGGGAGGGCCATGGCCGCCCGACCGCTCGGCTGCCCGATCAGCCGTGACCTGGCCATCGCGGCCGCGCGTGGCCCGATCTCAAGGACCGTTGTCGAGACCTTGCTGGCCAGGGTCACCGCCCCCAACCAGCCCACCATCGGCCAAGGCCGGCTGGCCTGGCTCGTGGTGCTCCGCGGCTGGAGCCCTCGACCGGGCGGCCCCGCCTGCACCGCCTGCACGGCGCCGCCGAGCAGGCCCGTGCTTCGTCCAAGCATTCTGCCGATCACGGTCGGACCTAGCCTGGTGGTGGTCGACGCCGTCAGGGCCCAGGTCCTGGCCACGTTCTGGCTCGGTAATTCCATCCCGCTTCCCATCGCCGGAAAGCCGGCCCCGCACATCGGCGTTTCGGTCCCAGCGATCACCAAGTCGGTGCCGGGAACCGTCGTAGGACCGGCGGTCCCCAGCGCCCGCTCCAACGGTTGACATCCTCTCCGCCCTTCAAGGGCGGAGATTCCCGGTCGGCGTTCCGCCGGGTGGTTGACGTTCGGGCCGCTTGGCTCTTGCGGTCCTCCCAGTCCAGTCACCGGGTGCTTCCCGGCCTAATCCGTTACCGGACCGCACAAATGTATCACGGCGACCCTGCGGGCCGCGCGGCGCTTCACCACCGGCCTGAAGGCCGGCGCACTGCGCTGCAATCTCGGTAGGGGCTCCGGCAATCCTCGAGCCAGGACAGCCCGCATCCGGCTCCCACGCCCATCGCCTGGGAGCAATATGAGGCCATGGTGTTGGCTCGTCCCGGCAGCCCGGTATGCGGCGCCGGGAGCCACGTTGCGGCTGACGCAATGCACCGCTGGCTTCCGGTCGTGGTCGGTCTTGGCGGGACCCTGCTGCTTGCGGCCGGGATGGGCGCGGGCGTCCAGCTAGCGCTAGCGGTCGGCCAATCCGCCCCCCGGTTGCACACCGTCTCCCAGGCGACGCTCGACAGCCTCGGGATCAGCCTGGCTCCAGCCTCCGAGATGCCCTTCTGCGGGCTGCGAGGAATGCCGATGGTTGGACGAATGGTCGAAGACGGCCCGCTCGACTGCCCGATCAGCTCCAACCAGGCGGTGGCGGCGGCACAGGGGCCCGTATCGAGGAAGGTGGTCGAGACCTTGCTGGCCAGGGTCACCGCCCCTGATCAGCCTGTCGTCGGTCACGATCGCCTGGCCTGGCTGGTCGTCCTCAAAGGATGGGGACAAGCAGCGCCAGCGATCCATACCTGCGTGCCCTTGGCCGGAGGGGCTAGTTGCCGGCTGATCGTCGTCCCCGTGGCCACCGGTCCGATCCTGGTCGTGGTGGACGCCCGCACGGCCCGGGTCGTGGCCACCTACTGGCTGGGCACTCCCAGACCACTTCCTGCCGCGCGCATTTCGGTCACACCTGGCGCCATGGTTCCGGTCTCGGCCGAGGGCGCGCCGCGCGGCACAGGCGTCGTACCGGCGGTGGCGGCGGCCAGCGGCCGATGAAGGACCGCCGGACCGCGGGGGACCGTACGCTCAGCTCGAGGCCCAATCCTGAAGGCTTCCCGGCCGGAGACTGGAACCCAACGACCACTCCGGTCCCACACCTTGCATCGGATCATCGAACTGCCGGCATCCATCCTCTCGAACTGACCCGAACCGCCCTGCGGGGTTGGGTGTCGAGCGGTCTTTCGGCAGGTGGACCGAGATGGAGGCAGCTGTCGGATGAGCCGGTCGAGAGTGCGGGGCGGGCCAAGAGGAGGGAACGCAGCACTCCTGGCCACCTGCTCTCGCTGCTCGAGCGCCCACGGCTGAACCTCTCCACGGCTAAAGCCGGGGGTTCTGAGGAGAACACCGCCGCCTCTCCTCGGCTCTCGCCACACGCTTGCGCATGCGCTCCAACATCCGGGGCCTCGGCTTGGGCCTGTCCCCTCTTCTGCGGGCGACCCGCTCTTTCTCCAGAGCGTGGCCCCGAAGGAGGAAGGGCGAAACGCCCTTCCACTCGCAGGTTGGGTAGCTTGGCTCCACGCCGCCCGCAGGAGCGGTTCCGCACCCGGCCAGCACTCACGCGGCAGGCCCGCGTCGAGCAACCCAATTCGAACAGGCGGCTTCTCCCCAGCGCGGAAGCGCGGGGCTTGCGCCGCCGAGATTTTTGGTCACTCCGATGACGGGCGACTCCCAGGAGCGGCCAGTGCGGCCAGGAGCGCCTGCTGCACCTCGGTGGTGGAGGCGCGCCCGCCCAGGTCGAGGGTCAGAACCCCCTGGCGGCAGACCTCGTCGATGGCCGCCTCCACTCGTTTGGCTGACCCGAGGTGCCCCAGGTGCTGCAGCATCAGGGCTGCCGACCAGACCGCGCCGACTGGGTTGGCCCAGCCCCGGCCCGCTATGTCAGGGGCGGAACCGTGAACCGGCTCGAACATGGAGGGCCCCAAACCGTCCACGCTCAGATTGGCGCTGGCCGCCAGCCCCAGACTGCCCTGGATGGCCGCGCCCAGATCGGTGAGGATGTCCCCGAACAGGTTTGAGGCAACCACGACGTCGATCGTCTCCGGCCGCAGCACCATCCGCGCGGCCATCGCGTCCACATGGACGCGCTCCACCCTCACCTCCGGGAACCCGGCCGCCACCTCGGCCACGACCTCATCCCAGAGCACGTAGGCGTAGCGGCTGGCGTTTGACTTGGTCACGCTGACCAGCGAGCGACGCCGCTGTCGTGCCTGCTCCAGCGCGTAGCGGGCACAGCGCTCGATCGCCCGCCGGGTGAAGATCGGGACCTCGACCGCGACCTCTGCGGCCGCACCTGCGTGAACCCGCCCGCCAGCCCCGGAGTACTCCCCCTCCGTGTTCTCACGGACGAACAGCATGTCGACCTCCCCCGGATCACGGCCGGCAAGGGGACCGCGAACCCCTGGGAGCAGCCTCACGGGGCGAAGGTTGACGTACTGGTCAAAAGTCTTGCGGATGGGCAGGAGGAGGCCCCAGAGGCTCACGTGGTCGGGCACCGAGGGCCAGCCGATCGCTCCGAGGTAGATGGCGTCGTAGCGGGCCAACGTCTTGAGGCCGTCCTCGGGCATCATCCGGCCGGTTCGCCCATAGTGCTCGCAGCCCCATGGGAACTGGTCGAACTCGAGTGCCAGGCCGAGCGCGCCCAGGACCTCCAGGCCAACCGGGACCACCTCCTTCCCCACCCCGTCGCCCGGGATCACCGCGATTCGCTGCACTACTAGGCGAAGGTACTCCCTGAACCTCCCCCACGGCTAAAGCTGGGGGTTCTGAGGAGAACCACCGCCGCCTCTCTGGACTGCCCCAGGTTGATTGGAGACTCCATTCATTGGGAATAGGAGCAACTCCGTGTCAGCAGAGAAGCACGCCAGCCAGCGCCGGTAGCCACCCGAGCTGCGTGAGCGAGCGGTCCGGATGGTACGGGAGACCATCACCGAGCGGGGCGAGCGTTTCGGAGCAGTAACCCAGGTGGCCCGGCAACTCGGGATCGGTACCGAGTCGTTGCGGGCGTGGGTGAAGCAGGCCGAGGTCGACGGCGGTGAGCGGCCGAGCGTGACCAGCGAGGAGCGGCGCCGGATCGTCGAGCTGGAGAAGGAGAACCGGGAGCTCCGGCGGGCCAATGAGATCCTGAAGACCGCCTCGGCTTTTTTCGCGGCCGAGCTCGACGGCCGACGGACGAGATGACCCGCTACATCGAGACCCACAAGGACAGGTTCGGGGTCGAGCCGATCTGCCAGGTTCTGGAGATCGCCCCATCCACCTACTCCGCGGCGGCGTCGCGGCGGCCTCCGCTCGTCAGCGTCGTGATGCCGAGCTGAAGGCGGAGATCCAGCGCGTGCACGAGGACAACTTCGGTGTGTACGGGGTGGAGAAGGTGTGGCGACAGCTGAAGCGCGAGGGCGTCGCGGTGGGTCGCGAACGGGTTGCATGGCTGATGCGGGAGCTGGGCCTGGAGGGCGTGGTCCGCGGCAAGAGGAGGCGGACCACGGTCCCCGACGAACTCGCCGAGAAGCCCGCTGATCTGGTCAACCGCGAGTTCAGGAGCGTCGCTCCGAACCGCATCTGGGTGGCCGACCTCACCTATGTCTGGACGTGCGTCGGGTTCGTCTACGCCGCCTTCATCACCGACCTGTTCAGCCACTACATCGTCGGCTGGCGAGTCTCCACCTCGCTGCATGCCGACCTGGCGCTGGACGCGCTGGAGATGGCCCTGTGGCACCGGCGTAAGCAGGAACTCGAGGGACTCATTCACCACTCCGACCGCGGCGTTCAGTTGGACTGCCCTGGGTTCGATGGAGACTCCAAGGGTTGGGAACAACCGAGGAGTCACATGCCCACATCGAACCCAGAGCAGTCCATCTTGAACGCTCGCTGCCGCAGCCGCACCGCGTATCGCTGGAACGCCGCGTCGGTGAATTCCGCCGACCCGCGAGCTGTCCGAAAGGCGGCATTTCGTGCCTCGTCCTTGGGCAGACGTGGCGCCTGACGATACGTCTTCCGTTCCCGCAGGCGCCGCGCTCGCCCAAGCGCCTCGCCCAGACAGGCGTTGGAGATCTGCCGCGCCGCCTCCAGGCGGCTGTTCAGGATACGCGCCCGCTCCGACGTGATCCGCAGGGGAGATCGCAGACGAACGACGGAGTGCGTTCAGACCCGCTTTTGGTCTTCGACGTAGTGGTTGATGACTGCAAGCGGGCACCTCCTACTGTTGCGGCGGAGTAGGCCACAGCTGCGGGAGCGCGGAGGGCGGCCACGGGCGCCAGGAGCAGGGCCCAGAACCGCCCGGTGCCGATCACTGCGAGCCCTGTTGGCGCCCGCCGCCGCAGCCAGAGAGTCACCATCGCGCCGCCCAGGCCGCCGGCTCCGAAGCCGCCCAGCACCGCCCCGGCCAGCACAGGCGGGGCACGGTCGGCGTGGCCGGAACGATCATGGCCAGCAGAGCGCCTGGAAGAGCCGGTTGATCCGACCGTGAGCGAGACCACGGCACCAACGAAGGGCTGGCAGGGGAGCCAGCGCATGCCTTCTCGGAGCTGTCGGTGGGGCTACACCCGGGTCCGGGCATCGCCAGCGACGGATCGGGATCAGGCCCAAGCAGACAGTCCAATCGAAGCCGCAGCTGAGGGCATCGGGGACGAAGGGCAGGGCCTGGGCTAGGCCCGATCAGCAAGCCTTCGCAAGGGCGAGCCAGCCGGGGTCGCGCTCTGGGTCGCCGCCTCGTTGCGCGCCATCGCCTTCGGCAACAGCTCTGGGCCGATTGGGCTTGGCAGAGCGGCCTGTTGGGCAGTGTTGGAGAGCACGAAGGCGCACCCGATTCGAGAACGGGACCACCGGCAACTGGGCCATGTTCAGCCGGCCGAGCCAGACCGCCCACCGCCCGCTGGCCAGCGGCGCCGTTCGGGCGAAGTCGCAGGCGGTCATGGTCCCACGGCGACCCCATCGGTCGACCAGACTCCACTTAGGAGCTGAGCGAGGGCGTAGGGGCTGCGCCGACGAAGCCGACCAGCCTGGGCGGGCGAATGGGTCTGGACCAGGACCAGCAGGGGACTGCGCTGACGCTTGAGCCCCCTGGGACCGCCTGGCCCGACCAGAACACCGAAAGCCACGGTCTCGCCACCGTGACCGCGGTCGCACCGCTACCCGCGCGGCCAGGGAAAGGCGCAGACAAGCACCACCACAGGAGTGGTGCCCGGCGCGCCTCCTCGGGCAGACGCTCACAGCGCCGAGGTGGGGCAAGGGTACTGATCCCAGAATCCGCAGAGCTGGACGATTGGTTCCAAGTGGACCATCCACGATCCCCGCCCGATCGTCGAACTGGCTCGGGCAGGATTCCGAATCCACCACAGCCGCCCGAAGGTGCTTCCGACGTCAAACCGGCATGCCGCGCCTCGCACGGGTGAGGGCTTCAGCGGAGGCTCGGCGCAGAGCGGCCGCCTGGGCATTGCGGATGTGACGGCGCATGGCCCTTTGCGCCCTGATGGGATTGCCAGTCGCCAGCGCCTCCAGCACTGCACCATGCTCGGTCCGCGCCCTGGGCAGGCGGCCGGGCACTGCCAGCGTGGTCTCCATCCCTTGCTCCAGCATGTCGTGCAGGACCCCCATCACATGGCGCAAGAACCGGTTGCCAGCCAGGGTGGCGATGCCCAGGTGGAAGCTGATGTCGAGTTGCCGGAGCCGGTCGAAGTCGAGCGGGGCTCTTTGGCCGAGTTCCTCCAGCTCCCCCAGCAGCTGGCGGAGGCGCTCGATTTCGTCCGGCCGAGCACGCTCTGCGGCCCAGCCCGCAGCCGGCACCTCCAGGATCTCGCGCATCGCGAACAGCTCGCGGAGCGACGCCTCACGAGCCGCCCCGCCCAGCGGGTCCCAGGGCAGGACCCAGACCCCGGAACCGTGCCGGACCTCGAGACGGCCCTGGGCCTCGAGCCTGCGTACCCCCTCCCTGACGGTGGGCCGGCTGACCCCAAGCAGGCCGGCCAGCTCCCGCTCCGAAGGAAGGCGCTGGCCGGGCCGGTAGCGCCGCTCCTCGATCAGGCGCTCGATCTCATCGGCGGCTCGGGTCGCGAGCGTCCCCGGTTCCCGGAGCGGGCGCCAGATCGTTCCCACCGTCGCTCGTTGCCAGAATAGCCCGGACACCGGCCAAGACATGGGCTGCGATTGCCGCCTGCGACTCCTCGGTCAGCCCTGCGAGGTGCGCGGTGAGCAGGACCCGATCGAGGCCGCGGAGCGGATCGTCCTGCGGTGGCTCCTGAGGGCGGACGTCCACCGCCGCACCACTCAGCCGCCCGCTGCGCAGAGCTGCGGCCAGCGCCGTCTCGTCCACCAGACCGCCCCGGGCCGCGTTCACCAGCAGCGCCCCGGGCTGCATCAGGCCCAGCTCGCGCTCACCGATCAAGTGGCGGGTGTCGGAGGTGAGGGGGGCGTGCAGGGTCACCACGAAGGAACGCTGGAGCAGTTCGTGCAGTGGGAGCGACTCGACCCCGTCCGGGCAGGGCGCATGAGGATCGTGGCCCAGCACCTGCATTCCCAGCGCCTGGCCCAGCCGGCAGACCTCGGAGCCAGTCGCGCCCAGGCCAACCACCCCCAGGGTGCGGCCCCGCAGCTCCACTCCCACGTGCCGATGCCAGGCGCCGGAGCGCACCTCCCGGTCGGAGCGGGCGAGCCCTCGGGCCAGGTCGAGGATCGCTCCAAGCACGTATTCGGCTACGGCCCGGGCGTTGAGGCCCGCCCCGCTCACCACCCGAACCTCGCGGTCCCGAAGCGCCTCGAGGTCGAGGTTGTCGAGTCCCGCCCCCAGGCGTCCCACTACCCGCAACCGCGGGGCAGACGCCAGCAGCTCGCGGTCGACCCGGGTCTGGTTGCGGACCACCAGCCCGTCCGCGTCTGCCACGAGGCGGAGCAGATCCTGCCGCCGGGACCAGAGGTCGGGCTCCAACCACACCTCCAGGCCCTCGCCGACAAGGTCAGGGGACGCGTTCAGCGCCTCCGGGATCAGAATCCGGGCGCCCATGCTCCCAGCGGCCTGCCGGCGACCTCAGAGATCTCGGCTTCCAGGGTGTCCGGCAGCTCGATACCCTCCCGGAGCCGGCGCTCCCTCTCGGCCGCGGCGCGATCTCCGGGCATGCGTCCCCCTGAAGCCCGGACCTCCTCCGCCAGCCGCCCCATCCGCCCGGCGAACCCGGGTGCGATCGCGTCCGCGTCCACAGCCCAGAAGCAGTGGCCGACATCGCTGGGTCGATCCGAGGCCTCGTAGGTGCCGGCAACCGCAGGGCCCACCCCGGCACCGGCGAGGACGCCGGTCAGTGCTTCAACCATCACCGCTAGCGCGAACCCCTTGGCCCCGCCGAGCGGGACCAAGCTACCCTCGATCGCTTGCCGGGCGTCGGTGGTAGGGCGGCCCTCACCGTCCAGTGCCCAGCCTTCGAGAATGGCCTCCCCCCGTCGGACGGCTTCCAGGATCCGGCCCCGCGATACCTGCGAGGTCGCGAGATCGATCACCACCAGCCCGCTCTCGGCCGGGAAGCCGGCGGCGATCGGGTTGGTGCCGAGTAACGGCCGGCGAGCGCCGGGCGGGGCCAGGGCCGGAGGAGTGTTGGAGAATGCAAGCCCAACCAGGCCATGGCCAGCCATCCGGCGGACGTAGTAGGAGAGCGAGCCGAGGTGGTTGCTTCGACGGACCGCGACCACACCCACACCGTGCTGACGCGCACGGTCTGCGGCAGCCGCTGCCGCTCGGACTCCGGCGACCGGCCCTAGCCCGTTGTCGGCGTCCAGCAGAGCGGCGGCACCGCCGCTAAGCCGCATCGTCGGACGGGGCTGGATCATCCCCTGTTGGAGACGGCGGAGCAGCAACGGCAGACGGATCAGGCCGTGGGAGCTGTGACCCTCCAGCTCGGCCTCGACCAGGCTCTCCGCCACCACCTGCGCGTCGGGGAGAGGCACCCCCAGGTCCTCGAGTGAGCCTGCCACCCAGCTCGTCAGGCGGTCGGCGGAGTGACGGCCCATGTCGCCATGATAGGGTGGTGGCCGGAGGACTGACCAATTGGCCGATGAACGGGGTCCCGACTTCTTGATCCACAACGAGGGTGACCTGGTCGCGGTGGCGGTGAAGGAGGTAGGCGCCGGTCGCCGCCGGGCCGTCTACATGGATAGCGATCGAGAGATCGAGCTCGAGGTGCTGGAGGAGATCCCGCTCGGCCACAAGGTGGCCTTGGCGGACCTGGCCGAGGGCGCCGACGTGATCGAGTACCGAACCAGAGTAGCACTGGCGCGACATCCCATCCAGGCCGGGCAGCACGTCCACGTCCACAACGTGCGGAGCGCCCGCTGGGAGCGGAGCCAGTGAACGTCCTGGGCTACCGCCGTCCCAACGGGCGGGTGGGAGTGCGCAACCACGTGGTGGTGATCCCCGTCGACGACCTCTCCAATGCAGTCTGCGAGGCTGTGGCCAGGGTCGTCCCGGGTGTGCTGGCCCTGCCTCACCACTACGGGCGGCTCCAGTACGGGGAGGACCTGGAACTCACCTTCCAGACCCTGATCGGCACCGGGCGCAACCCCAACGTCGCCGCCGCGGTGGTGGTCGGCATCGAGCCCACCTGGACCGAGCGGGTGGCCGAGGGAATTGCGACGTCGGGCAAGCCAGTGGAGTCGTTCTCGATCGAGCGCCATGGGGACCTGGAGACCCTGGCGGCAGCTGCACGGGCGGCCCAGCGGCTGGCCCAGGACGCCTCCGAGCTGCACCGGGAGCCAGTGTCACGACAGGAGCTGACGATCTCTATCAAGTGCGGCGAGTCCGATACCACCACCGGGCTGGGCTCCTGCCCGACCGTGGCCCAGGTCGTCGACCGGCACGTCGCAGACGGCGGCACCGTCATCTTCGGCGAGACATCCGAGCTCACCGGCGGCGAGCACCTCATCGCAGAGCGCTGCGCCGATGCCGAGGTCAGGCGTCGGTTCCAGGCCATGTTCGACCGCTACCTGGCCGAGATAGAGGCGTCCGGGGCCAATCTGCTCGGGTCCCAACCCACCCAGGGCAACATCCGCGGGGGTCTGTCCACGATCGAAGAAAAGGCGATGGGCAACATCGCCAAGACCGGAACCGTGCCGGTCGTGGACGCGCTCGAGATGGCCCAGGCCCCGACCAGGCCGGGGCTCAACTTCATGGACTCGTCCTCGGCCGCGGCCGAGTTCATCACCTTGATGGGCGCGGCCGGGGCCGTCCTCCACCTGTTCCCCACCGGGCAGGGCAACATCGTCGGCAACCCGATCGTCCCGGTGATCAAGCTGACCGCCAACCCCGTAACCGCCAGCACCATGGCCGAGCACATCGATCTCGACGTCTCGGGCCTTCTGACGCGGCGCTGCACGGTACGGGAAGCCGGAGAACAGCTGTTGGGGCTGGTGGACCGGGTGGCCTGCGGCCGACTCACCTGCGCCGAGGCACTCGGTCACCGCGAGTTCGTGCTGACGAAGCTCTACCGCAGCGCCTGAGGCCGGGGCGCCCGTCTGCAGGCCTGCCCCGGAAATCCTCCCCGCGCCGGGTGGTGGACGGGGGCGTGGCCGCCGCGGCTGGAGTTGGCATGACCGTGGGCAGGGAGCTCGCGCTGGCTATCGACCGCGGCGGAAGACTCGCGGGCCAGGTCACGGTGACGGGCGGCCGCGGTGGCCAAAAGGTGCCAGACCATGACCAGGGTCGATCGGCAACCGCGACCAGGGCCATCTGCTTTCCACTCCGCTTCACCATCCCGGCCGGGCACTCAGCGCGGAAGGTATGGACCTTGCCGCGCTGCCGGCTGGCAGGACGGCTCTGAGGCAGGGCTTGCCCTTTCCAGGACTGGCGCCTCGGTAGCGCCGTGCTCGTCGAAGCGGCCGGTGAGGAGCTCCCGGCGACCTGCCCTCCTGCCCCGCACCCGCCCCCTGGCCAGCACCGCCAGGGCCATGGGGCCCGTTCCCCGGCGAGCAGCGCCTCCATCACCCGGCCGACGGCCCCGATGCCGTCGGCGGGCTCGGCCGCCTGATGGGCGCGTTCCCCAGTGGCCTCTCCGCCCTCTCCTTGCACCTCTTGTGGTCCCGGACCACGTCCAAGCGGAGAGACGGACGGCGTCGCGCCGCTGATCTCGATGGGCGGGTGGAACGAGGGCCAACGCATGCCGGCCTCGCGCTGCTGGCACAGCCAGACAGCGTCCAGCTTGTCCTGGCTTGGGCTGGCCCGGCACCTGTGCGACCTCGGGGGCGTTGACCTGCCAGAGGTCAGACCCCCTGCTTCCAGCGCACAACGGTGTCGGTCGGCGTACAGCGAGCCCAATTCGCTGAACCTGGAGCGGTCCCATCGGCGTCCGGCCCAGGGGTAGAGCTGGCTCAAACCCGTCCTCATCCGACCGCCTGATCCGGACAGGCTCGGTCTCCACTGACGCCACGGACCGTTACCTGAGCTGACCAGCTCGGGATGGGCGGAGGCACCCCGCGGAACTGGGCCGTCGCCAGGCCATGAGCCTCGCGGGGCGCGATTTCAATCCATGCCAAGCTAAGGGGACCCGGTGAGGAGGCCGGGGCACGGTTCAGACCTACCTTTCGGTGCCATGGGCGAGGCATTTGCAGATCCTTGATCGATCGGCAACCACGGGCCCGCCCCCGGTGGTGAGATCCTTGGACCGCAGTGTGCGGCGCCGGGGGAAGCACCCGGGCTCGAGGAGCTGGCTCGATGTCGATCTCCATCCGTTCGGCAAGGTTCATTGCGCTGGCCGGGGCTGGAGCCCTGGCGCTGGCCGCGTGCAGCCCCTCCTCCGGCACCACGGTGGGCCGGGGGGCGGTCACCGAGGCCGGCATCCAGACCATCCGACATGTGATCGTGATCTTCCAGGAGAATCGCTCCTTTGACAGCTATTTCGGCACCTATCCCGGTGCCGACGGGATCCCGATGTCGAACGGGGTTCCCACGGTCTGCGTTCCCGACCCCGTCACCAAGCAGTGCGTGAAGCCGTTTCCGGACCATGCGGACAGGAACGGGGGAGGTCCTCACGTCGCCCAGGCCAGCGCAGCTGACGTGGACGGGGGTCGGATGGACGGCTTCATCAGGGAGGCGCTGGCCGGAAAGAAGGGCTGTACCAACCCAACCAATCCCATCTGCTCCAACTCCCCCACACCTGACGTCATGGGCTATCACACCCGATCCGACATCCCCAACTATTGGGCCTACGCCGAGCACTACGTCCTCCAGGATCACATGTTCGAGTCCGTGCATTCGTGGAGCTTCCCGTCCCACCTCTTCCTGATCTCCGGATGGTCAGCGACCTGCGGCAACCCATCCAATCCGAAGAGCTGCTACAGCTCCGACATGCCACAGCTGGCCAACCAGGCAGACCCCACCCCCTATGCCTGGACCGACATCACCTGGCTGCTCCATCGCTACGGGGTGAGCTGGGCCTGGTACCTGGACCACGGCGCCCAGCCCCTGGCTGCCAGCGGGACCGGGCGTCGGAAGGCACGACCAACCGCCCAGGCCGCCAACGACACCGGCCGGATCGGCGACGCCATCGAGTCGCTGGGCGGCGTACCCCAGATCTGGAACGTGCTTCCCGGCTTCACGGATGTGTCGCAGGACAGCCAGCTCGGCAACATCCGGGACCTGAGCGACTTCTTCGCCCAAGCACAGGCTGGAACCCTGCCCGCGGTCTCATGGATCCTGCCCGATGCCGCCGACAGCGAGCACCCGCCGGCTCTGGTCAGCCGCGGTCAAGCCTATGTCACCACCATCGTCAACGCCGTGATGCGCAGTCCCGACTGGGACTCCTCCGCCATCTTCCTCACCTGGGACGACTGGGGCGGCTTCTACGACCACGTGGTGCCGCCACAGGTGGACACCCTCGGCTATGGCATCCGAGTTCCTGGCCTGGTGATCAGCCCCTGGGCGCGATCTGGCTACATCGACCACCAGACGCTGTCCTTCGACGCTTATCTCAAGTTCATCGAGGACGACTTCCTGCACGGTTCGCGCCTCGACCCCAAGACCGACGGCCGTCCCGATTCCCGCACCGTCGTGCGCGAGGACGCGAGCCAGCTCGGCAACCTGGCCCTGGACTTCGACTTCCATCAGAAGCCGTTGCCGCCGCTGATCCTGCCGCCGTGCCCCCAAACCACACTGACCGGCGTGCCACCGGCCTGCCCGTACTGATCGCGTTCCGAATCGGGACGCCGGCGCCAGCACACGGAATGACGGCCGGAGGGACTCCTGAGAGCCCCTCCGGCTCCTTACCGATCAGGCCGGCTCAGGCTGGGGCCTGACCTCTCCGCGCACGGGTTCGCCCTGGCCATCTCCGGGCTCCTCACCGTGCTCCTCCTCGAAGATCGCGCTGCCCTGGTAGCGGGTCCCACACCAGTAACCGATGAAGTAGAAGATGAGCGCGACCACCGCGAACACCAGGGTGTCCCACGGGAACGGGATCAGGTTGGTCCCGCCGAAGGCGTTCCCTCCCAGCCAGGAGATCAGCAGGATCACGCCCAGATAAACCGGCATCCAGATGCCGTAGACGACGTCGTCGCGAGTCAGGCGTCGATGGTGGTTGTAGAAGAAGAGCAGCAGCAGGCCGACGCCCACCGAGGGGATGAGGATGCGCATCGCCAGCCAGCCCGACCAGTACACCATCAGACTGGCGACTATGAAGCCGAACGGCATCAGCACCTTTGCCACCGGCACCCGGTAGGGGCGGGTCTGC
This sequence comes from bacterium, assembly GCA_902812395.1. Classification (GTDB taxonomy): domain Bacteria; phylum Chloroflexota; class Dormibacteria; order Dormibacterales; family Dormibacteraceae; genus CADDZO01. The sequence continues at coordinate 16,837 of CADDZO010000003.1, read as the reverse complement.
CCAGGCTCCTTGTGCCGGAAGATGGCCACAGACAGCGGGCCGGGCGCATAGGAGAGGACCAGCGCGCTGGCCACCAGGGGGAAGAGCGATGCGAAACGAGGGAGCAGGATCAGGTAGATGAAGGAAACGATCAGGACCAGGAGCACCGAGACGAAGGGGATGCCGGGGCCGCTCATGCGCTCGAAGACCCGCGGCAGGTAGCGGTCGTAGCGGGCCAGCGTATGGCCCACCCGGGCTGCTCCGCCGTAGTAGATGTAGCCGTCCTTGAAGGAGGCAATCAGGGTGGTCACGAGGGCAATCAGGCCGATCACGACCAGACTGCCGGCGTTAGAGACCGAGACGAAGGGGTAGGAGAGGCCAGTCAGCTTGTCCCAGGAGCCAGGCTTCAGACCCATGCCGTGCCAGTTGATGGCACCGGTGAAGGAGAAGCTCTCCAGGCAGTAGACGGCCAGGCAGATCACCAGTGTGATCCCCACTGCCAGGGGGATCGTCCGGCCCGGGCTGCGAACCTCCTCCGCATAGTCGATCGGCTGACGGAAGCCGCCGTAGCCGTAGATCGTGGCCGAGACCGCGATCAGGATGCCACTGGCTCCGAACGGGGCGAGACCGCCGAAGTTGTGGAAGTTTCCGGGGTTGAAGCGAGTCAAGAGAGCGACGATCATCACCGCCAGCCCCACCAGCGTGGCGACGGTGAGCACGTTGTTGATCTCACCCATGTAGCGGATACGCAGGTTGTTGATCACGAACAGGGCAGCGGTCACCAGCAGCGAGACAATGATCCCGAACCAGGTCAGAGACCCGTTCTGGAATAGCTGCGGGAACCAGTAGCTCAGGTATTCGACGAAGGCAACTACGATCGAGGGCACCGCCAACGAGTAGCCCACGAAGGCTCCCCAGGCGTTGAGGACCCCGACCACCGGTCCGCTGCTGCGGGCAGGGTAGTAGGCGACGCCCCCGGCCCTCGGCCACATCGTGCCCAGCTCGACGTACGCCATGGCCACCACCGCGATCAGCACGAACGCGATGATCCAGGCGAATAGCCCCGCCGGGCCGGCGTCGCCAAGTACGCTGACCGGGGTGAACCCGACGGCTGGGCCCAGGATGGCCCCCGTGGCAAGGAGCACCACGCTCCAGAGGCCTAGCTCGCGTCGGTAGCGACCCTTGACCGCGGTGGCCGCGGTCTGGGCCACCGAGACGTGTTCGCTCATTCCTTCAGTCACCTCCTCCGTTTGACCATCCAGGACCCCTCAGAAGTTCTCCAGATACTCGCGCATCTCCCAGTCGGTGACCTCCGAGAGGAAGCGCGCTACCTCACCCCGCTTCATGGCCACGATGAAGTCCACGAAGACGTCGCCGAAGACCCGACGATAGAAGCCGTCGTTGTCCAGGACCGCCACCGCCTCCCAAAGGCTGGTGGGCAGCGGCGTGCCGGTGGCCCGGGCCGCGTACGGATCGGGGCCGGTCATCGGCGGTGGCACCAGCTTCCGCTCGATCCCGTCCAGGCCGGCAGCCAGGTTGGCTGCCAGATAGAGGTACGGGTTGGCCGCCGGCTCGCCCATGCGGTTTTCGAGGTGGGACCCCGGGTCCCCTGGGTCGGCCTGGACCCGGAGCATCGCCCCCCGGTTCTCCAGAGCCCAGTTCACGTTGTCGGGGGCGAACGAGTACGGGCGGTAGCGCTTGTAGCCGTTCAGGGTGGGCACGGCGAAGACCGCCATCGCCAGCGCGTGCTCGAGGATCCCGGCCGCGAACTGACGCCCGACTTCCGAAAGGCCGCCCTCGCCGGCGAAGGCGTTGGCACCGCCATCCAGCTGACGGAGCGACTGGTGCAGGTGCCATCCGCTGGAGGAGACGTTGGGGATCGCAGGCCGGGACATGAACGTGGCCAGCAGTCCGTGGCGCTGGCAGATCTGCTTGGCCGTGCTCCGGAACAGCACCATGGCGTCGGCCGGCGCCAGCCCCACAGTGGGATGGAAGGTGATCTCGATCTGCCCAGGGCCCCACTCGTCCTCCATGGAGCGGAGCGGCAGCCCCAGGGCAACGAGCGCATCCCTAAGCTGATCGAGCACGAACCCCATCCCCGCCAGCCGTGTCTCGGACAGATACTGGTAGCCCTGCTGGACGATGCTGATGGCGGGCGGCGGGCCAGGCCAGCCGGTCTCGTGGAGCTCGATCCGGGTGGTGTCATTGCGCAGGATGTAGAACTCGACCTCCAGCCCGGCCGTGTACTCGTAGCCGAGCCGGCGGGCCGCCTCCAGCTGGACCTGCAACAATAGACGGCTGTCGAGGGGATGTGGCTTGCCGTTGCGTAGGTACGACTCCGCCAGCACCCAGCCAGCGTGGTCCGCCCAGGGCAGGACCTGAAAGGTGCGAGGGTCCGGCACCAGGACCACGTCGGGAAAGCCCGTCAGCTCGGGGATGTTGAGTCCGCCGTCCTGAGCAAACGCGGCGGTGAAGACGTGGTTGCCGCTATCCAGGTTGACCAGCGCTCCCGAGAAGTCGAGGCCATCGGTGAGCGCCCCGCGGAAGGCCTGCGGTGACGCGAACTTGCAACGCGGCAGGCCATGCTGATCGACCCAGATGATGCGGATGGTGCGCAGTTCGCGCTCCTCCACCATCGCCAGGGCGCGTTCAGCCGCCTCTCGGCGTTCGTCGTCATAGAGGTGATGCCGAGCGACGAATCCCTCCGGACGCTGCGTGATCATCGGCTTCTCCTGGCTGTGGATCGAACATCGTTCGGCAACGCTCCTGCCGCAGTGGACGCCGCTCCAGGTGTGTGAGCACCTCGCTCCGGCGACCCGGAAGCGCATCCCCCGAGACGCTCCGGCAGGCGGCAGCAGCGCTCCGTGATGGCTTTCATCGGCACGGGTCCCTCCATCAAAAACGGCGGTAGCCGTTGGCAGGATGGTATACGAGCACGGCTCAGGCGGCAAGAGGTGCCGACACCGAGATGACGTTTGCCAACCATTCTGCCTCCGATAACTTGCAACTGAGTTGACGCCGTGCCCTCCTCACGCCACGCTGGCATGCGGGCACCGGCTATGGCTGGAAGTCCACCGCCTCTTCCCGGCCGTCCCAGACCACGGTGGTCCGTGCCGGCTCGGTCCGGGCAACGATGCGCCCTCGCCGGAGCACCAGGCGACGCCGTGGGACCAGCCGGATCGCGTCCGTTTCGCTGGCAGCGTCGAAGACGACCAAGTTGGCGGAACCGCCCTCTCGGAGGCCATAGTCCTCGAGCCCCAGCGCACGCGCCGGGTTGCAGGTGATCATATCGATGAGGCGGGGAAGCTCCTCGGCACCGGACATCTGGCCGTAGTGGGCGAGCACGAATGCGGCCTGGACCGGATCGCCGTAGCCCAGCGGATACCAGGGATCCATGACCGAGTCGTGACCGATGCAGACGTTGATACCGGCCTCCATCAGTTCCTTGACGCGGGTGTGCCCTCGTCGAATCGGATAGCTGTCGAACCGCCCTTGCAGCACCGAGTTGTCGAGCGGGTTGGTGACCACGTGCATGCCCGCCCGGGCCAGGTTTCGGATCAGGCGGTAGGCGTAGGCATTGTTGTAGGAGTGCATCGCGGTGGTATGGCTGGCCGTCACTCGCCCGGCCATGCCCAACCGGATCGTCTCGGCGGCCATCACCTCGACGAACCGCGAGTGGTCGTCGTCGGTCTCGTCGCAGTGGATGTCGACGCGCAGCCCGTGCTCCGCCGCCAGCGCGAACGTGAACTCGACCGACTTGATCCCCAGCTCCCGGGTGAGCTCGTAGTGGGGAATGCCGCCGACCACGTCCGCCCCCAGACCGACGGCGCGGCGCATCAGCTCGGAGCCGCCCTCGAAGGAGAAGATCCCTTGCTGAGGAAAGGCGACAAGCTGGAGATCCATCTGGTCGCCGATTTCCTGCCGCAGCTCCACCAGCGCTCGCAAGGCTCGCAGCTCCGGGTCGCAGACGTCCACGTGGGTGCGCACGTGCTGGACGCCGTTGGCCAGCTGCCAACGCAGCACCTTCTCGGCCCGCCGCTTCACGTCCTCCACCGTGAGCGACTTGACCCGGTCGGCCCAGATGGCGATGCCCTCGAAGAGAGATCCGGTCAGGTTTGGCCGTGGTTGGCCGACCGTCAGCACGGCGTCGAGGTGGATATGGGGCTCCACCAACGGCGGCGTCACCAGCGCCCCCTTGAGATCCATGGTCAGGCGGGCCTCTGGCTCCGGCAGACCCAGGCGGCCGTTGACCACCCCGAGGTCCTGGAGTGTCGCAGCGCCGGGGAGCCGCGCTCCTCGAAGGAGAATGTCGAGCACGCCGGCACGGTAGCAGAGCCGAGGCTTTCGCCACAGGTCGCCGGGCTGCATCTGCTCGGCGTCTCGCAGGTGCGGTGGGCTACCTGACGTTTCTCCTGTGCTGGCCACCGATCATCGAGATCGAGGTAGAAGTAGGCCTGAATCTCGGGAGGGCCAGGACTCACCACTGACCGCGCCGCGGCTGCGATTCGGGCTCCTGTTCCCGGAGCCGCCTACCGTACTGCCCAGCCCTCGCGCGCTCGGCCAGTTGCGCTGGTCTCCCGCTCCGACCAGAAGGCGACCGCACCGACCGCCATCCGTCGGCGATCCCTTCGCCGGCCTGCTTGGGTGGAGACATCCTGGGCCTGGAAAGGTGGATTGGCACCCAACGCGCGCAATCGAGCGACGGAGACCGCGGTTCACGAGCCCCAGCCCGGCGATCAGTGCCCGGACTCAGGAGGGACCGGCAGACCGGGTCTGCTTCCCAGGTCACTTGGGACCGGTGTCGCGGCCGTGCGCATCGTCAGCGGACACCGGCCTGGGGCGGACCTCTCCCCCGGGACGGTCTAGCGCCGGGCCTGGAGCAGCTCCTGGAAGCTGAGGGCGGTGAGCGGGAGCGGAAGCCCGCGCTCCCCGGTCTCGCCGAGCAGGCTACGCAGGTCCTTGTGGATGATGCCCAGAGGGTCGCTCCCGCCCTCGCCCCACCAGGCCTTCACCGTCCGCCAGTTGGCCGCAACCCAGCTACTCCCTGTGGAGCGCTCGATCACCGGGAGCACCTGCTCCGGGCTCAAGCCATAGCCACTCACCATGCGCACCGCCTCCCCGCAGGCGACCATGTGCGCGGCGAGCATCAGCTGGTTGGCTAGCTTGACCGCCTGGCCAAGCCCGACCCGGTCTCCGATCACGAACAGGTTGCTGCCTATGGCCTGGAACAGCGGCCGGCAGCGCTCGATCGCCGCCAGATCACCGGAGGCCATGATGGTCAGGGTGCCCGCCTCGGCCCCGGCCACGCCTCCACTGATCGGGGCATCGACGGGGGTGAGCCCTCGGGCGGCGAGATCCGATCCCAGCCGCTCCATGGTGGTGGGACCAATGGTGCTCATGACCACCACGTCCAGCCCCGGCCTCCGCAGCTGCGACACCACCTGCCCGACCTGCGGTGCGGTGCGCACGATCACCAGCACCGTCCGGGTGGCATGCTCAGCCACTTCCTCGACCGACCCCATGCCGCCGTGCCCGCGCACGTCGTAGCCGGCGACCTGGTAACCCGCCCGCTCCAGGTTGGCGGCTATGGGTGCCCCCATAGCGCCGAGTCCGATCATGCCCACCACCTGGTCCATGGAGGCTAGGGTACGAGCACCGTGCTCGAGCTGATCGACACCCATTTCCACATCTGGCGAAAGGGGCTGGTCCGGCGTCGGGGCATTCTAGCCGCGCCCTACCTGAGGCGCGATGTCTCCTGGGCGGATTACACCGCCGCCTGGGACGGGCTGCCCGTCACCTCGTGCGTCAACGTCCAGGTCAACGACTTCACCGACGGGACGGTAGAGGCAAGGTGGGCGGCGGATGTCGCCGATCCCGGCCGTCTGCCGGCGATCATCGCCTGGGCTAGGCTCGAGGACCCTGGGGTGGATGCCGAGCTGGTGCGGCTGCGCCAGATCCCGGCGGTTCGAGCGGTGCGTCGAACCTGTCAGTACGAGGCCGACCCTGGCTTCTGTACCCGGGCCGAGTACCTGCGGGGCGTCCGCCTCCTGGGCCGGATGGGGCTGGTCTGCGACGTCTGTGTACGTCTCGGCCAGATCGCGGCCGTGCCTGAGCTCGCCCGAGCCTGTCCGGAGACCACTATCGTCCTCGAGCACCTGGGCAAGCCGGACCTGTCGAGGCCTCCGGACTCGACCTGGCTGGCTGCGATCGAGCGCCTGGGGCGACTCTCCAACGTGGTGGCGAAGCTGTCGGTCGTCGTCCACGGCCCCCGCGACCGGCCTCTTGAGGCGGAGCAGGTCGCCCCCTATCTCCTGCACCTGCACGCCTGCCTTGGCCCCTCCAGGCTGATGTTCGGCAGCAACTGGCCGGTCTCCACTGCCGTGATCGGTTACCGGGCGTGGGTGGAGATGCTGCGAGAGCTGGTCGGCGACCAGCAGGAGATCTGGGCTGCGACCGCACGCCGAGTCTATCGGCTGGGTTGATAGACGCGCCGGGCGCGAAGAAGGTCGGCCGGGTTGGAGGGGCCTGCCTCCCTAGGGCAGGTCGACCGACGCTGGCGGCCACGACGACCGCCTGGCCTCGGGACTGCCGATGCTCTTGGGATGGGAGCGCCGCTCTGGATCGACAGGCGGCGGGGAGAGGCGCGGCGGCGATGCCCGGTGCCTCCGGCTGGATGGGAGCGAGGTACTCTCGGCCTGGCTCAGGTCGTGTACACGGCGAAGCGCGCGGTCTGGGCGCGGGCCTCGGGGTCCGTCAGCACGTTGACCAGCACCGGCCGACCGCTGGCTGCAGCTCGCCTCAGTGCCGGTCGGATCTCGTCGGGCCGCTCCACGTACTCGGCGTGGCAACCGAGCGCTCGGGCCATCTCGTCGTAGCGGGTAAAGCCCAGCTCGCGCCCAACCTTGAAGCGGTCCCGGGCAGTCCAGCCGCCGTTGTTGGAGATCACCGTGATCACCGGAAGGTCGTGGCGGACGGCGGTGTCAAGCTCCATGCCGTTGATCCCGAAGGACCCGTCCCCGTGCAGGACGACCACCTGGGCGGCGGGCTCGGCCACCTTCGCGCCCAGCCCCAGCGGCAGTCCGACTCCCATGGTGCCGAACGGTCCCGAGTTGAGGCTGTGTCCGGGCACATGGATGGGGATCGACTGGCGCCCGTAGTTCAGGATCTCCTGGCCGTCCACGCTCAACACTGCCTCCCGGTCCATGAAGTCTCGCAGCTCCTTGCACAGGCGCAGGGGATGAATCGGGGTGCGGTCGCTGCTCATTCGCTGCTCGGCATCGATCGACTTCTCCCGGTGGATCTCGGCGAGCCTGCCCACCCAGTCCGCGTAGCGGTCCGGAGAACCGTCCACCTCCAGCAGCTGACGGAGCACCAGCCTGGCGTCACCGACGATCCCGGCGTCCACCGGGCGGGTCTTCCCGATCTCGGCAGCATCAATGTCGATCTGCACCAGCCTGGCGTCGGCCGCGAAGCGGGGAGGACGGGCATAGTCGATCACGTAGTTGAGCCGGGTCCCGATCACCACCACGCAGTCGGCCTCACGGAACGCGGTGCTGCGCGCCGCCGGGAAGCTCAGGTGATGGTCCTCGGGGACCACGCCCCGACCCTGGGGAGTGGCGTAGTGAGGGATGCCCCACCGCTCCACCCAGCGCCGCAACTCCTCGTGGGCCCCGGACCAGAGGATGCCGCTTCCGGTCACCACGATGGGTCGCCGTGCCGTCCTGATCACGTCGATCGCCCGGGCAACGTCTGCCGCATCCCCGGCTGGTCGAGGTGCGGGCTGAGGCTCGGCCCAGCGCACCTCCTCGGGCGCGACATCGCGGTAGAGCACGTCGCCGGGAAGGTCCAGGTACACGGGCGCCGGCCGGCCGGCCATCGCGTGCCGGAAGGCAGCGGCCAGGTATTCAGGAATACGGGCGGGATCGTAGCAGCGCTCCGCCCAGCAGGTGACGGGCCTCGCCAGTGCCAGCTGGTCGATCTCCTGGAAAGCTCCCAGACCGTAGAGGCCCACCGGGCTGGAGCCGCCGATGGCCACCACCGGGGCGCCGTCGACGTAGGCATGGGCGACGCCGCTGAGCAGGTTGACCGTGCCGGGCCCGGAGGCGGCCATGCAGACGGAGGGGCTCCCACGGACCCGGCTGTAGCCAACGGCCATCATCGCCGCCGCCTGCTCCATACGGACGTCAATCATCCGCATTCCCTCCTCCAGGCACGCGTTCTCGCAATCGATCATCGGTCCGCCCATGAGGAAGAAGACGTGCTCTACCCCGCATGCGCGCAATGCCCGGGCCAGGATCTGGTTGCCGGTCACCTCTGCCTCCCTAGATCACGCCCGTGGCGGCCAGGCGTTCCAACTCACGCGCATCCAGTCCCAGCAGCCCCGTGTACACCTCCCGGTTGTGCTCGCCAAGGAGGGGTGCGGCTCGCACCGGGACGTGCGAGTGTTCCATCCGCACCGGCCAGCCGGGCATCTTGAAGCATCCCCGGACGGGGTGATCGACGGTCACGATCACCTCCCGCCAGTTGAGATCTGGATCCTCGGTCAGCTCCAAGGTGTCGAACACCGCGCTGCAGGGAACGCCGGCCTCGCCCAGGATGCGCATCGCCTCCCACTTGTCCCGCTGTTGCGTCCAGGCGGAGATGATGGCGTCCACCTCTGCGCAGTGCCACGCCCTCCGTTCCGGGTCGGCGAATCGCTGGTCTTCCTTCAACTCCGGCCTCCCGATCGCATCCAGCAGGCGCTCCCAGTGGTGGTTGCCGGCCCTGGTGGTGTAGATGAAGACGTAGTCGTTCGGGCCCCCCGGTCGGCAGGGGTAGACGTTGCTCGGGGCGGTGAGCCCGAGCTGGCTCTGGTTGCCCCATCGCTCTCCCGCCACGCCGCTGAGCAGCTGCCGGGAGAAGGAGATGCGGCAGTAGTTGACGACAGCGTCCTGCATCGCCACCTCGATGTGCTGGCCTTCCCCCGTGCGCTGGCGCTGGTGGAGAGCGGCCAGAACTCCGATCGCGGCGTGCAGCCCGGTGCCAGTGTCGCCGATGGTAGGGCCGGGTTTGAGCGGCGGCCCTCCCCGTTCGCCGGTGAGGCTCACCGCTCCGCCCGCGGCCTGGGCAACAGGATCGAAGGCAAGGTAGCGCCGGCGGGGGCCGTCAGAGGCGAAGCCCTTGATCTGGACGTAGATCAGGCGCTGGTTGATGGCCCGGACCCGCTCGTAGCCAAAGCCCAGGCTCTCGATCACGCCGGGGGCGAAGTTCTCGACCATGACGTCCCCCATCTCCAGCAGCCGTTGCAGCAGCCTGCGACCCTCCTCGGAGCGGAGGTTGAGGGTGATCGAGCGCTTGTTGGCGTTGAGCAACAGGAAGTACCAGGAGTCGACCCCGGGCAGGTCGGCCGAGGCGTGACGTCCCTGCTCCCCGGCCCCAGGCCGCTCCACCTTGATCACGTCCGCTCCAAGCCACGCCAGCGTCTCGGTGCAGGAGGTTCCCGCCTCGAACTGGGTCAGATCGATCACCCGCACGCCCTCCAACGCCGCCGCCATAGCAGGACCTCCCTTCGCCGCAAGGCACCCCCGTCTCTGTCAGCGTAAACGCGACGACGGTCTCGGACAAGCCGGTAACCCGCGGCCCGCACACCACCCGCCGTACGAGACCGCCTCGATGTGCGAGCCCGGTGGCCGGAAGCGTCCGGATCGCTCCGGGACTCCCCCGACCTCAGGTCGATCGCCTCCCCCGGCCCGGGCCGCCACATCCGCTTGCAGACGATGCGGCCGGAGCAGGGCCCGCGGGCCCCATCCGCGCGGCCCAGGCTCACCCCTCGCCCCGGCCTCTCCACTGGGAGGCGTCCGCACCCGGGGCCGGCGGCTCCCGCCCCATCGGGCACGATGCCACGCCGGCGGCGCAGCCGCACATCTCCCTCGCTACGGCGAGCCGGTGCTCCGAAAGCATCGCCCCCGGTCGCTTCTCTCAGCGACCGATGCCGCCCGTGATGCCCTGGACGAAGTAGTCGAGGAAGAAGTTGTAAATGAAGGCGATGATGACTCCCGGGAGCAACGCCGCAGCCAGCAACTCGCCCCAGAAATAGACGTCGCCCCGGATGAGCTCCGTCGGGACGGCGATGTTGATCACCTGTTGGGCGGACGAGGAGACCATCACCAGCGCATAGATGAAGTCCTGCATCGATAGCGTGAAAGCGAAGACTCCGGCCGTAATGATGCCTGGAACGCTCACCGGCAGGACCACGTGTCGCACCGCCTGCCATCGATTACATCCGTCAACTAGCGCTGCCTCTTCGATCTCTCGCGGCACACGCTTGAAGAACCCCATCATCAGCCACAGGCAGAAGGGGATGGTGAAGGTGGGGTAGGCCACCACCAGCGCCCAGCGGGTGTTGCCCAGGTTGAACACGTTGGTGATGAGCTGGTTGAGCGGGATGAAGAGAAGGATCGGGGGGATGAGGTAGGTGAGGAAGATACCGATGGCCATGTGTTGTCCACCGGGCACCCGCAGACGCGCAAGCGCGTAGCCGCCCGGAATGCAGACGGCCAGGGTGATTCCCAGCACACAACCAGCTACGACTGCTGTGTTGGCAGCCCAGATAGAGAACCCAGTCTGGGAAAAGAGCTGCTGGAAGTGCTCAAGCCCGAGCGGACGTTTGAACCACAACGGGTTGACGGTTGGATCGATAAGGTCATAGTCGGCCTTGAGCGTCGACATCAGCATGTAGTAGACGGGGAAGCAAGCAACGACCAGATAGAAGGCGAGAGCCAGGTACAGAAGCGCCCGATTGCGGAGTCTTCGTCCGCCCAGGCGCCGGCGCACAGGCCGTTCCACGCCTACCGCCGCCACGGTCGCGCTCATTCTTCTACTGTCGTCCTCCGGAAGAGCATCCTCAGGAAGAGGATGAGTCCTGCGAGCAGAAGCGGGAAGAGTATCAAGGCGTCGGCCGCGCCGCTGGCCAGGTTGCCACCCACGATGCCGTTCTGGTAGGCGAGCTGGGGCAGTATCTCCGTCGCGTTGTTCGGCCCACCAGAGGTGAGGATGTTGACAACTGTGATGTCGCCGAGGGTAAACGTCACATCATAGATCAAGCCAATGAAGAGAATCGGTGCGATCAACGGCACAATGATGAAGTGCCAGGTCCGGAAGAAACCGGCACCGTCAACCTTGGCAGCATCCAAGATGTCTTTGGGTATGGACGTGAGTCCTGCCAGCACGATCACGCCCGCAAATGGGAAGCCGCGCCAGATGTTCACGATCAGGATGGCGAACCAGGAGAAGATCGGGTCCCCTAACCAGACCGGATAGGGGTGGTGCATGATGTGCAGCATGTCCCCGAAGACTCGGTTGATCACACTGAACTGAGGGTCGTACATCCACTTCCAGCCGAGAAGGGCGAGGGGAAGCGGCATGGTGAAGGGGATCAGCAGGAAGCCACGAATGATCTTCTTCCCTCGCAGCGTTTGCAGAAGGAGGAAGGCAAGGCCGATCCCAAGCACGGCCTTGCCGATCTCGGCAAAGAACGTGAAGGAGAGCGAGTTCTCAAGCGCCTTGATGAAGACCGAGTTGTGAATGATGCTGAGGTAGTTCGCCAGCCCAACGAATCCACCGTACCCACCTGCGACGGTGACGTTGCTGAGGCTGAAGTAGAGTGCCAGGAAGAAGGGATAGGCGACAAGAACCAGGATATACAGGATCGCCGGCGAGACCAGGGCATAGCCAGCAGCGACCTCGCCCCAGTGGCGACGCCGCCGGGCGCGGGCAAGTCGGAGCGCGACTGCCCGGGCCTGCTCGGCGGTCTCCGCCATCGATCTCCTCCGTTCCTCCGCAGGGCGCGCGCCGCTGCTGTCGGTCTCAGCATAGGCCGAATCACGCCCACGCACAAGCGCCGTCGTAGTATGAGGGGCCGCGGTAGCCGCCGAGGAGGAAGAGCGCTGGGCGTCATCGACCAGAGGGCAATCGCGGCGCCACAGAACCTGGCGGGACGACGTGTGCTCCGCAGGCAATGGGAGATCGGTTATCTCCTGTGCCTACCCGCGCTCGCCTGTGTGTTCGGTCTGCTCCTCTTCCCCATCGTCTACGACGTCGCCACCAGCTTCTCAGACGCCACGGTCACGTCGCCGGGACGGTTCATTGGTGTCCAAAACTACCTGCAGATCTTCTCCGACCCCACCTTCTGGGCAGCCGCCCGCAACACCGCGTTCATGGTGCTGGCCACCGCCGCGGTCGAGTTCGCGGTCGGCCTCGCGACGGCACTGCTGCTCTGGTGGCAGTTCTGGGGTCGGGCCATCGTCTTCCTGGCCGTCTTCATCCCCTGGGCGGTACCCAGCTCCTTTGCCGCCTTCGCCTGGTATTGGCTGCTCCTGCCACCGTTCAACTCCTTCTACACGCTCCAGGCGATCCAGGCCAAGTTCTTCGTGGACGGCCTCTTCGGGATCGGTACCTGGCAGGTGGTCAGCATCGGGATCATGAACGTCTGGCGCGGCTCCTCGATCATCGCCATCTTCCTGCTCGCCGGCCTCAACGCCATTCCCGAGGAGTTGCTGGAGTACGGTCGCCTGGAGGCGCGCAGCCGGTGGCGCTACTTCTGGCGCGTCGTGATGCCGCTCAACCGGCGGATGACGGTCCTTGCCCTGGCAGTAGCGCTGACCATCACCTATCTCGACTTCGTCTCCATGTACCAGGAGACCGGCGGACGGATCACCGTGCCCCTGATCGGCACCCAGGCCTGGCTGGACCTGGTCCTGGGCGGGAAGATTGGCTACTCCGCCGCCCTCATCCTCACCCAGGTTCCGGTGGCGGTGCTGCTGGCGGTGGCGGCACTGCACTTCATCGAGCGGGAGCCCCGCCACCGTGTGCCCGGCGTCGACTCATGGCGTCTCGAGGCCGACACCCGCACCCCCTACCGGGCGGTTCCTGTTTCGGCGGCGACCCGCCGACGCTCGCCCCACACCTCGTCCCCAGGCTGGCAACGGGTTGCGGTGGCGGCCGGAGTCCTTGCCGCACTGGTCGTCTTCGCCTTCCACATCTTCCCCGTCTACTACACCGCCATCCAGGCCATCAAACCGGTCAGCGAGTATCCCGGCGGCCAGATCTTCTGGGCGTACCGCCCCGACTTCAGCGCCCTCGGGCAGGCCTTGCACGATCCCCAGCTGCTGATCTGGGGGCGCAACACCCTGATCGTGTTCGGCAGCGTTCTTGCGGTCGGGTTGGCGGTATCCATGATGGCGGGGTACGGGCTGGCCCGGTTCCAACCTCCCGGCGCCCGCTGGGCTGCGCGGCTGTTGTTCGCCACCTACTTCATCCCACAGATGGCGGTGATCCTTCCTCTCTATCGGATCTACTCGGCCGTCCACCTGGACAACACGCTGACCGGAATCGTCCTTGCCTATCTCACGCTGGTGATCCCGTTCTCGACCTGGCTCTTCTACTCGTACTTCCTGGGACTGGACCGAGAGGTCGAGGAGCATGCGTGGCTGGACGGAGGCCGACTTCGGGTCTTCTTCCGCATCGTTCTGCCCATGTGCTGGCCGGTCGTCATTGCGGCCGCCATCTTCGGGGTTGGGATGATGGGCTCGGACGTCCTCTACGCCGACCTGTTCTCCCTCACCAACAGCACCACCACCCTGCCGGTCGGACTCGGCATCCACGCGCTCGATCTGGATGAGTGGGCCAACGCAAACGGGGCCATCATCCTGTCGACGTTGCCGATCGTGGCGGTCTGTGCGAGCCTGGGGCGCTATTACGTCCGAGGCCTCAGAGCCGCGTTGCTGGAGGGGGCCTGACCAGCTCCAGAGAAGGGCTGGCCAGGCCCCACTCCTCTCTCAAGACTTGTAGATCGTCGCGAGCTGTTGCCTGATGAAGCTAAGCGCCGCATCCACTCCGGCGCTGCCAGGCGTCCTGACTGCCGTAGCCACGGTGTCGGGCAGGATGTACTGGGCCAACACCTGGTTGGCCTGGTAGTTGGGCTCGCCAGGATAGCCGAAGTCAAGAGCCTTCTCGCCACGGACCTCCTGGAGCGGTGCGAACTCGGGCGACGCCCATTGGCCGCCGTAAGCGGGGTCGGTGAAGAGCTGGTGCTTCCAAGGGTTCGCATGCGTCGGCATGTTGTAGAGCTGCGAGTTGAGGAACGCCTCGTGGTAGTGGTCGATGTAGTACTTGAGGAACTCCTTGGCCGCTTCCTGGTTCTTCGACCAGTTCCAGATGATGTAGCAGTTGGGGTCCACCACCGTCGCGCCCTTGGGCATGCCGGGGCCAGCCTCTGGTGGCCGTAGCGCCAGGTTCTTGTAAAGGGTCGGGTTTGTCGACTGGACGCTGCGCATCGAGCTGATCGCGTCGTGAATGTAGACACCCACCCCCGAGTCGAGCCACCTGTTGTCAGAGGCATCGTCCCATGCGAACACCTCTGGCGTGTTGGCTTTGGTGTAGAACTCCTGCGCGAACTCCAGAAACTGGCGGAACTCCGGCTTGTCGATGGCAAGGGTCTTGCTATCGTGCTCCACGATACTGGCTCCCATGTTGTACATCACGGCCCGCCAGTTGTGGTTGGCGTCGTTGCAGTGCGAGATGGCGAGACCAGCGGCGTGACCATTGCTCTTCCCCACCGCTGCCATGTTCATGTAGTCGGTCCAGGTCTTGAGTTGATCCACACTGTAGCCATATTGCTGGGCTAGATCGGTGCGGACGATCGGCATGATGGCGATATAGAAATCTGTCCACCCAAGCCAGCGGCCGTGGACGAACGCAACTCTCTTGGCTATTGGTTCTGCCGGACCCAGCTTGCTCTCCGCGTAGCTGAGCACATCGTCCATCTCCACCAGGTCCTTCTCATACAGGTAGGTGAGGATCTGGGCGTTCATCTCGATCATGTCGTGGCCGGCATGCGTGGCCGCCTCGGACGCGATCCGGGCGGGCAGGTCGTAGGTGTTGATGTGGTCGACGGTGGTGGGGATCCTGTTTCTCCGGCCCCAGTCGGCGGCGAACGCGTCGAGCCAGGCGTCGTAGGCGGGGATGAAGTGGCTCCACTGGAGGATGCTGAGCGACTTGTTGAGCCCGGCACCGGTTGCCGCCTTCTTGGTCGGGACGCCCGCCGGGCCACACGCGGCCGCGGCCGCGCCAAGCCCGACGGTGGCAGCTCCCTTGAGCAAGTCGCGGCGCGAGATCTGTCCCTTCCAGAGCTCGCTCATGATGCATCTCTCCTCTCTTCTGTTGGCCGGGGGCCCCTCCCTGTAGCCAAAGCCGCTGTGCTCATCATGAGCCCTTTCGGCTGTTGTGGCAAGCGGATTCCAACCACCAGCTTGGCAAGGGAGTGCGGTCGCAGGTCCTCCTTCCACCCCCTACAGCCAGCTTTGGGCATCCGGCATTGGTCACCAGCTCCGGCGCGCCTCGGCGTCGCGCCCTGGCCCCTTTCCAACCAGGGCCTCTTCCTGCCCCTGGTCGCCGCGGCCAGGCCAGTCCGCTGGTCCGTCCTCAACGCTCCCCGCCCGGCAGCCCTGGTTGCAACCGGCCATTGTCAAGGGGGCGAAGCGCCATCGTCCCGACTCACCCGCGGCAGATCGTCGATGCGGCCACGGCTGGCCTACGCGAGCAACCGGCAGAGGCCCGAGGCGCTTGGTGACCGCTCCCTCGCCCGCAAGCTGGCCGGCAGAGCTGTTGAGGCTGCCGCTCGCCGGGCTGGCGCCGCTGGTCGTGTACTTGGTGATCCGGCCCCAGTAACCAGCGACACCGAGGCACCCGCCCTGGCCTGGGCCTTGCCGGCCCTCTGCCGATGGGCTCCTCACTGTGGCTGCCGCGCCCGGATGGACTTGCCCTCCCCTCCGGTGACGTGGCCTACGGGATCGCGCTCGCCGGCTCGGTGTGCCTGGGCACCGGAGCCCTGCCGTTCAGTCTGCACCGTGCCGTGCTCACCGCTGGCGTCGGCGTGGTCTGCCTCGGTTCGGTGTCCGTGAACCGGCTCCTCTTCCTGATCCAGCCAGCGATCAGGAACGCCAACCGGACGTCGATCGACGACAGGAGCACGATCATCCGCACCTCGCTCGGAGGGAGTCCATCCTGACGCTGATCTCGGCATCGCCTGTCTCGCCAACGCCACTCCCACCGTGCTCGCGCTGGTCCTCTCAGTCGGCACCTTCTTGGCCGCGGCGGAGCAATCCACGTCGCCGCCCTTGCCGGCATCGTATCCGGCGTCCTGGCGCCTCACCGTTGACATCCGCCCCGCCCTGGACGAGATTCCCCGTCGGTATGCGGCCGGGTGCCTGACGCAAATGTTCTGGTTCTTACGGCCCCGACGGTCCAGTCGCGAGGTGTCCCACGGCCTCGCAGTGCTGCCGGCTCAAACGCCGGCCTCGACCGCCCCTCGGCAGTAGGCGGCGAAGAAGCCCTCTCGCCAGGTCGGGTACCGAGGCACCCAGCCGAGCTCGCGCCTGGCCCGGGCATTGGATGCCCCCCGGGACTCGGTGATCATGGCCAGCCCCTCGCCCATGAACAGCGGGGCCACCCACATCGGTATGTGGCGGGCCTTGGCGCCGAGTGCCTCAGCCAGGCACCCAGTCGCACATCGGGGCCGGCTCGTCATCGGTGACGTGGTAAATGACCGGACCGTCCCGGTCCAGGGCAAGCACGGTCGCGGCGGCGGCATCGTCGAGGTGCACGAAGGACATGACGCCTTTGCCCTCTCGGATAACCATGAGCTGTCGCCTGCGTCACTCCGCGTCGGCGGGGTCGCCGTAGAAGCCGCATAGTGGCGCCGCGCTGCTGTTCCGCAGCCTCGGCCGGCCGATGCTGGAGGCGCTGGCCGTGGTCGCGCTCTGCCTGCACGCGCTCAACCACGCGGTGCTGAAGGGAGCCCTGTTCCTGGGCGCGGGCAGCG
>CADDZO010000002.1 GCA_902812395.1 bacterium | reverse complement strand
CCTCGACACCTCCCCCACCCCCGGGCCGGCGCCTGTACCCTGCTCACCCTGGCGGGCAGCGATGGCGTCCCTCGCTACCGGGTTCTGATCGCACCCCTGAGCGGCAGTGACGGCCACTATCTGGTCCTAGCCATCCCGCTCACCGACCTGGACTCCACCCTCCACCAGCTGGTGTTGCTCGAGGCCTCGATCGGAGCCGTGGTTCCGGGTGGAACCGCCGGTCTGGGACTGCTCACCATCCGTCTCGGCCTGCGCCCTCTGGAGCGGATGGAGCGGGTGGCAGGACGCATCGCAGGCGGGCACCTGAGCCGGCGGGTGGAGCCTGCCACGGCCCGCAGCGAGATCGGGCGGCTGGGCCTGGCCCTCAACGCCATGCTGAATCAGATCGGATGAGCGCGCTGGTCGACGATCTGCTCTTGCTCGCCCGCCTCAACCAGGGCCCCTGGAACGCCAGCCGGTGGACCTGCGGGCGATCCTGACCGACGCCTGTGACCACGCCCGCGCCAGCGCCCCCGAGCGGACGATTGCGCTGGCGGCGGCAGAGGCTACCGTGGTCGGCGACGACATCCGGTTGCGGCAGGCGGTGGGCAACCTGATGCGGAACGCGATCGTCCACACCCCGGCCGGGACCGCTATCGAGGCCCGGCTGGAGGCCGATCCAGCGCGGGTGGCCCTGAGGGTCGTCGACCACGGCCCCGGGCTGGCGGCCGAGGCGGCCTTCTGCGTCTTCGAGCCTTTCTACCGGGCTGATCCCGGGCGCAGCCGGCACCGGGGCGGCGCCGGTCTGGGGCTGGCGATCGTGGCCGGCGTGGTCGAGGCCCACGGCGGCCGGGCCTGGGTCTCGGAGACGCCTGGGGGCGGAGCCACCTTCGCCATCGAACTCCTCCGGGATCCGCAGCCGGCGAGCATCGACGTGACCGCGGCAGCGGGTAAGGACTCCGAGTGAACTCCAAGCCTCCGCCAAGGGCGCTCCCAGCGGCGATGCCCAGGCTGGAGATCAGCGGCCCCGCCCCGGGGCGACTTCCACAGGAGGTCAACCCGATGACCCTCAAGCAGAAGCTGTGGCTGGCGGTGGCGCCGGTGGTGGCCGCGGCAGGCGTGGGTTCGATCGTCGCCTTCGTCCGCGTGGCGTCGGCGGCGACGACCCAGTCCGCACGGCCTACGGCAACCTACTCGGCACCCGCCTCGTTGAGCACCTTCGCGGCCTCCGCCTCTTCCTCGTCCTCCTCGTCAGCGTCGTCGTCGAGCTCGTGGTCGACCACCCATCCCTGCCCCAACATGTCCTCGTCCAGCTCCACCAGCACGAGCTAGAGGGGAGCCGACGGATCATGCCCCGCCCCGCCGTCGGGGCGGGGGCACCGCGATTGTGCCGGGGGGCCTACAATCCGACCATCGGCGGCGATGGCAACGTCTGAGCGGAGATCGGCAGACCGATGGTGGGCATGAGTGCCGTCCGCGCGGTGATCGTCATCCCGATCGACCCGGTCTTGAACATCGGTCCATTGCCCATCCACTGGTACGGGGTGGGCTACGCGGTGGCCTTTCTGGTCGGGTTCTGGTTCGCCCGCCGCCATGCCGTCGCCCACGGCATCCCCGAGGCGGTCACCGGCAACATCGCCTTCTGGACCATCGTCGCCGGTCTGATCGGGGCCCGGCTGTTCTACGACCTCCAGTCCGGTGCCCTCTACTACGTCACCCATCCCCAGTACATCCTCGCCGTCTGGCAGGGGGGCATGGCCTTTTTCGGGGCCATCTTCGTGGGCGGGGCGACCCTGCTCTTCTTGGCCTGGCGCTGGCGCCTGAACTTCTGGGTGCTGTTCGACTGCGGGGTGCTGTTCGCCGCCATCGGCCAGCCCATCGGCCGGATTGGCAATATCATCAACGGCGACATTCTGGGGGCCCCGTCCAATCTGCCCTGGGCGACCGAGTACACCAACCCCCACTCACTGGCACCCCAGCTCTACGTCCCCTACCAGCCAGCGGCGGCGTACGAGGGCCTTCTGGCGCTGCTGATCCTCGGCATCTTGCTCCTGATCCGGCGGCGGGGGGTGCCGGCCGGGGTACTGGCGCTGGCCTACCTGGTGATGTACCCGCTGAGCCAGTTCCTCATCTTCTTCGTGCGAACCACGGAGCCGGTGATCGGGTTCGGCCTCAAGCAGGCGCAGTGGACCTCGATCGGAGTGCTGGTGGTGGGAGTACCGCTGGCGGTGGTCGCCTGGTGGCTGACCGGACGGGGGCAGAAGCCGTCCGAGCCCCTGCCCGCCACCAGCCCGGCCTCGACCCCGGCTCCCGATCGAGGCTGAGGCGTGCCACCCGCGACATCGCGATCCGGCCACGCGACGGGACCGTCTTGAGCCGCAGGCTTCGCCCCAGGAGGCCAGCTGCTACGCGGGGTCTACGGCCGGGACCGTGGTCGGGCCTCGTCAATTCGCCTCCGGGAGCTGAGCGGCGCCGGCCAGGGTGGAGGGGCACCAAGGCGGTGAGTGGCACCAGGTGACGGGGCTCCGGCGTTTGTAGGAGGATGGGGTCGGGGCGCGAGATGGCGGACGGGAAGGCGTGGCGGCGTCCGATGCTGGCGGGACTGGCCCTGGGCCTGCTCGCCGCTGCGGTCACCTTCGGCGGCGGTGACGTCTACGCCTACCAACACAGCGTCGATGGCCTCCAGGCCCAGTGGCGGCAGATGGAGGCGGCGGGGGTCCCCGCCTCCCGTCTGGCTCCCGCGATGCGCGACCTGCGACGGCTCCAGGCCAGAACCGGATCGGTGCCGTCCGAGGCCGCGTCGGGGGCGCTCTTCCACGACCCCATGGCCGGCCTCGAGGCACGGACACGCGCCATCTACGGCCAGGTGCTGGCCCTTTCTCGGAGCCAGGCCCGGGCTGCGCTGACCCGGCTGGAGAGGGCGTATGGTCCCACGCCGTACCAGCGCCCCGAACTCGAGGCCCAGCTGCGGCGGGCCCGGCAGCCACGGCAGCTCGAGGCCCTGGCTCGGAGTTGGACGGACCAGGCGGACCAGGTCGAGCAGGTTCGGTCGGAGCTCGCCGGTCGCTCGCAAGGGCTGCAGGGAGGTCTGCCGGCGGACGTCCTCTCCGCTGCTGCCGAGATCAAGCATGAGCTGGATGAGCTGCAGCAGGACAAGCTGTGGACGGCACCCGGCCCGTCGGCGCTGCAAGGCATCCAGGCATACCTGCGCGGCAGCTACGCTTCGATGCTGGCCCGGCACGATGCGGTGGAGGAGGAGGCCACCCAGGCTGCTTCCATCCTGGCCCGGCGGCTGCAGCTGGCGCAGCAGGGCATCAAGCTCGAGGGCGAGCTGCCGGGGCTGCTCGCCTATGCCGGTGGCTCCGACGACACGGTGCTGGCCCAACAAGCCCGCGCCCAGCTTGCGATCGCCACCACCGACGCCCAGCTCCAGGCCGCGGTCGCGGCGCTCCAGAGCGTGGTCTCGGACCTCACCCAGCGCCAGCAGGCAGCGCTCGACCGTCTGGCCGCGGGCACCAGCGGCTGTGTCGCGGGGATCGCCGGCAAGGCGATCATCATTTCGCTCTCCCAACAACGGCTGCTTGCCTGTCAGGACGGCAGCGCCTATTTGAGCACGCTGGTGACGACCGGGCAGCCCGCACTGCCCACACCAACTGGGCACTTCACGATCCTGGCCAAATACCCCAGCTACTACATGGTCTCATTGTGTCGGCCCGGCACGTACTGCTGGTATCCCTCCACCTGGGTCTACGATGCGATGGAGTTCTCTCCCAACTACTTCATCCACAGTTGGTGGGAGCCATCGTACGGTCCCGGCACGGAGGATGAACTCACCTATGCCAGCCACGGTTGTGTCCACGTGCCGATGGGCTCACTCCAGATGCTCTATGACTGGGCTCCGATCGGAACCCAGGTGATCATCGTCAACTGACGGAGCCCAGGCGGGTTCAGGCGCTGATTTTGATGCGTCGGGCGGTGGTTGACCGCGTCAGGTCGCCGGAGCTGCGCAACACAGGTGATGGTCCACGTCTGCTGCTGCCCGTGCCAGATCGGCCTTGCCGGTCCCAGGAAGGCCGGCGCCTGGGCCGGCGCCGGCCGGGTCCTGGCGCCCCAATCCGCCAGCTCTTCGCCAACTCGACTCTGACCGCGAATCACTGCCCAACCGCCGAGGTGGTCCGGCTGCTGGCGCTGTCACTGCGCGGGCGCTCCGCCTGGCCGGACCTCCCCAGGGCTCCTGCAAGCGGCGAGGGCCTGGTTGGGCCGGGGGCCGCGAGACTCGCTTCCCCATGGTGGGCTCGGCAAGGCTCGCCCCAACTCCAGAGCGGTGGGGCCGATTGGGCCTTCAGGAGGCTCGACTGCCGGGCAGCAGCCGCAGGCCCCGGTCCCTCTGGGAATCTCCGACGCGCGCTGGGGAAGATCCCTCAAGACGATCACCGGGCGCGATCACCATACTTGGGTGGTCGGCTTCCACCACCGATTCGCCCCGAGGCAAAATGGATCGCGTCACCCTAGCCCGAGCCAGCATGGGCAGCTCCCTCGGCTTCCACATCGTCTTCGCTGTGCTGGGAGTTGGATTTCCCCTGCTCATGTCCGCGGCCGAGGCGATCGGGATTCGGCGTGGTGATCCGAGCTGGCTGGCGCTGGCCCGGCGCTGGTCACGGGGCTTCGGGGTGCTCTTCGCCGTCGGAGCCGTCTCCGGGACGGTGCTCTCGTTCGCCCTCGGTCTTCTCTGGCCCCGCTTCATGGCCTTCTCGGGCAGCATCATCGGGCTCCCCTTCTCGGCCGAGGTGTTCGCGTTCTTTGTGGAGGCGATCTTCGTCGGCCTTTATCTCTACGGTTGGGACCGGCTCAGCCCACTTCGGCACTGGCTGTGCTCCCTTCCGATCGTGATCAGCGGAGCGGCCTCGGCTCTCTTCGTGGTCATGGCCAATGCCTGGATGAACACGCCCACCGGTTTCACGCTCAAGCACGGCGTGGTCTCGAGCGTGAACCCGATCCAGGCCGCGCTCAACCCCTCCACACCGACCGAGGACACTCACATGTTGGTGTCGGCCTACGTGGTGACGGGTTTCCTGGTGGCCTCTGTCTACGCCGCCGGCATGCTCCGCGGCCACGGCGATGCCCTGCACCGGCGTGCCCTCCCCCTCGCCATGGTCATGGCGCTGGTCGCGATCGTGCTGGCCGGAATCACCGGCGACGCCAGCGCCCGCTTCGTCTACCACGCCCAGCCGGCGAAGTTCGCGGCCCAGGAAGGCTTGTTCCACACGACGCAGGGAGCGCCTCTGCACCTGGGCGGCATCCCGATCCCATCCCAGAGCCGCACCGTGTTCGCACTTGAGATCCCCTATGGCCTGAGCCTGCTGGCAAACTTCAATCCCCACTCGACGGTGCTCGGCCTGGACGCCTTTCCGGCCCAGGACCGACCGAACCCGATCGTCGTCCACTTCTCCTTCGACGCCATGGTCGGCCTGGGCCTGGCCCTGGGCGTGCTGGCCCTGATCTACTGGGGCCTGGCCTGGAGGCGCCGCCACTTCCCCGAGGATCGTTGGTTGCTCTGGGCCCTGGTCCTGGCCGGACCGGCAAGCGTCGTCACGATGGAGTCGGGCTGGTTTGTGACCGAGTTCGGTCGTCAACCCTGGATCATCTACGGGATCCTCCGCACCGCTGACGCCGCCACCACCGCCCCTGATCTGGGTCTGACCTTTGCTGCATTCCTCACCGTGTATGTGGCGCTGGCCGTCACCTGTGCCGAGGTACTCCTGCTGCTCGCCCGGCGCGAGCGTCGTCGGGCCGCCACGTGAGCCTTCCGACGGTTGTCGCCGGTGTCCTCTGGTTCAGCCTGACGGCCTACGCCGTCCTGGCCGGGGCCGATTTCGGGGGAGGGGTGTGGGATTTCTTCGCCTCTGGCCCACGGGCTGCCCGTCAGCGAGACGCGATCGCTCGGGCCATGGGTCCGGTCTGGGAGGCCAATCACGTCTGGCTCATCCTGATGGTGACCGGGTTCTTCACCGCCTTCCCACGAGCCTTCGGCGTGCTGGCGATGGCACTGTACGGGCCCTTCACCCTGGCCCTGATCGGCATCGTGCTCCGCGGGGCGGCGTTTGCCTTCCGAGCCCACGGGCGGCAGGCGGTCGGCCCTATCTCCCCCTGGGGAGTCGTCTTCGGCATCGCCAGCCTGGTCGCGCCCGCGGCCCTGGCATCTGCGGCGGCGGCGGTGGCCTCGGGTGCGATCCGGGCTCCGGGAGGACGGCTGGAGACCGGGTTTGCTGCCGGCTGGACCACTGCCCTGGCGGCCGACCTGGCGCTGCTCGGGATCGGACTCTGTGCCTACCTGGCGGCTACCTATCTGCTGGTTGAGACCGAGACCGAGCCCGATCTGCAGGCCGACTTCCGGCAGCGGGCTGCCTGGGCGGCGGTGGTTTCGGGCGTGCTCGCCCTGGTCGGCCTGCTCCTGGCCGCCGAGCAGGCGCCGGGGCTCTGGCACGGGCTGATCGGCCGTGGCCTGCCCCTGCTCGTCCTGGCACTGATCAACGGGCCCCTGGCGCTCTGGGCTGTCCTGCGCCATCGTCCTCGCTGGGCCCGAATCGCGGTCGTGGCCCAGGTGGTGTTCGTCCTGTGGGCGTGGGCGTTGGCGCAATGGCCGTATGTGGTCCCACCCGACCTGACGATCTCGGAGAGCGCCGCCCCGGCCTCGACCCTGACCGCGCTCCTGATTACCCTCCTGGCCGGTGGGATGGTGCTGGCCCCTTCCCTCTGGATCCTGTTGCGGGTTTTCAAGGGCCGGAACCCGGCTGTCGAGCAGGGCCCACCCGGCCGGTAGCCGGCCGACGCCGGGAGCCGGCCGTTCCCCAGATCTACGTGGCCCGCACCAGAGCAGTGACGTCCTGCCCCGGAGCGCGAAGATCCCCGGTCGGCACCGAGCGCGTGTCTCTTCCCTCGAGAGATGCCTCGGTATGAACGCGCCACATGCTCACCCCGTCAGGTCGGAGGCGGTAAACGCTGGCACGAGAGACCCCGTCGTGCCCGGCAGGTGGCCACGATGCACGAAGCGGCATCGCACGAGCGGGCCGGATCGACACTGTCAGCGAGCCACGGCTATCGGCCCGGGAGATGCCCTGTCCCCACCAACCGGCAATGGTGTCGCTTGCGGCGACTGGGATGACGACCGGCGGGAGGCACCTCGCTGGCGCCCTTGCTGTTCCGCCCTGCGCGCCGACCGATGCCGCCGAAATTCCTCCCCTTTCCGGGGACAGGACCTCCGATCCAACGACGATCCCCCGCCATCTGAGATCGCCCCACGTTGCAATCGTCGACCCCGGCCCCCGTTCCGCAGGCCCTAAGCTTGCGCCATGCCTTCCGCATCAGCAGGAGACCTGATCGTCATCAGGGGAGGCAGGGTGCTGCGAGGGCAGGTCCGGATCGGAGGCTCGAAGAACGCCAGCCTCCCGATCATGGCCGCCAGCCTGCTGATACGGGAGCCGGTCGTGCTCCGAAACCTGGCCCGGGTGGCCGATACCCGGCTTATGGAGGAGATCCTGCACCGCCTCGGGGTCCGGCTGGAGCACCGCGGGGAGGCACTGGTGGTGGAGGCGACGCAGGCGCAGAGCGAGGTCTCCGACGAACTGGCCCGCCGCATGCGAGCCTCGATCGTGCTGCTGGGCGCGCTGGTCGCCCGGACCGGCAGCGCCCGCCTGCACAAGCCCGGCGGCGATGCCATCGGGGCCCGAAGAGTGGAACAGCATCTGCGCGGGCTGCGCGCCATGGGGGCCGAGGTCACCGAACGCCCGACCGAGTTCATAGCCCGAGCCCCCGAGCGACTGCACGGCGCCCGGGTGGTTCTCGACCTGCCCACGGTCACCGGGACCGAGAACATCATCATGGCAGCCGTCACGGCCCGCGGGCGGACCGAGATCTACAACGCTGCTCGAGAGCCGCATGTCCAAGACCTCTGCCGTTTCTTGATCGCAGCTGGGGCCAGGATCCAGGGAGCTGGCACCGACGAGATCGTGGTGGACGGGGTGGAGCGCCTGCACGGAGTGGAGCACCAGGTGGTCCCCGACTACCTGGAAGCAGGCACCTATGCCATCGCTGCCGCGGCCACCGGTGGCGACGTCCGGATCGAGCATTCGCCGCCTGCCGATCTGCCCTCTCTGCTACTCAAGCTCCAGGAGGCCGGGGTGGAGGTGGCGACCGGGCCGGACTGGATCCAGATCCGCCGGGATCCGGCCCGACCGCTCCGCTCGGTGGACATGGTGACCTGGGTGCATCCCGGCTTCCCGACCGACCTCCAGGCCCAGTACCTGGCGATGATGACCCAGGCCGTGGGTGACACCGTGATCTCGGAGTACCTGTACGACAACCGCTTCCAGCACGTCACCGAGCTGACCCGAATGGGGGCCAGGATCACGGTACTGGGCAAGGATGCCTTCGTTCGCGGGCCGGCGCGGCTGCACGGCACCGACGTGGCCGCGCCCGACATCCGCTCGGGGGCGGCGCTCGTGATCGGGGCGCTCTGTGCCCGAGGTACCACCGAGCTGAGCGGCGCCTGGCACATCGACCGCGGCTATGAGGACATGCCGGGCAAGCTGCGAGCATTGGGGGCCGACGTGCGGCGAATCCCCGCCCCGGCTGCCCAGCTCGCGGCGTCAGCGGGCTTCGAGTAGCCGGCGTCCGTGCGGTCGTCTATAACACGTTCTGCGCTGTGTTCGCAAAGAAGATCGGGATCGACTTGGGTTCCTCCACGGTGCAGATCTGCATCCGCGGCGAAGGGCTGGTGGTGGACGAGCCGGCCGTGGCGGCACTGGACCGCCGCGGCCACATCCGGGCGGCCGGGCGACAGGCCTACGAACTGCTGGAGCGGGCCCCGGAGGGGATTCGGGTGGTCCAACCGATTCGAGAGGGCCGGATCCGGGAGCCAGAGGTCTGCGAGGAGCTGCTGGGGCTCCTGATCGGCCGAGCCCAGGGCCGCCACCGCTTCTTCCGGCCCGAGGTCATGATCTGCGTTCCCTCCAGCGCCAGCGGGATCGAGCGCCGAGCCCTGGCCGCAGCCGCCATTGCCGCCGGCGCCCGCCAGGCCTGGCTGATCGAGGCTCCGCTGGCGGCGGCCTTGGGGGCCGGCCTGCCCATCTCCGACCCCCGGCCCCGGGCTGTCTGCGATCTGGGCGGCGGCAAGGTGGAAACGGCTGTGATCGCCCAGTCGGGCCTGGTGGCGGCGATGGTTGTACCGGTCGGGGGCGACCACCTCGACCTGGCCATCGCCGAGCACCTCCGCAGCGCGTGCGGGCTGCTGGTCGGCCACCGGGTGGCAGAAGAGGCCAAGCTGGAGGCCGGCGCCGCCGTCGCCGGCCTGGAACTGCGCTGTGAGGTGGCGGGACTGGACGCGGGCAGCCGACGACCCCGGATCCAGGTGGTGAGCTCGGATGAGCTGCTGGAGGCCATGCGGGACCGGCTGGCGGACGTGGCCGCCGGCGCTCGCCAGGCCCTCGAGCAAACGCCCCCGGGGCACCGGGCCGAGGTTCGCCGCCAGGGGCTGCTGCTGACCGGCGGCGGAGCCGCGTTGCGGGGGATCGACCGCTACCTGGCCGCCGAGCTCGACCTGCCGGTCCGGATCGCCCATCAGCCGCGGACCTGCGCCGCCCTGGGAACGCAGCGAGCGCTGGGCGAGTTCGAGGTGGTCCAGCGCCGTCAGCTCTACCTGACGTGACGGCCCCACCCGCCCTGCACGTGGTGGTGGACGGGTCGGGGCTGGCCTGGCCCGCGGCCGGGATCGGCACGTACACGGGGGAGATCCTGCGGGCCCTCGCCAGGGAGCGACCAACCAGCTGCCTGGTCGTCTATGGGCCGTCCCAACCCGAGCTGGCCTGCAACCGGCTGGAGCAGCGCCGGGCACCCTCGCTGCGGCTGGTGGGCCGTCATCTACTCTGGCCGCTCCAGCTACGCCGGCTGGGTGCCGATGTGTATTTCGGCCCCGCCGGCACGTTGCCCCTGGCACCGCTGCCGATGCCGTCAGTGATCACCGTCCACGACCTCGCCATCTACCGCCATCCAGAGTGGTTTCCGCCCGGCCAGCCGCTGTCGGTTCGCTGGGTGGTGCCGCGCTCGCTGGCCCGTGCCGATCGCTTGATCGCGGTCTCCCGCTCAACCGCGGGCGATCTCGCCGAGCTCTTCGAGATCCCGCCCGAGCGGGTTGAGGTGGTGGCGGAAGGAGTTGCCGGTCGCTACCGCCCCTTGGGCGCCGAAGAGCTGGAGCAAGCCAGCCACCGGCTCGGCCTCGCGCCCGGGTTCGTGCTCTTCGTGGGCACGATCGAGCCCCGCAAGAACCTGGGCACCCTTCTCGACGGCTGGTCGCGGATGCGGGAGCGGCCCCCGCTGGTGGTGGCGGGGACCTGGGGCTGGCGCTGTGAGGCGATCCGGGCCCGGCTGGAGACGACCCGCGGGGTCCGGCTGCTGGGCAGCGTGCCGCCCCCCCAGCTGCCGTCGCTCTACAACCTGGCCGGCTGCCTCGCCCACCCCGCCTGGTACGAGGGCTTCGGACTCACCCCTTTGGAGGCGATGGCCTGCGGGACCCCGGTCGTGGTGTCCAGCACCTCATCGCTCCCGGAAGTGGTGGGCAACGCTGGCCTGACCGTCGACCCGGCCGACGTCGAGGGGTGGACCGAGGCCCTGGAGCGGGCTTGCCACGACCAGGATCTCCGCCGCGAGCTCTCCCGGCGGGGCCGGGAGCGGGCCGCAGGCTTCAGCTGGGAGCGGGCGGCCCAGGCCACCTGGGAGGTGATGGACCGGGTGGTGGCGACGGCCTCGCATCGCGCCTAGGCCGTGGCCAGGGCCGGGCTCCTAGGGGAGCCCCTCCTCGCCGAGGATCTCCAGCAGGCCACGCCGAAGGCGCTCGTCCCCGATCAGGTAGCGCGCGGTAGCGCCGTCGGCATCGACTCGCACCAGGCCTGCTCGCTCCAGCTCTTGGAGCCGACCGGTCACCTCGCTGATCGGTTCGCCCAGTTGGGCGGCGAGCTCGGCGGCGGTGCGCTCGCCGCCCAGGAGCAGCTGGACCAGGCGCAGCCGGGCCGGGCTACCGAGGACCCGGAAGCGCTGGGCCTCATGGGCCAGCACCGGGGAAGGGGGGGACGACTCCTCGACCGCCCTCCACAGCCCGGTTCGCAAGCTGCGCCGGACGGTGCCCTCTTCCGACTGGGTGAGATAGCTGGCGCCGAACAGATTCTCGCCGGCAGTGGGACGGCGCCCTCGCCGCGTGGCCACGGAGTAGAAGATGGCAATCACGGCAATCACGATCACGATGTCGAGCCAGCCCGCGATCGCGGCTGCGGCCGTGAGCGGGCGCAGCACCGCCAGCACCCCGGCCACGACGCTGGCGATCAGGCCCAGGTCGACCAGCAGAGCGAACCCGTCGCGCAGCCACAGCGGCAGCCGCCGCAGTGCCACCCGCCCCGCCTCCGGCACTCGGCGGATACCGAAATAGCCGCCCACGCCGAGCACGATCAAGACGCCGCCCTGGATCACCAGGTCCTCGACCCGGCTCAGGAACCTGACCGCCGGCACTCCGGCCACGATCCCGATGACGACGAAGACCCCCACCCAGCCCAGAGTGGCGGGGACTACGCCACGCAGGAAGGTCCGCCGGTTGATACCGGCGGCGCCCACCACCAGGGTCGTGTACACGCGCAGCCCTGGGACCAGGCGAGAGATGGCGATGCTGCCCGGCCCAGCCTGCCGCAACCGCTGGGCCGCCCGCTCCAGACGACGGCGCTGGTGCAGGCGGTCGGCAAGGTCGCGCAGGCCGCGCTCGCCCACAAAGCGGGCCCAGCTGTAGCCGACCAGGGCGCCGGCCAGTGCCGACGCGTAGGCCAGCGGTACGAACACCCAGGGCTCAAGGCCGCCGGTCGCGATCAGCAGGCCGCCGGCGACCAGCACCACCTCGCCGGGGAACGGTAGGGGGACACCTGCCTCCTCGGCGAACAGGAGACTGCAGAAAAGGATCAGGGCCACGGCCCCGTGCAGCCCCAGGATGAAGCTCATCCTGCGATTCGGCCCATTGGTGCCCGCTCCTGGTGCGTACAGTACCGGCCCCGGAGTCAGCGGACAGGCATCGCTGAGGCGGGAGGTGATAGCGGAGGTCGGCGACGATGGGGTGGAGCGCTCCTCCTCCCCTTCCCTCCTCCTCGACGAGTACCCGGTCTCACAAGGAGGATGTCGGGCAGATTTAGTTGCCGTAGCGTACACTATTGTCAGAATGACAATTGATGCCGATGCCGAGGTCCGGCAGGTGCTGCGCTCCTACCTGGACGCGGTGGCCCTGGTCGAGCCGCTCCAGACCCGCCTCTGGCAGCGCTCCGATCTGACCCTCTCCCAGGCCCGCCTGCTCCGGTTACTGCGCCGCCGCGGACCCCAGGGTGTGGCCGAGCTGGCCCAACGGCTGGGCCACTCCATGCCCACCCAGTCCCGGCTGGTGGATCGCCTCGAGGAGCGGGGATTGGTGGCCAGGCACCGCGATCCTGCCGATCGGCGGCGGGTCACCGTGGCCCTGACCGAGGCGGGCGAGCGACTGGCCGCGGACCAGCCCATCCTGGCCGGCTCCCCGATCCGGCGGGCGGTCGAGACCATGCCAGCGGAGCGGCGCCGGTCGATCGCCGAGGCCCTCCGGGAGCTGGTGGAGGCGGTGCGCCAGGTGCTGGTCGAGGAGGAGACCACCCGGCCATCCCCGACGGTGATGGCGGCCGGGGGGCGGTGAGCGTGCAGGCGGTCGAGTGCGCGGAGCTGCGCCATCGCTTCGGCTCGGTCCAGGCGCTGGACGGGGTCAGCTTCGAGGTGAGGGAAGGTGAGATCTTCGGTCTTCTCGGCCCCAACGGCGCCGGCAAGACCACGACCATGAAGGTCCTGGTCACGTTGCTCCGGCCCCAGGCGGGATCGGCCCGGGTGTTCGGACTGGATGTCCGCCGCCAGACCATGGCGGTGCGCCGCTGGATCGGCTACCTGCCCCAGCAGCTCTCCGCCGACGGTGCCCTGAGCGGCTACGAGAACGTCTGGCTGTTCACGCGCCTCTACGACGTTCCCCGGCGCGAGCGCCAGTCCCGGATTGCCGAGGTGCTCTCCCTGATGGACCTCCAGGAGGCGGCCGGGCGCCTGGTCAAGACGTACTCCGGGGGAATGGTCCGACGCCTGGAGCTGGCCCAAGCGCTGGTCAACCGGCCGCGGCTCTTGATCCTGGACGAGCCCAGCATCGGCCTCGACCCGGTGGCCCGCAGCGATCTCTGGGATCGGGTCCGGCGGCTGCGCTCCGAGACCGGCATGACCGTCCTCCTCACCACCCACTACATGGACGAGGCCGAGCAGCTGTGCGAACGGGTGGCGCTCATGCACCGGGGCCGGATCGCGGCCATCGGCGCCCCGGAGGAGCTCAAGGCCGGCCTTGGCCCCGAGACCACCATGGACCAGGTCTTCCGTCACTACACCGGAAGCCAGATCGACCAAGTCGGGAGCATTCGCGATGTCCGCAGTGCGCGCCGAACTGCCGCGCGACTGGGTTGAGACCCACGTGGTCAGCGGCCTGAGGACCCTGCCCTCCCGGGTCGGCACCTTCTGTCGGCTCGAGCTCTACCGGGTTCGCCACGACCAGACCGAGCTGGTCACGCGCGCCATCCAGCCCGCACTCTGGCTGTTGGTCTTCGGGGAGACCTTCTCCCACTTCCACGTCATTCCCACCGGCAAGATCCCCTACCTCGACTACATGGCACCGGGGATCATGGCCCAGTCGGCGCTGTTCATCGCCATCTTCTATGGCATCCAGATCATCTGGGAGCGCGACTTCGGGATCCTGACCCGGCTACTGGCCACGCCCACAGCGGGGGCGGCACTGGTCACCGGTAAAGCCTTCGCAGCCGGAGTCAGGGCCGCAGTCCAGTCCTTCATCATCTTCGTCCTGAGCGCGATCCTGGGCGTGCACCTCAACTGGAACCCTGTGCACCTGCTGGCAGCAGTGCTGGTGGTGGTCGTCAGTGCGGCCTTCTTCTCGTGCCTCTCGGTCACGATCGCGGGCCTGGTGCTGACCCGAGAGCGTCTGATGGGCATCGGGCAGGCGATCACGATGCCTCTCTTCTTCGCCTCCAACGCGCTCTACCCGGTCCGGGAGATGCCCAGCTGGCTGCAGGTACTGTCCCGGATCAATCCCCTCAGCTACGAGGTGGATGCCCTCCGCGGCCTGCTGTTGGGGACCCCCAGCGACTTCGCCCTCGACGCCATGGTCCTCATCGCGGCCATGCTGGCCGGAATCGCCGCCGCTTCGGCCCTGCTCCGCCGACTGGCCAGCTGAGGCCCGATCCCGCCCTTCCATACCCTGGCAGCATGGCACCCCCGTGGACAGCCGAGGACGTTCCGGAACAGAAGGGTCGCGTGGCCGTGGTCACCGGGGCCAACACCGGGATCGGCTTCGAGGTGGCCCGGGTCCTGGCCGGCCGCGGTGCCAGGGTGGAGCTCGCGGTACGGGACCCAGGCCGGGGCGCCAGGGCGGCCGCCGCCATCGTCGCTGCCATTCCCAGGGCACAGGTCACGGTCCAGCACCTGGACCTGGCCTCGCTGGACTCGGTCCGCTCCGCCGCTGCCGAGCTGCGCTCTCGCCATCCCCGGATCGACCTCTTGGTCAACAACGCCGGGGTGATGTACGTGCCCCGCAGTACCACCCGAGACGGGTTCGAACTGCAGCTGGGCGTCAACCACCTGGGCCACTTCGCGCTCACCGGTCTGTTGCTCGAAGCGATGCTGGGGGTGCCAGGCTCTCGGGTGGTGACGGTGGCCAGCAACGCACACCGTCTGCGGGCCGGGACCGACTTCGAGGACGTCCGCTCCGAGCGTGCCTATGACCGGGTCGCCGCCTACGGTCGCTCCAAGCTCGCCAATCTCCTCTTCACCTACGAGCTGCAGCGGCGGCTGACCGCTGCCAGGGCTCCCACGATCGCGCTCGCGGCTCATCCGGGCAGCGCACGAACTGAGCTGATGCGGCACACGCCCGCACCCCTCCGCTTGCTCGCCGGGCTCATCGCCCCCCTGGTCTTCCAGAGTGCCGCCATGGGAGCGCTGCCGGTCCTGCGCGCCGCCACCGATCCGGCTGCGTACGGCGGCCAGTACTTCGGTCCCTCCGGCCCCGCGCAAATCCGGGGCCACCCGGTCGTGGTCCGCTCCAGCCGCCGCTCCTACGACCTGGAGCTGCAGCGCCGCCTGTGGGCGATCTCGGAGGAGGCGACCGGCGTGACCTATCCGGTCTGACGCCTGGCTTCAGGCTCGCGGCCCGGCCTGGTGGTGGACCGGTAGGCTCAGTGACGTGCGGGCGCGGATCCGTGCCAGAGACGGCCTGCTCTTGCTGGTGGCCGGGCTCGGCCCGGCCGCGCTGACAGCGATCCTGTTGCTGATCGGCCACAACCAGCGCGACTACGTGTTCCTCTACCTGGGCCTGGTGGCGGTGCTGGCGGTGGCCCGCGGCCTCTGGCCGGCGCTGGTCTCGGCGGTGGTGAGCTTCCTGCTGGTCGACTACTTCTTCGTGCCGCCGGTGCGCACGCTCACCATCGCTGACGAGGAGGACATCGTCAACCTGATCGCGTTCCTGGCCACAGCGGTCTTGATTGGCCTGCTCGCTTCCCATCGGCGCCGGGCGCACCTGGCGGCAGAGGCGCTGGCCGAGCAGCTGAACCGCATCAACCGCGAGCTGGTGCGGCTGAACAAGGAGCAAGCGGTCGCTTCCCAGGCGGCCCTGCGGCTGGCCGTGAGCGAGGAGCAGGTCCGGGCCCTGAAGGAGGCGGACCGGCTGCGACGGGACCTGCTGGCCATGGTCTCGCACGAGCTGCGGACACCGCTGGCCACCATCCTGGCGGAGAGCACCGATCGCGCCCCCGCGGATGCAGCGCTGCTGCAACAGCGGTTGCTCACCATCGCCGGCGAAGCCCGCCGACTGGAGGTGCTGGTCCGGGACATGCTGGACATGGCCAGGATCGAGGGCGGTGCCCTGGAGCTGCATCTGGAGCCAATCCGGCTGGCCGACGCCTTTGCCGCTGCCGCCGAGCAGCTCCAGCGGCGATCGCCCACGCGGCCAGTGCACTGGGACCAGGACCGTGCGCAGGTGGACGTGCTCGCAGACTGGGAGCGGCTCGGCCAGATCCTCTCCAACCTGCTCGACAACGCAGATCGCTTCAGCCCCCCCGGCATCCCGATCGAGCTGAAGGCGTCTGAGGAACAAGAGGGGCTGGTCACAGTCCGGGTCCGAGACCGAGGACCGGGCGTGCCAGCCAACCTTGGGGAGCGAGTCTTCGAGCGCTTCGTACGCGCCGGGCCCGACCACTCCTCCTCGGGCAGCGGCCTCGGGCTGGCCATCGTCAAGGGCCTGGTCGAGGCCCACGCCGGGACCGTGGGCCTGGAGCAGGACGAGCAGGGCACGACCTTCCGCTTCACCCTCCCCCGGGCCGAGGACGGCGATGAGTCGAATCCTGCTGGTTGAGGACGACCACGCGCTCCGGACCTCGATAGCCGCCATCCTTGACCGCAACGGCCACGAGGTGGTCGCGGTCGCAGATGGGCTGGCGGGCGCCCAGGTGCTCCGCTCGGGGAGATTCGACGTGCTCCTCCTCGACATCGGGCTGCCCTTCCTGGATGGCTGGCGGATCCTCGACGACCTGGAGAACAGGCGCTCCATGGCCGTGATCGTGCTCAGCGCGCGGGGCGAGGAACGGGATAAGGTGCGGGCGCTCGACCTCGGCGCCGACGACTACCTGGCCAAGCCTTTCGGGGCCGACGAGCTCCTGGCCCGGATCCGAGCAGTGCTGCGACGGATGCAGCCGGTGGCCCAGAGCCGGGTGGTCCAGGTCGGGGCGGTGACCGTCGATCTGAGCGCGCACGTCGTGCTCCGGGATGGGGTCGAGGTCAGGCTCTCCCCTACCGAGTACGGTCTGCTGGCCCAGCTGGCGATGCACGCAGGCCGGGTCGTCGACCACCGCACGCTCCTGACCGAGGTCTGGGGGGCAGGCTATGCCAGCCAGCGCAACTATCTGCGCACGTTCATCCAGCGTCTGCGGACCAAGCTGGAGCCCGACCCACGCCAGCCCACCGTGATCGTGACGGTGGGCAGTCGTGGGTACCGCTTCGGGGGTCCATCCCCGGAGCTCGTGGGGGGCGGCCACGGGCAGTTGCGTTCCGGGCCGGGGCCGACAGATACCCGGTCGGGGACCGGGATAGGAGGAGGTGACACACTCAGCGGCTGATGCGGTCGAGCGCCAGGTTCAGCTCCAGCACGTTGACCACCGGCTCGCCGAACAACCCCAGGATCCGGCCCTGGACGTGGCTCATGACCACGGCGCGGACCCGAGCCGGGGAAAGATGCCGGGCACGGGCTACCCTCGGCACCTGGATCAACGCCGCGGCCACCGAGATGTCGGGGTCGAGCCCGCTGCCCGAGGCGGTGACCAGGTCGACCGGTACCCTGGCGTCGGACCCCAACCCGTCCTGGCGGCGGATGGCGGCCACCCGTGAGGCCACCTGACGGATCAGCGCCGGATCGGAGGGACCGAGGTTGCTGCCCCCGGAGTTCTCGGCGTTGTACGGCTGAGCCCGCTGGGGGTTGGAGACGCTCACCGTAGGCGAGGGCCGGCCGTGGAAGTACCGGGCGCCGGTGAACTGCTGGCCGATCAGGGAAGAGCCGATCACATGGCCGTCCCGGACCACGAGGCTGCCATTAGCCTGGCGTGGGAAGGCGGCCTGGGCGACGCCGGTGATTGCCAGCGGATAGAGGATGCCGAGGAGCACCGCCATCGCCAGCGTCAGCCGGATCGCGGGCACCACCTGCTCCCAGATGCATCGAACCATCGTTCCTCCTCTTCACACCAGATGCAGGGCGTTCACCGCCAGATCGATCAGCTTGATGCCGATGAACGGGGCCACAATGCCCCCCAGCCCGTAGACCAGCAGGTTGCGACGGAGGAGAGCCGCAGCCCCGATCGCCCGGTACCGCACCCCGCGCAGCGCCAACGGGATCAAGGCCACGATGATCAAGGCGTTGAAGATGACGGCCGAGAGGACCGCGCTGTGCGGGCTGCCCAGCCGCATGACGTTGAGCGCTCCCAGCTCGGGCAGGGACCCGACGAAGATGGCGGGGATGATGGCGAAGTACTTGGCCACGTCGTTGGCAATGCTGAAGGTCGTCAGCGCCCCCCGCGTGATCAGCATCTGTTTGCCCGCCTCGACGATCTCGATCAGCTTGGTCGGATCGCTGTCCAGGTCGATCAGGTTGCCCGCCTCCTTGGCCTCCTGAGTGCCGCTGTTCATGGCCACCGCCACGTCGGCCTGGGCCAGGGCAGGAGCGTCGTTGGTGCCATCGCCGGTCATGGCGACCATCCTCCCGCCCTGCTGCTCCTCCCGGATCAGCGCCAGCTTGCGCTCAGGGGTGGCCTCGGCCAGGAAGTCGTCGACGCCCGCCTCCGCAGCGATCGCAGCCGCGGTCAGGGGATTGTCACCGGTGATCATCACCGTGCGCAGCCCCATCCGGCGCAACTCGGCGAACCGTTCTCTGATCCCGGGCTTGACGATGTCCTTGAGGTGGACGGTGCCGAGCACGTTTCTGTCCTCGGCCACCAGCAGCGGGGTACCGCCGGAGCGGGCGATAGCATCCACTCGCTCCCGCACCTCCGGTTGGAGCGGCCGGCCGGTCCAGCGAGCAATGCTCTCCGCCGCACCCTTGCGGATCCGGCGGCCGTTGTGGTCCACACCGCTCATGCGGGTGGTGGCCGAGAAGGGCACCGCGACCAGGCCCTCGCCGTCTGGCTTGACCCCGAAGCGTTCGGCCAGGGCCACGATCGAACGACCCTCCGGGGTCTCGTCGGCGAGGCTGGCCAGCGCAGCCGCCTCCACCAGCCGTTTGGTCGGCACCCCGGGGGCGGGGAGGAACTCGGAGGCCTGGCGGTTGCCGAACGTAATGGTCCCGGTCTTGTCCAGCAGCAGCGTGTCCACGTCCCCGGCCGCCTCCACTGCCCGGCCCGAGAGGGCAACCACATTGCGCTGGAGCAGCCGGTCGATACCCGCGATCCCGATCGCCGAGAGCAGCCCGCCGATGGTGGTGGGGATGAGGCAGACCAGCAGGGCGATCAGGACCGTGATCGTGACCGTGGTTCGGGCGTACAGGGCGAACGGCTCCAGGGTGACGACCGCGACCATGAAGATGATCGTCATCGCCGCCAG
This sequence comes from bacterium, assembly GCA_902812395.1. GTDB lineage: Bacteria > Chloroflexota > Dormibacteria > Dormibacterales > Dormibacteraceae > CADDZO01. Next base: position 31,997 of record CADDZO010000002.1, on the reverse strand, counting down.
CAGCATGGCAAGCGCGATCTCGTTCGGCGTCTTGCGCCGGTTGGCGCTCTCCACCAGCCCGATCATCCGGTCGAGGAAGGTTTCGCCCGGATTGGCCGTAATCTCGACCACGAGCTGGACCGGGCGGACGAGATCCAGTTCATCGACATCACCCCGGAGGCCCTGCGCAAGCGGATGCGGCACGGCAACGTCTATCCCCGCGATCGCATCGACGCTGCTCTGGCCAACTTCTTCAGGCCCAGCAACCTGGCCGCCATGCGCCAGATCGGCCTGCGGCTGGTGGCCGACTCCATGGCCCGCACCCGCAAGGTGCAGCACCCCCCCGAGGACGTGATGGTCGCGATCTCGGGCGGGCCCTCCTCGGAGGACCTCATCCGGCGCGGCGCCCGCCTGGCCCGCCGGGTCGGGGGCACGTGCATGGTCGTTCACGTGCTGGCCAAGGGCACTTCTCCAGACCTCGACCGCTGGCGCGACCTGGCGGCCCAGGTCGGGTGCTCGTTCGCGGTGCTCGGGGGACGGGATGTGGCCCGGGCCTTGGTCGAAGCAGCGACCACGTCAGGGGCAGAGCACGTGGTCGTCGGCGAGGCGGTTCGAGCCTCCCGCGTTCCACTTCTCACCGGGTTGCGGCCGACCCTGGTCGACCGCCTTATCGATGCTCTTCCCAACTCGGACATCCACGTCATCGCCCGGGTAGCAGGGTGAGCCTCGCCGAGAGCCGGCCCGATCCCACCGCCCTTCTCCGGCGCCTTGATGAGGAGGCACGACGCCGCGCGTCGCTCCGCGTCTACCTCCAGTACGCGGTCGGGGCGGGAGCGACCACGACGATGCTCGACGAGGCCCGCCGGCGAACCCAGCGGGGCACCGACGTCGTTGTCGCGGCCTACCGGCTGCACGACCGGCCCGAGGAGGCACTGCGAGGTCTGGAGGTGCTGGGCGGACGCCAGGCGGGACGGCTGCGTCTGGACCTGGATCGGCTACTCGCCCGCAATCCCGAGGTAACCTGCGTGGATGATCTGGCCGCTCCCGACCTTCACGGCCGACCCGTCTACCAGGAAGCGGTTCCCAGGTTGCTCAGGGCCGGTATCACGGTCCTGGGTACGTTGCACCTGCTCTCTCTCCGCCAGCTGGCAGCGGGGTTCCGCGATGCCGGCCATCGACAGCGGATGCCGGTGGTGGACGACGCCCTCTTGACCCACATCGACGAGCTGGAGCTTGTGGATGTGTCCCCCGAGGACCTGGTGGAGCGTCTGCGGGCGGGGCGGGTGCTCTCGCCGGCAGAGCTGGCCACGGCGCTACAGGGCGAGTTGCGAAGTGACATCCTGGTCGCCCTACGCGAGACTGCCTTCCGCATAATCGCGCAACAAGCGGACCGGCAGCTGGTCCGCTATATGAAGGAGAGGGCCCTCTCTCCCTGCTGTGAGGCTCGGGCGCTGGTCGTGCTCGCTATCCCCCCGCGGCCGGGCCTTGAGGAGCGCATCCGGTCCGTGGCTCGACGCGCGGCCGCACTCGACGCCGGCTTCCACGTGGTCACGGTCCGACGCTCGCGCCTGAAGCGGGAGGAAGCCTCCTGGCTCGGTGCCTACGCCACTCTCGTACACCAACTGGGTGGCGAGTTCCGGGTGCTGGACGGGAGATCGGTGGCACCGACGGTAGCCGCGTACGCACGCGAGGTGATGGCGACCGAGATCGTGCTCGGCCATCGGCGTCGTTCTCGGTGGCAGCTCCACGATCCCATCAGCCAGCTCATCCGGCTTCTCTCCGGAGTGGACATCCACGTCCTGCGCATCCTTCCTGAAGCGCACCCCAAAAGCTGATGGAGGCGGAGGTAAGCGCCCTCAGCCGAGCTGGCTGCGGGGAGCGGCCGGGGCGATCGCGGCGGTCCTGCCCGGAGCATGATGGGGCCGAGTGCGTCTTCTCCGCAACCTCCTGACGAGAGAGCCGAGCTGAACCTCCCCACGGCTAGACCGACGTTCCCCGAAGCGCTGAACTTGATTTCAACTTGGCGTGCCGATGCAGATGTAGCCAGTAGCGGTTGCGCCGCATCGGTACTGGATGCGACCCTGGACCCACGATCGACGCTTTGTAGCCAGAACGCGCATATCCCGCCCAAGTTCGCGCTCAGTCCGAGTCGCTCAGGAACTTCGGGCTAGAGCCGGGGTTCCGAGGGGAACCACCGCCGCCTCCGGATCACGGGGTAGCGGGCAAAGCGCAGCCGACCGCGCTGGCGCCGCGCTCGGGTCTCTTGAACCTCCAGCCGGAGCAGGTTCTCCAGCACCTGGGTGACCGAGAGCTGCTCGCGCTGGGCACGATCCAGCTCACCGCTCAGCTGTTCGGCCGCCGTGGTCAGCTTGCCAACCGCCCGGCGGCGCGCAGCACGTGAACATCGAGCCGGAGCCCTCAGCCGCGCACGCCAGCGCCAGCGTGCGGAGGCCGGTCTCGCACACCTGCAGACGACCGGCAAGGATCCGCTCCAGCTCCGCGCTCAGGGGTAGCGGGTCGGGGAGCCGGCGGCGCCCGGCCAGCTGGTCGCGCGTCAGCACCCTGGGGATCTCCACCAGGGCCAGCGGGTTGCCCGCAGTCCTTCCGACCACGCCGACGTGAATGCTGCGATCACTCGCCCTCACCGGAGGGCAGTCGGGGCTCGGATCGTCCAGGTCTGGCAAGCATTGCGAACCTGGCGTCAAGCAGCTCAGGGGGTGACCGCATGATGACCTCCCGGAGGAATCTCCGCCCTTCAGCCGAGGAGGATGTCAAGCCGCCGATCCCGATTGGTCGCGAATACTGTCACGCGGGCTCCGCGCTCCTGAGCAAAAGGCGAGTCCCTGCCAGCGCCCCAACCACCCGAGCCTGTCAAGCAAACGGAGACAAGCGACCGTTGCGTTCTACCGAAAGGAACACCTGGGGGCTCAGGGCCGGCGCCCCCAGGCGAAGACCACCTCCCAGCGACTTCGGTACCGATCGAACTCCTCATACATGGTGGCGATCAGCTCCTGGCACTCCGAGGGGGAGATGCCAAAAGTGACCTGAAACCCTGGGCTCAGCCGTCTCGCCGCCGCCCGCGCGTCGGAGGCCATGAAGGAGCCCACCTGTCCGCCCCACTCGCCGACCGGGACTGCCACCGACCGACGCTTCACCGCCTCCAGCCCGGCGTCAGCCAGGCGCCGGTCCAGGTCGCCAGAGACGGCACTGGTGGAGTCCAGGCCCCGGGTGGCAGCCAGGTGTCCCGCCAGATCGCACAGCCGCCTGGTGGCAGGGCCGGCAGGCTCCAGCCAGAAACCGGCCTCCACCAGCTCCACCCAGCCTCCCCTCCTGGTCACCCGGACCAGGTCCCGGAGGGTGTCCGGCCACCTCGCCACTGGCAGTGCCGTGAAGAGGAAGCGCTGGTGCACGAAGTCGAAGCAGCCCTCAGGGAAGGGGAGCCCACCCAGCAGGTCGGCGCGGACGAATCGGCAATTGGCAGGACCGCCCCTCTTGCCAGGCTGCAGATCCAACCCGACCACTAGCGCGTTGGGGAACTGGACACCGAGATCAAAGCCCCATTGGCCGGTCCCACACCCGCTGTCCAGGATCCAGCCCGGCCGCTCGACCGGGGCCAAATAGTTGGTGCCGAGCAGCTCGCGTAAGGCGTAGTGCTGAAGATCCAGGCGGTCGATCTCAGAGGGATGGCGGGGAAAAAGGTACGTACCCTCAGCTTCTGGCTGCGAACCTGGCAATGCTCTCCCTCACAGTTACTCAGTGTAAGGGGACGTTCACCCCGTCTCGGCCTGTGTGTCCCTACTGTCGGGGACGGCGCTGCTGGAGGACACGAACCCGAGCTTCGGCGGTCTGTAGTTCCCCCAGCAGCCGCTGCTGCTCCTCCGCGGAGACCTGGCCCCTCCCCTCCAGCAGCTCCTGGGCCCGACGCCGTGCCTGCTCCGCCTGAGCCTCGGTGATCTCATCGATCCGCTCGGCCACGTCGGCCAGCACCGTCACCCGATCCGGCAGGATCTCGACGAAGCCCCCGCCGACGAAGAGCCGGGTCTCCGCGGGACCGTTCCGGATCTCCAGCTGGCCGGGCCGGAGCATCGTGAGCAAGGGCGCATGCTGGGGCAGGATCCCCAGCTCGCCTTCGACTCCCGGACAGATCACGATGGGACGACCGCTGCCGTCCACCTCGCCGTCGTAGAGCGACCGCTCGGTGCTGACCACCCGTACATGGACCGGCACCGGCCTACGCCTCCTGCTCCCGCCGGATCCGCTCGGCCTGCTCGCGTGCCTCCTCGATCGGCCCGACCATGTAGAAGGCCTGCTCGGGAAGGTCGTCGTGCCGCCCCTCCAGGATCTCCAGGACGCTGCGGACGGTCTCCTTCACCGGGACGTAGCGCCCGGGTCGGCCGGTGAAGCGCTCGGCCACGAACATCGGCTGGGCCAGGAAGCGCTGGATCTTCCGCGCCCTGGCCACGGTCAAACGATCCTCCTCGGACAGCTCCTCCATGCCCAGGATGGCGATGATGTCCTGCAGCTCCTTGTAGCGCTGCATCGTCCGCTTGACCCCCTGGGCGGCTTCGTAGTGGTCGCGGCCAACCACCCGCGGCTCCAGGAAGCGGGACGTCGACTCCAGCGGATCAACGGCCGGGAAGATCCCGATCTCGGTCAACGGCCGACTCAACGTGACGGTCGCCCCCAGATGAGCAAAAGTGGTCTGGATCGCGGGGTCGGTGAAGTCATCGGCGGGCACGTAGATGGCCTGCACAGAGGTGATGGATCCCTTGCGGGTGGAGGTGATCCGCTCCTGCAGAGCCCCCATCTCGGTGGCCAGCGTGGGCTGGTAGCCCACGTTGGAGGGCATCCGGCCGAGCAGGGCAGATACCTCGGAGCCGGCCAGCATGTACCGAAAGATGTTGTCGATGAACATCAGCACGTCCGCGCCCTCGGTGTCGCGGAAATACTCGGCCATGGTCAGGGCCGAGAGCGCCACCCGTGCCCGCGCTCCGGGCGGCTCGTTCATCTGACCGAAGACCAGGGTGGTCTTGTCCAGGACCTGAGCGTCCTGCATCTCTTTGTACATGTCGTTGCCCTCGCGGGTCCGCTCCCCCACCCCGGCAAAGATCGATCGGCCCTTGTGCTCGAGCGCGATGTTGCGGATGAGCTCCTGGACGATCACCGTCTTGCCCACACCGGCCCCACCGAAGAGGCCGATCTTGGAGCCCTTGACGAACGTGCAAATCAAGTCGATGACCTTGATCCCGGTCTCTAGGATCTCGATCTCGACCTTCTGGTCCTCGATGGAGGGGGCGGGTCGATGGATGGGCCAACGCTCGACTCCTTCCGGAGTGGGCTCGTCGTCGATCGCATTCCCGATCACGTCGAACATGCGACCCAGGGTCTCCACCCCAACCGGGACCTGGATGGGCTGGCCGGTGGCGAGCACCGGGTCACCCCGGCGGAAGCCGTCGGTGGAGTCCATGGCGATACACCGGACGGTGTTGTCGCCCAGCTCCATCTGGACCTCGAGGACCACCCTCCGCCCCTCCCGGGTGGATACCTCCAGGGCATCGTAGACGTTGGGCAGGCTATCCTCCGGGAATTCCACGTCCACGACCGCCCCGATCACCTGACTGACCCGCCCGGTGGCGGTCCTGCGATCCGCGCTCGTCCGCTCCAGTACCTGCGCCATCTCCTGACTCCCGGGTCCCCTTCTCAGGACCCCCGAAGGGCTTCGGCCCCGTTCACGATGTCCATCAGCTCGGCGGTAATGCTCGCCTGCCTCACCTTGTTGGCGGTCAGCGTCAGCTCCCGGATCATGTCACCGGCGGCATTGGTGGCGTTCTGCATCGCGATCATGCGCGCCGAGTGTTCGCTGGCCTGGTTCTCGAGCAGGGCCTGGTAGACCTGTGACTCGACATAGCGCGGCAGCAGGGCATCGAGCACCGTCTCGGGATCGGGCTCGTAGATGTAGTCGCCGCTAGGACCGGCCCCCACCCGGGCCGGCACCTCGACCGGGATCAGGGTACGGACGACGGGCTCCTGCCGGAGCGTGGAGACGAAGTGTGCGTAGGCCAGCAGCACGGTGTCGCATCTGTCCTGGTCGTACTCCTGGAGCGCCACCCGGATCATGGGCAGGATGCGAGCGATCCCGGGACGGTCGGGGATGCCGGTCTCCTCGGCCACCACTTCGCGGCCCAGCCGAAGCAGGAAGTCGCGACCTTTGCGCCCGATGGTGACGTAGCGGCCGCGGCCGCCGTGGTGCTGGAGCAGGTGGCGATTGACCGCACGCAGCGTGTTGGAGTTCAGAGCTCCGACCAGGCCCCGGTCAGCGGTGATGACCACCACCAGAGCCCGGTTGCCTGCCCGGCCGGCCAGGTAGGGGTGGCGCACGCTCGAGGGCACCCGCTCCGACACGGACTGGAGCACCTCCAGCATCTTCTCGGCGTACGGGCGCGAGGCCAGCACCGCCTGCTGGGCCCGTCGCATCTTGGTCGCCGAGACCACCTGCATGGCACGGGTCACCTTCTGGATGTTGCGGCGGCTGACGATCTGGCGCCGGATGTCCCGCAGCGATGGCACCGGCTACACCTCCACCCCCGAGGTGCGGTTGTACGTCACGATGGCGTCCCGGACCGCCACCTCGACCTCCTCGTTCCAGCGCCGGTCCCGCTCGATGCCCTCGATCAGCTCTCGGCGCTCGGCAGCGAGGAAGCGAGCAAAGCCGTCTTTCCACTCCTTGATCCGCTCGATCGGGACCCGGTCCAACAGACCTCGAGTGCCGGCGTAGACCGTGCAGACCTGGACCCCGACCTGCACCGGCTCGAACTGGTCTTGCTTCAGCAGCTCGGTCAGGCGCTGCCCCCGGTCGAGCTGGCGCCTGGTGGCCGGGTCCAGATCGGCGGCGAAGGCAGCGAACGCCGCCAGCTCGCGGTACTGGCCCAGATCCAGCTTCATCTGGCCGGCGGTCTTGCGGAGCGGCTCGATCTGGGCATCCCCTCCGACCCGGGAGACCGAGTTACCAACGTTGATCGCCGGCCGCTGGCCGGCGTTGAAGAGGTCCGTCTCCAGATAGATCTGACCGTCGGTGATTGAGATCACGTTGGTCGGGATGTAGGCCGAGATGTCGTTGGCCTGGGTCTCGATCACCGGCAGCGCGGTCAACGAGCCGCCGCCGTGGCCTGGGTTGAGCTTGGCGGCACGCTCCAACAGTCGCGAGTGCAGATAGAAGACATCACCGGGGTACGCCTCACGCCCTGGTGGCCGACGCAGGGTCAGGGAGAGCTCGCGGTACGCCCAGGCATGCTTGGTCAGGTCGTCGTAGCACACCAGCGCGTCCTGGCCGTTGTCGCGGAAATACTCGCCGATGGCACAGCCAGTGTAGGGGGCAAGGTAGTTCAAGGCCGCTGGCTCGGAGGCGGTCGCCGCCACGATCACGGTGTAGTCGAGGGCGCCGTGCTCCTCCAGCGTGGCTCGCACCCGGGCGACGCTGGCCGCATTCTGACCAATGGCCACGTAGACGCAGTACAGGTCCTTGCCCCGCTGGTTGATGATGGTGTCCAGCAAGATCGCGGTCTTTCCGGTCTGGCGATCCCCAATGATCAGCTCCCGCTGACCCCGACCGATCGGGATCATGGCGTCGACGGCCATGATGCCGGTCTGGACCGGCTGGTTCACCCGCTCCCGAGTGATGACGCCGGGCGCGATCCTCTCCACCGGGCTGGTCCGGGTGGTACCGAGCGGTCCGCGGTCATCGATGGGCTGGCCCAGGGCGTTGACCGTCCGGCCCAGCAGTTCGGGGCCGACGGGGACCTCGACGATACGGCCGGTGGTGCGGACCTCGTCCCCCTCCTGTATGTGCTCGTACGGGCCCATCACCACCACTCGGACCTGGTCCTCCTCCAGGTTCAACGCCAGACCATAGACATCACCAGGGAACTGAATCAGTTCTCCGGCCATGGCGTCGCTCAGGCCGTAGATCTGCGCGATCCCATCGCTCACGCTGACCACCCGGCCCACGTTGGCAGTGACCACATCGGCCTCGAAGTCGCGAAGCCGCTGCTTGATGACCTCGCTGATCTCCTTGGAGCTGATAGCCAACTCTCTTCAGTCCTTTGTCTTCAGTTCGCCGAAGCCGTGCTCAGCTTCCGGCGGAGCTCGTCCAGGCGGGTCCGGAGGCTGGCGTCCAGGAGGCGGTCCCCCAGCCGCACCACCACTCCGCCGAGGAGCGCCGGGTCGGTGCGGGCCTCCAGCCGGACCTCGCGGCCCAGGCGCTGGCTCAGATCCCGGGCAAGCTCTCGCTGCTCCTCCGGCGGCAGCGGCACCGCCGTGACCACGCTGGCCCTGAGGCGGCCGGCTGCCTCGTCGGCCAACCGCCCGTACTCCTCGACGATGGCGTCGAGGTCATCCAGGCGGCCGCGCTCGACCAGCAGCCGGGCCAGGTTGCGACCCTCCTCACCTACGTCGGGAAGCAGCGATGTTACCGCTTCCTGCCGGCGCCGGCGAGAAATGGTGGGGTTGGCCATCACTGCCCAGGCCTCCGGTTCGCGGAGCACCGTCCGTACCCGCTCCAGGCGCCGGCCCCACTCCTCGACCTGGCCCTCCTCCTGGGCCAGCTCGAAGATGGCTCTGGCGTAGCGCCTAGCCGCGGCTCCGGCCATCCGCCTCCGCCTGACCCACCTGGGCGAGGGCGCGGTCGATCAGCCTCCGATGGAGGCGCTCGTCCAGCGCTTCCCCGATCACCTTCTCGGTGGCCGCCACCACCATGTCGGCGACCTCAGATCGGATCGAATCGATGGCACGCCGACGCTCCGCCTCGATGTCCTGACGGGCGCTCTCGACCGCACGCTTGGCATCCTCCTCCGCCCGCGCCCGCAGCTCGGCGCGCAGCTGCTCGCCAGAGCGGCCGGCGGCCGCCAGCATCTCGGCGGCCTGGGCCCGGGCCTCCTGGAGGCGCCGGTCGACCTCTTGCAAACGCTGCTCCGCCTCGCGCTGGGCCTGCTCGGCCGCCGCCAGCTGGGCGGCAATCTTCTCCTGGCGGGCGTTGGTGACGCGCACGAACCAGGGCCAGGCGAACTTGGCCAAGAGCACGACCATGATTACGAAGGCGATCAGTTCGGCGGTGAAGGACTCGGTGATATCGAGCAGCCCCGCCGTCGCCAGATATCCCATCTCGAACCGGTCAGTGAACCGAATTGGCCACGCTGGTGACGAAGTAGAAGCCGAGCGCCAAATTGATGAAGTACATGGCCTCGGCCAGGCCCACGATGAGGAACATGATCGTCTGCAGCCGGCCCTGGGCCTCTGGCTGGCGGGAGACGCCGTGGATGGTGGCGTTGCCGGCCAGAGCGTCCCCGATCGAGGCACCGATGGCGCCTCCGCCCAGAGCCATACCGGCGCCGATGAGGGCCCCGGCAACTGCGATCGCATGGTTCATCCGTCGATCCTCCTGCTCAATTCCGCATGGGCGCCTGCGCGGGCTCGAGGCGGTGACGGCGCTCCAGCTCCTCCTCGATGCCTTCGCGCGCCATTCCGAAGTAGACGATGGTCAGCAACATGAAGATGAGCGCCTGGATGGTCCCGATGAAGAAGACGTCGAAGGCCTTCCAGATCCCGACCCCGAACCAGGAGACGTAGATCGGCAGCTGGCTGAGCAGGTAGATCATCAGCACACCGGCGAAGATGTTGCCGAAGAGCCGCAGGGCGAGCGTGATCGGCTTCAAGAACTCTTCCAGGATGCTGAAGGGAGTGAGCAATATCGGTCGGGTGAAGCGGCGGAAGTAGCCCCGCCAGCCCAGCGTCCTGACCGAGTACCACTGCACCACCCAGAAGACCAGCACGCCCAGCGCCAGCGTCTGGTTGAGGTCGGAGTTGGCAGGCACGAAGTACTGGGAGAAGCCCAGGGGGAGGAACTCGATCCAGTTGGCGATGGCCACGTACAGGCCGATCGTGGCCGCCAGAGGGACGACGAAGGTGGCGTCCTTGGCCACGGTCTCGCCCACCTCCCGGCGCACGTAGTCGAAGAACCATTCGAAGAGTAGCTGCAGCCGTCCCGGCACGCCGAAGCGCAGACGGGCCACGATAGCGAAGATGACGATCATGGTCACCGCCATCGAGATCAGGCTGGAGACCAGCGAACTCATCGTCACCCCGCAGTAGTAGAACTTGCCGACGATGACGTCCACGTACTGGGTGCCGCAGATGGGCGTCACCGGGTGGAACCCGGGGAAGGTGGCCTGCAGGTAGGTCATGCCTGGCGCACCGCCGCCACCAGGGCTGCCACCGCCAATGCCAACTGGGCAAGGGCGATCCCGCCCAACGTCAGGGGGGCCAGCTGGATGCCGATCAACGCCGCCAGCCCGATCCCGACGGCGCTCAGCACCAGCATCCGAGTCAGGCTCAGGAAGCCGAAGCCCACCCCAGCCAGGAGCGTGCGTCGGGCCAGAAAGCCGTTGGCCGACCCCACCAGCAACCCGAGCGCCATGGCGAGGCCCGCCTCCCAGTGGCCAACCGACGCCCCCACCGCCAGCGCCGCCAGGGCGCCGACCGCACAGGCCACCACCGTCGTCCCAAGTGGTTGCCCCAGTCGCGTCACAGGTACCGTCTTAACCTCTTGTAGGTCACCGCCACCGCGGCGCCGACGCCCACCAACAAGCCAACCAACGAGAATAAGGGGCCGCGGTGGGTATTCGCGTCGAGCGCGATCCCGACTACCAGCGGCAGGATCACCGCCACCGCGAGAAGGGCCCCCAGCCCCAGGAACTCGAACCCCGATGGTCCCGGGCCCGTGGTCCCGCCATCGCCGGCAGGCGACATTTCCCTGCCGGAGTCTACCGAACGGCCCGACCCTGGAGCAGGAGGCGGAAGACGCGGTCAAATGGCAGTGGGACGGTGCGCCGCGAGGCCCGCAGGCGTTCGCCGAGGACGGTCGAGAGCACTACCACCATCAGCACCATCGCCACGGCCAGGATTCGACGATGCCCGAAGACGGTAAGGCCGATGGCACCCAGAATGCCAGTCGAGCAGTAGAAGAGCAGGCAGACCTCGCGCTGGTTGAGGCCGAGCTGGAGCAGCCGGTGGTGCAGGTGACGGGTATCGGCGTGGGCGATGGGCTGCCCGCTCCGTCGGCGCCGCACGATCGCAATCGCAGTATCCACGATCGGCACGGCCATCGCCAGCACGGGTACCACCAGGGCGGCGGTGACCGCGATCTTGGCCACCCCTACCACCGCCAGCAGGGCCACGGCCAGGCCCAGGAAGTGGGCGCCGGAGTCGCCCATGAAGATCCGGGCAGGATAAAAGTTGAAGAGCAAGAAGCCGATGCAGGCCCCGGCCAGGGCTCCCGAGAGCGCCACCTCGCTGGCCAGGCTGGGCTTGTCCGTGGCCGCCACCAGCAGGACCAAGGCGACCACTGCCACCACTCCGGCGGCCAGGCCGTCGAGGCCGTCGAGGAGGTTGACGGTGTTCTGCATGCCCACGATCCAGACCACGGTCACGGGGAGCACGAACAGGCCCAGGTTGCGGATGTGGATCAGGGGCAAGAACACGAAGTGGATGCCGAAGCCGAAGACCAGCACCGCCACCACCGCGATCGCGATCTGGATCCCCAGCTTGACCAGGGCCGGGATCCCGAAGCGATCGTCGAGGGCAAGGATGGCGGTGGTGATGCCGCCCAGGACGAGGAGACCAGGTACCACCGGGTCCTGGCGCAGGAAGAGCAGGCTGGAGATGGCGAAGGCCAGGTACATCGCGGCTCCGCCCAGGTAGGGAACCGGGTGGGAGTGGATGTCGCGCTCACGTGGGAAGGCAAGGAAGCCAATCCGGTGGGCAAGTAGCGCGGCCAGCGGGGTCAGCACGATCGCTGCCGCCAGGGCCACGACGGTGGGCCAGACCGCCGGGGCGACATTGTGCACCACCTCGTCGAGGAACCGCTGGCTGAAGAAGTCAGGTCCCGGGTTGTTGGGATCGAAGATGGTGACCAGCACCTCAATACCTGCAACGGACGGGCCGAGAAATGGTTGCTCTGCCGCCTATGCGAGCTCGTAGGGTAGCGGGAAGCGGTTGGTGAGGTCCAGTGTGCGCTCTCGGACGGCGTCCAGTGCCGCCTCACCTCGCTGTTCGGCCAGCGCCCAGAGCAGGTCGGCAATGCAGTCTCCGACCTCCGCCATCTCCGCCACCCCCATGCCCCGCGTGGTGACGTTGGGGGTGCCCAGGCGCAGGCCGCTGGGATTGAAGGGCGAGGCCTCGTCGAAGGGGATGGCGTTGCGGTTGAGAGTGATGCCCAGCCGGTCGGCCACGTCCTGGACCTGGCGGCCCCGGAGTCCCAGCGGGCGGAGGTCGATCAGCATCAGGTGGTTGTCGGTGCCGCCGCTGACCAGCCGGAGGCCGCGCTCCAGTAGCCGCTGGGCCAGGGCCTGGGCATTCTCCAGGACACGCCGGGCGTAGTCGCGGAACGCCGGCTGCATCGCCTCCCGGAAGCAGACCGCCTTGGCTGCGATCGCGTGCATCAACGGACCGCCCTGAGTTCCCGGGAACAGGGCCGAGTCCAGCGGCTTGAACCAGCGCTCGTCGTCCGAGAGAATGAGTCCTCCCCAGGCCCCACGCAGCGTCTTCTGGGTGGTGGTGGTGACCACGTGGGAGTGCGGGATCGGCGAGGGGTGGACGCCAGCTGCGACCAGGCCGGCGAAGTGGGCCATGTCGGTCACCATCACCGCCCCCACCTCGTCCGCGATCTCGCGCATGCGGGTGAAGTCGATCCGGCGGGGATAGGCCGAGTAGCCGACCAGCAGCATCCGTGGCCGGACCTCCTGGGCCTGGCGCCGGACCTGCTCGTAGTCGATCATCTCCGTCTCGCGATCGACGCCGTAACTGTGGATCTCGTAGAGCTTGCCGCTGAAGTTGGCCGGGCTGCCGTGGGTCAAATGCCCGCCGGCGGCCAGGTCCATCCCCATTACCCGATCGCCGGGGCGGCAGATGGCCGAGTAGACGGCCGCGTTGGCCTGGCTCCCAGAGTGGGGCTGGACATTGGCATAGGCGCAGGCGAAGAGTGTTCGAGCCCGTTCCTGCGCCAGGGACTCGATCTCGTCCATGACCTCGCAGCCGCCGTAGTAGCGGCGGCCGGGGTAGCCCTCCGCGTACTTGTTGGTGAGCAGGGTGCCGAGCGCCTCCAGAATGGCGGGACTGGCCAAGTTCTCGGAGGGGATCAGCTCGAGCGTCTGCCGCTGGCGCCGGTACTCGCGCCGGATCAACTCGGCCACGGTGGGGTCAGTCCGGTCGAGGACCCGGAAACCGAGCATCACCGGTTCACCCAGCGCCACAGCCGAATCCTAGCTTGGGTGGGCGCTCGCCGAACCAGGCGAGAGGACCTGCCGGCAAGCCGGCATGTGCCGGTACCGAGCGCCAGACCCGCCCCCCGGCCCGGCGCGGTCGGTCAAGGAGGGCCGGCAGGCATGGGCGTCCCAGCGTCAGGCTGGAACCGCAGGAATTGCTGGCTACTCGGTCCACTCGATCCAGGCGCCGTGTGGATCGCAGATGGCCAGAGTCCGGCCATCGAGTTGGAGGAGGTTGCGGTGCCAGGGCTGGCCCGGCTCTCCCTCCAAGGACACGACCGCAGCCCTCGCCTGGTGGCAGAGCTCAGCCAGGCGCAGGCGCTGCGAGATCGAGAAGTAGGCCAACGTGTTGGCGTGGGTCACGACTAGCGTGGCGCCCTTCGGTGCCTCGGCTACCACCACGGGGAGCAGCTCCACGGCATCGCCGCACCGGACCTCCACCGGATGCCGCCGCGCCACCGCCAGCGCCTGGCGCAGGGTCTGGCGCCGCTCGATGTGCTCGGGCCAAATCAGCGCGTCGAGCCAGCGGCCGGTGGCTGCGTCGGCGGGATCGAGCGGGGCCAGGTCGATCCCCACCCGCCAGCAGATCCGCGGGATGTGGGCGGGCACGGGCGGCTGGCCACGCCGGACCTGGCACCGAAGCACGGGCGCTGCCTCCTCGCCGGTCAGGCAGCCGTGTTCACCGTAGTCGTACCCATAGCGGTCCAGGTTGAGGTTGAGACCAGCGCTGGCCCCGACGTCGATCAAGGCCAGGGGTTCGGCCAACAGGCCGAGGGCCAGCAGCAGGCCGGTGCAGCGGCCCACCTCATTGGTCTGGATGCGGCGCGATCGGATCAGCGCCTCCACCTCCACCCGATGGGCAAGCGCGAACTCCGCGAACAGCTCACCGCAGGCTGCGTCCGGCCGCCGGGTCCCACCCAGGCTGGGGTAGTAGCGGGCCAGCTCCCCATCCCCGCCCTGGAGCAAGAGGTAGTGGACGGCCGCGAGGAGGAGGTTTGGACGACGCTGGCCCCCGGTCGCCCCCAAAAGCAGGGACAGGACATCCGGCCGGTCCGCCACCGCCCGACAGATGGCGGCATAGAGGGGCGACGTGGCCACGACCTCCCGCTCCGCGAAGGCCCGGAACTTGAACGCCAGCTCGAACAGGTAGGCCTCGTCCTTTCCCACCGGCCCCTCCCGTAACACCTCCGCATCCGGGCCCGCCAACGAGAGCACCGTCGAGGCGACGCCTCCAGGCGCCCGACCGCCGTCCAACACTGCGGCCACCCCAGGTAGGGCTGCCTCATCCGCGGTGATGGCCGGCGGTTGCCCGCTGGAGTTGGCACTGGTGGTCGCCAGCGGCTCGCCCGCGGCCCGCAGCAGGGCCAGGGCGACGGGGTGGTCGGGAATCCGCACCCCCAGGGTTGCGGCCTCGACGGTGGGCAGGACCAGGGTCAACGGACCTGGCCACCAGCGCCGCATGAAGGCTCGGGCCCGTTCGTCCACTTGCACCAACCCCTCGAGTCGATCCGCGTCGGCGACCATCGCGATCAACGGTTGGGAGCTGGGCCGGCCCTTGATCTCGTAGATGCGCTGACGGGCCCTCCGGTCGCGGGCAAGGGCGGCCAGCCCGTAGACGGTGTCGGTGGGGAACGCGATCACCTCCCCTTGGCGCAACAACTGCGTTGCCCGGGCCAAGCCGGCCGCGTCCGGCCTCAACCGATCCATGCTTCCAGGACCCGGACCCTTCCGCCCAGATCATGGTGGAAGCGGTGGCCAGCATAGCCAGCGAGGTCGAAGCTGTCGGCCTGGCCGGGATCGATCTCGACCAGGACCGCACCCCGCGCCGCCAGGCGTGCAGGTGCCTGGGCCAGCAGGCGTCGGACCAGGGCGGTCCCGCGGTCGGGGGCGAAGAGGGCCTGCCGCGGCTGGGCCAGCACCTCGGGCGGCAGCGGCGTCCCCTCGGCCACGTAGGGCAGGTTGGCGCAGATCAGGTCGAACTGGCCCGGGAGCGGCTCCAGCAGGTCGCCCCTGACCAGGTGCACTCGTCCCTCAAGGCCATGGGCCCGGACATTGCGCTCCGCCACTGCCAGGGCACGCGCGTCGATGTCGCTGGCCCAGACCGTGGCCTCGGGTACGTACGTGGCCACGGCCACCGCGATGCAACCGCTGCCGGTCCCCACATCGGCCACCCGCACCTCACCCCGTGGGCGCGCCCAGGCCACCGCCCGCTCCACCAGCACCTCGGTGTCCGGGTTGGGTACCAGCACGTCCGGGGTGACCCCGAACTCCAGCTTCATGAACTCCCTTCGCCCGACCAGATATGCGACCGGCTGGCCGCGCCCCCGGGCTGCGCAGAGCTGGCGGTAGGCAGCCAGCTCTGAATCGACCAGAGGGCGATCGAACTGGAGGTAGAGGTCCAGGCGCCGCACCCCGAGGGCATGGGCAAGCAGGATCTCGGCATCCAGCCGCGGCGAGGTGGACCCGTGGCTCTCCAGGTAGCCGGCCGCGCGCCGCAGCACCTCGAGCAGGGTCAGCCGCACTGCCGCCGCTATCCGGACCGGTCGCGTGCTCACGTCCGCGGAGCGGCGGCACGGGCCTCGGCCAGCCGTGCCTCCCTGTCGGCCGCCGCCAGCGGCGTGATCAGGTCGTCGAGCTCACCGGCTAGCACCCGGTCCAGCTTGTAGAGGGTGAGGTTGATGCGATGGTCGGTGACCCGGTTCTCCTTGAAGTTGTAGGTCCGGATCTTCTCCGAGCGGTTCCCGCCGCGGACCATCGAGCGGCGCTGTCGGTCGATCTCAGCGTGCTGTTCCGCCAGCTTGCGCTCGTAGAGGCGAGCGCGCAGGATCCGGAGCGCCTTTTCCCGATTCTTGAGCTGGGACTTCTCGTCCTGGATCGAGACCACCATCCCGGTCGGCAGGTGGGTGATGCGGACTGCCGAGTAGGTGGTGTTGACGCTCTGCCCGCCGGGCCCGGTCGAGGTCGAGGTCTCGATCTTCAGGTCCCGCTCCGGCAGGTCGACCTCGACCTCATCCGGCTCGGGGAGTACGGCCACCGTCGCCGCCGATGTGTGGATACGGCCCTGGTTCTCGGTCTCCGGGACCCGCTGGACGCGGTGCACCCCGCCCTCGAACTTGAGCTGGGAGTACGCCCCGCGGCCATGCACCTCGAACTCGATCTTGTCGTAGCCGCCGATGCCCGTCTCCTGGACGTCCAGCACCTCGATCCGCCAGCCCTTGGTGTCGGCCCACCGGCAGTACATGCGGAAGAGATCGGCCGCGAACAGGGCCGCCTCCTGGCCTCCCTCTGCGGCTTGGATCTCGACGATCACGTCCCGCTCGTCGTTGGGGTCGCGCGGCAGGAGCAGGTCGCGCAGCCGCTCTTCCAGGTCGGCGGCACGCTGCTCGGCCATCCGCTCCTCGGCGCGCAGGAACTCCTGCATCTGCGGCTCGTGCTCCTGCCGAAGCAACTGGCGGGCCTCCTCCGCCTCCTGGCGCACCCGGACCAGCTGCTCGTAGCCCTCGGCCAAGGGCTGGAGCTCGCGCAGCTCCCTGCCCAGCGCGGCCAGCCGCTGGGGGTCACCGAGGGCCTCGGGCCGAGCCATCTCCTCCTCCAGCTCCCGGTAGTGGCGGGCCACCGCCTCGAGGCGGTCGATCACGCCGTCGCCCCCGCCGCTTCCAGCGTCAGGACCGGTTCGTCCTCGCGCGCCGCCTCCAGCGCCGCGATCGCAACCTCCAGCATGCCCTCGTCGGGCTCACGAGTGGTCAATCGCTGGGTGGCCAGCACCGGCTGCAGCAGCGCCCACGCCACCCGCCTGCGACGATGCCGAGCCAGCCAGCGGATCGCCTCGTAGGCCAGCGTCGCCACCACCGGAATGCCGACCAAGCGCGACACCACCACCCCCACCCAGTTGGGATTGAGGACAGCGATCAGGCTGAAGACGAGCAGGCTCGCCACCAGCACGACCAGCAAGAAGCCGGTCCCGCAGCGGGGGTGGAGGGTGCTGGCCGGGCGAACGTGCTCCGGGTCGAGGGGCCAGCCGGCCTCCAGGGCGTTGATGGCCTTGTGCTCGGCTCCGTGGTACTGGAACAGGCGGCGCACGTCCGGGAGCAGGCCCATCAGCAGCAGGTAGCCAACCACGAGGCAGATCCGGACCAGGGCCTCGACCAGGACGAACCCAAACGAGCCCGAGCGGTGGACGGCGAGCCCGGCGCCGAGCAGGGGCAACCCGAAGAAGATCCCGACCGACAGCACCACTGCCACCGCCAGGGATATGCCGATCTCCCGGGCGCCGATCTCCACGTCCTGGGCGCCGGCGTTGACCCGTGTCGCCCAGATCAGGCTGCGCATGCCCAGGTGCAGCTGCTCGGCCACCATCGCCAGCCCGCGCACGAACGGCAGCCGCCAGAACGGATGGCGGTAGAGGGGGGATCGCAGCTCGCCCCGGTGGACGACGATCTCTCCACTCTGGGGGAGCCGTACGGCCACCGCATACCGGTGGCGGCCCCGCATCATCACTCCCTCCAGCACCGCCTGGCCACCGTAGGAGAAGCCGCCGGGCGGCGGGGTGTTCGTGGCCAGGCGCCCTGAGCCTCCCTGCAGCCCGCCCGCGACCGCCACTGCGGTGCTCTCTAGCGCTGCCGCGCTCTGGCTGCCCGCTTCCGGTAGCGCTCGACCTGGCCGCCGGTGTCGACGATGCGCTGGGTGCCTGTGTAGAACGGATGGCAGACCGAGCACACCTCGGTCTTCAGCTCTTTGACCGTCGAACCGGTCGTGAACGTGTTGCCGCAACCGCAGGTGACGACCGCGTCCTCGTAGAAGGTCGGATGGATGTTGGGCTTCATGCTCTTGCAGACTCCACTCCCAACCGGGAACTGCGGGCGAGCATTCCCGGATGGACAGTTCAGTCTACCCGACGGTCGTGGAGAGAAGCTGGGTGGTCTGATAGGTGGCGAAGGCGAGGTAGCCGACCAGGAACAACCAGGCCGCACCCATGGCCAGCCGGGCGCCCCAGGGGACCGACTGGTAGTACGGCGACCGGTCGTTGCGGAACCGATCGATGATGGCCGGGATGCTGATCAGGACGATGATCAGGATCACCGGGTTGACGTGGATGACGAAGATCGCCACCACCAGCACCGACAGCCCCAGCACCTGGAACCACTTCGAAACGGCGCCCATGATCCAGCCGCCGTCCAGCATCCCCACCGGGATCAGGTTGAACAGGTTGACGTAGAAGCCGACCAGGGCCCAGACCAGCAACGGCGGCCAGTGGGTGCTGCCGTACAGGACGAAGGCCGCGGTGGCTCCGATGGTGCCGGCGATGGGTCCCGCGATCCCGATCTGGGCCTGCTTCAGGGCGTCGGCGGGGTGGGAGCGCTGGAAGATGGCAGCGCCGAAAAAGGGGATGAACAGCGGTGCCGTCGCTCGCATCCCCTGGCGCCGGATCTCCAGCACGTGTCCCATCTCGTGGACCAGGATCATCAGGACCAGACCCAGCGCGAACCACGGGCCGAAGAACTGGGCGTAGATGCCGAAGCTGATGGCGAGCGTGATCAGAGTCTTCAGCACACCAAACTTGCTGACGAACAGCAGCGCGTACTTGCCGTAGGCGTAGATGGCGCTGAGCAGCGCCAGCAGGCCGCCCAGCAGCCCGCCCCGCCGCGCCCGCACCCGTCTGGGCGGAGGGCGCGAAGCCGGTCGGTAATAGCCGTCCCAGGGATCGTAGCCCGGCTCGCGACCCGGCGGGACGTACGGAGGCGGTGGTCCAAACGGCGGCAGCGAACTCATTCCTTTTCCGACTGGAGCATACCCAGGACGGTAGGGAGCGAACCTGTGAAATGGATCAGCAGCTCCCGAGCCGCGAACCCTGACGATCTGGCCTCCGGCAGATGGCGATCCCGACCTCGTACCGGCCTGGGCCCACGTCGTCCTGGAGCCCGGGCCCCTCGTGGCCCGGTCTCCGGGCGGCGAGAAAGACGGCTCGGCCGGCGGCATGGTTCCTAGTTGCGGCTGCCCCAGGTGGGCACCGCACGGCCAGCTGACGGTCGGCCGTCCCCTGCCCGGCTCAGATCTGCTTGCCGCCGCGGTGGTGCCAGGTCCGGATCCGGCGCACGGTGTGGTGGAAGCGGGTGGAGAGGCTCAGCGAGTGGGTCTCGGCACCGTCCCGCCCGAACCGCACCGCCTGCAGCAGCGGCCCCCCGCTGATCGAGGTGACCGCCATCTCTACCTGCGCCGGGGCGAGGTCGGTCACGCCGAAGATGCGGCCGGCCTGCTCGCCCAGCAGCAACCGCTCCTCGTCGTTGCGCGGCCAGAGGCGAGCCTGCATCTCCCCGCCCAGGCAGCGGACCGCGCAGGCGCCGATCACGGTCTCGTGCAGGCCCCCGATCCCCACCAGGACGTCGACCCCGGTCCCCTCGGTGGTCGCCAGCAGGGTCGCCCCGATCTCGCCCTCCTCCAGCAGCAGGACCCGGGCACCGGCGTCGCGCACTTCCTCGATCAGGTCCTGGTGCCGGGGCCGGTCGAGGATGGCCACGGCCAGGTCGGCCACTCTGACGTCGCTGGCGAAGGCGATCCGGCGCAAGTTGTCGGCCAGGGGATCCTCGAGGTCGAGGGCGCCCCGGCCAGCGGGGCCGGCCACGATCTTCTCCGCGTACCAGACCGGCGGCAGGACGGGGAAAGCACCGGGTTCGACCGCGACCAGGGCCGAGATGGCGCCCGCCACCCCCTTGGCCACCAGCGTCGCTCCCTCGACCGGGTAGACGCCCAGGTCCACGGCCGGATCCTCGGGACGGCCCACCACCGCGCCCAGCGGCAGGACGCGGTCGGCCCGGGGGCCCAGCACCACCCGTCCGCAGATCCCCAGCAGCTCCAGGGCGTGGAGCATGGCCGCACCCGCAGCCTCCCGGGCGTGCTCGGCGTCGCCTCGGCCAACCCCCCGGGCGCAGGCCAGCGCCGCCGACTCGGTGACCTGGACCAGGTTGGGCAAGGAGGCGGTCCGGACGTCGGCCGCGGTCACGGGCCGAGCGCGCCCTCCACCTCGACCTCGGTCCCGCCCAGCTCCATCTGGTCGATGCCGCTGACCTGAATCGCCGCTTCCAGGAAATCCCGGAACAGCGGGTGGGGTCGGTGGGGCCGGCTCAGGAACTCGGGATGGAACTGGCTGGCGACGAACCAGGGATGATCGCGCAGCTCCACGATCTCGACCAGGCGTCCGTTCGGCGAGAGCCCGCTGTAGACCAGACCCGCCTCCTGGAGCACCTCACGGTACTCGTTGTTGAACTCGAAGCGGTGACGGTGGCGCTCGTAGACCACCGGCTCACCGTAGGCGGCATACGCCCGGGTGCCGGGCAGCAACCGGCAGGGCTGGAGGCCACGTCGCATGGTCCCACCCAGGTTGGCGACGTCGCGCTGCTCCGGCATCAGGTCGATGACCGGGGTGGAGGTGAAGGCGGCGAACTCGGTGGAGTTGGCGTCAGGAGCGTTCAGCGCTTCCCGGGCCAGGTCGATGACCGCGCACTGCAGGCCCAGGCACAGGCCCAGGTAGGGGATGCGGTTGTGGCGGGCGTAGCGGGCCGCCACGATCTTGCCCTCGATCCCGCGGTGCCCGAAGCCGCCCGGCACCACGATCCCGGCCACGTCGTGCAGGGGTGTGGTGTCGCCCTGGTCGAGCCCCTCCGAGGAGACCCAGCGCACCTCCACGGCCACGTCGTGGTGGAAGCCGGCGTGGCGCAGCGATTCGGTCACCGAAAGGTAGGCGTCGGGGAGTTGCACATATTTCCCGACCAGGGCGATCGGGATCTGCCCACGAGGGCGACGCAGGCGCTCGACCAGCCGTCGCCAGCTGTCCAGCTGGGGCTCGCGGTCCTGGCCCAGCCCGAAGTGGCGACAGATCAGCCGCCCCAGGCCGGACTCCTCCAACAGCAGGGGCACCTGGTAGATGGAGGGCACATCGGGGACCGAGATCACGCCCTCGCGGGGAACGTCGCAGAAGAGCGCGATCTTCTCCTTCAGATCCTGCTCGATCGGCCGCTCGGACCGGGCCACGATGGCGTCGGGCTGGATGCCCGCCGCCCGCAGTGCCTGGACCGAGTGCTGGGTGGGCTTGGTCTTCATCTCCTCGCCCCGGATCAACGGGACCAGGGACACGTGGACGTAGAAGACGTGGTCGCGGCCGAGGTCGTTCTTGAGCTGGCGGATGGCCTCGAGGAAAGGCTGGCTCTCGATGTCGCCGACGGTTCCTCCCACCTCGCAGATCACCACCTCGGCCTGGGAGGCTCGTTGCGCCCCTCGGATTCGCTCCTTGATCTCGTTGGTGATGTGGGGGATGACCTGGACCGTCGCCCCAAGATAGTCGCCTCGCCGCTCCTTGGCGATGACCTCCGAGTAGATCTTGCCCGTGGTGACGTTGGAGGCTGCCGACAGGTTCTCGTCGCAAAACCGCTCGTAGTGGCCCAGGTCGAGGTCGGTCTCCGCCCCATCGTCGGTCACGAACACCTCCCCGTGCTGGTAGGGGCTCATGGTGCCGGGGTCCACGTTGAGATAGGGGTCGAGCTTTTGGAGGTAGACGGACACGCCGCGGCTCTTCAAGATGGCACCGATCGAGGCCGTGGTGATCCCTTTGCCGAGGGAAGACACGACACCGCCGGTCACGAAAACGAAGAACGGCAACCCGACCTCCTGCGGTTTCTGCGATTGTACCGCCGGGCGGCCGGAAGCCGACCCCTTTAGGTTCGTGGCTCGAGCAGCACCACCTTGGGCTCGACCTCGCCGGCACTGGCCTGCACCGACAGCCGGGGCTGGGAGGCGACCTCGGTCACGCCCATCTCCTTGAGGAAGCGGTCGACCGGGGCCAGCGGCTTGCGGATCGAGGGGGTGGCGTAGTGCATGGGGACGACGAAGCGTGGCTCGATCGAGCGCGCCACCTCGGCCGCCCCGGCTCCGTCAAGGGCGCTGGTCCCCCCGGCCGGCACCAGCAGCACGTCGACCTTGCCCAACCAGTCCACGACGTCGTCGTCCAGCCGGTGACCGAGGTCGCCGAGATGGCAGACCCGGACCTCGTCCAGCTCGATCACGAACACGGTGTTGCGGCCCCGCAGTGCCCCGCCTTGGTCGTCGTGGAAGCTGGGCAAGCCCCGGATCACGCAGCCCGAGACCTCGTACTCGCCCGGCGTGTCGACGACGAAGGCGTCCTTCGCCGCCTCGGTCCAGCTGTGGCACTCATGGCCGTGGCTGACGGTGACGACGTCCGCCTCCAGGCGCAGCCGGGGACCGACCGAGGGCGGGTAGGGATCGGTGACCACGGTCACCGCCCGGCCCTTGAGCCGGAAGCAGCTGTGTCCGAGCCAGCTCACATCCACGGCGTCGATCCTCCTGCGGTGTCGGCTACATGCGCTCGGGGGCGGCCACCCCCATCAGGCCCAGGGCCAGCCGGAGCGTGTTCCGCGCGGCCCGGCAGAGCTCCAGACGGGCGCGGGTGAGGGCGGGGTCGGGCACCACCACTCGGAGCGCGGGGTCCTCGTTGCCGGCGTTGTAAAAGGCATGGACGGCCTCGGCCAGCTGGTGCACGTAGTAGGGGAGGCGGTGCGGCTCCAGCA
The DNA here is from genome assembly GCA_902812395.1 of bacterium. Lineage (GTDB taxonomy): Bacteria > Chloroflexota > Dormibacteria > Dormibacterales > Dormibacteraceae > CADDZO01. Next base: position 9,130 of record CADDZO010000002.1, on the reverse strand, counting down.
GCCGGGCGGCCTGCTCGACCGTGTCCGGCCAGAACGAGATCTCCCGCGCCAGCGCCAGCTCCCAGGGCAGCTGCAGGAGCGAGACGTCGGCGTCGGCGGGCAGCCCGGGGTGGGTCTCGACAGCGGTGCGCTCGACGTTGAAAAGCCGGGCATGGGCGTACTGGGCGTAGTACACGGGGTTGTCGAACCGCTGGGCGGTGGCCAGCGCGGGGTCGATCTCCATCGGGGCCTCGGGGGAGCGGAGCAGATAGAAGTAACGGAGCGCGTCGACGCCCAGTCGGTCCACCAGCTCGTCCAGCGAGACGAACCGGCCCTGCCGCTTCGACATTCTCCCCTCTTTGAGGGTGACCATCTGGATCAAGATCACGACCAGCCGCTCGGGATCGATGCCCAGCGCCCGCGCGACCGCCTTCATCCGGGGCACATAGCCGTGGTGGTCGGCGCCCCAGACCTCGATCACGCGCCGATAGCCACGCTCCAGGAAGCGGTCGACCAGGTACCCGATGTCCGACGCGAGGTAGGTGTGGCTGCCGTCCCGGCGGAAGATCACCCGATCCTCGACCTCCTCGCCCGCCTCCTCCTCCCCGGGCGCGAACCAGACCGCACCCTCGGCCTGCTTCAGATACCCCCGCTGGCGAAGCCGCTCGATCGCGGCTGGAGCAGTCCCTCGCTCCCAGAGCGAGCGCTCGGAGAACCAGCGGTCGTAGCGCACCCCAATGCGGCCAAGCGTGGCCCGGAAACGCTCCACCATCCGGGCCGCGCCGTACTCGGCCAGCGCTGCCACCGCCTCCGGCTCGGGCCTGGCCTCCACCCCGGGAAGGTCGCGGCGGGCGGCCTGGGCCAGCTCGATCACGTACTCGCCCGTGTACCCGCCCTCGGGCGGCTCCTCCCCCCGCAGCCTGGCCAGCAGTGAGGCACCGAACTTCTGGGCCTGGGTGCCGTAGTCGTTGACGTAGTACTCGCGCTCTGTTCGGTGCCCCGTGAAGTCGAGCAGCCGGCAGAGCACGTCGCCGAGGATGGCACCGCGACCGTGACCGATGTGCAGGGGACCGGTCGGGTTGGTGCTGACGAACTCCACCTGCAACCGCTCCCCCGCCCCGAGCTCGCTGGAGCCGTACCCCTCGTCGGCTGCGGCGCTGCGGACCAGGGCCTGGAGCCAGGAGGTGCGAAGGCGGAAGTTGAGGTAGCCGCCTACCGCCTCGGCCGAGGCTGGCTCCAGCTCCAGCCGCCGGGCCAACCGGGCAGCGATCTGGGGCGGAGGCTGCCGCAGCAGGCGGGCCAGCTTCATCGCCACCGAGCTGGAGTAATCCCCGTACTCGGGGTTGCGGGCGCGGATCAGCTCCGGGTTGGGCGGCTGCTCCACCCCGAGCTCCCGGACCGCGCCCTCCAGGGCGGAGCTGATGACCGGCAACGCCCTCATGGACACGACGGCTGCTCCCCGGTCAGCGTCAGCTCGACCTGGCCGGTGGTGCCCGCTCGCCAGTAGGTGACGGTCACTCGCTGGTCGGGCGAGAACTGGGAGCGGAGCACCTGCACCAGGGGGTGAGCGTCGTCCAGGCGGACGTCGTCGATCTGGGTGATGACGTCGCCGGGCTTGAGGCCGGCCTGGGCGAGCGGGCCTCCGGGGGACACCGAGACGATGCGGGCGCCCGGTACCCCGCCGTTCAGGGCCGCATCGGCGCTGCTCACCTCCTGGGTCTGGGCGCCCAGCGATGCCACCACCACGGTGCCGGTCTGCTCGATCTGCTGTACCACCTGGGTCAGGTCCGACGCGGCCAGGGCGAAGGCGACGCTGCGGCCGTCGCTGGTGCCGTCCATGGTGACCCCCACCACCTGGCCGGTCAGGTCGAGCAGCGGCCCGCCCTGGTTGCCGGCTGCGATCGGAGCATCGAGCAGAATCAGATCACTGAGCTGGCCGTCACCGAGTCCGGCGTTGACCACCATGGTCCGGTGGAGCGCGCTCACCATGGCCATGCTCACGCTGCCCTCCGGGGTCAAGGGGCCGCCGACCACCACCAGGTCCTGGCCCAAGGAGAGCCCGCTTGAGTCCCCCAGCCCCAGGGTCGGGAGCCCGGAGACACCGTTGATCTTGACGAGTGCGACCCCGGTCCCGCAGTCGTAGCCGACCAGCTGGGCGTCGTGGCGCGCATACCCGTTGGGCAGGACCACGGTCAGCTGCTGGGCATTGGCGACCACACCCACGTTGGTCACCACGTAGCCATCGCTGCTCACCAGGAAGCCCGAACCCATGGGCTGGTTGGACTTGCCGGTCAGGATCGAGACCACCGCCGGCTGGGCGTTCTGGGCGACGCTGATCGCGGCGGAACTCTCGCTCACGGTCACCCCGCCGGCAAGGTCGACGTGCTGCAGGTTCCTCCCCTGCAGGTGCAGGATGCCCAGCGTCACGCCCGCGGCGACCACGCCACCCACGATCACGGCCACCAGAACCGAGGCGAGGTACACGCTCAGGGGGACGGTGCGGGATCGCGACCGGCGCGGCCCGGGAGGTGACTCGGGCCCAGCGGCCTCGGTCACGAGGCTCAAGTCTATCCAGGCGCCGCTGCCATGGAGCTGCCGTCGCCGCACCGCAAGCTCCTTCAAAGGTGGGTCCGGCCGCTGGTAACGCGGCGCCGACGGCACGACCTCGGCGAAGCCGCTTGGACGACCGGCGGAAGGCCGTCTCAGACGGCACTCCACGACCAGGGCGCTGCGGCAAGCCCTACGAGGGTGGCCGACTTCGGCGATGGCCAGGTGGACACTTGCCTCAGTCGGGCGGGTACCAGGTCAGGATCAGCTGCCGGGTGGGCTCGAAGCCGACGGAGCGGTAGAGCCGGGTTGCAGCCCGGTTGTCAGGCCGGGTCCACACGTACCCGAGCGTGACACCGCGCTCCCGGAACAGCTCCACCGCGCGTCTGACCAAGGCCTCGCCCACTCCCCGCTCGCGGTGCTGGGGAGCGACGTAGACCTCGGCCACCTCCCCTTCCAGACCCGTTCCAGGGTCGAACAGGACGACCCAGCAGAAGCCAGCCAGCCCGCCGGCCGGATCGCGCACGGCGAACACGACGTTCTCACCGCTGAATCGCGCCGGCACCTCATCGAGCGCCGCCTCCAGCTGCGCCCGGCTGAGCTGGGGATGGTCAGCGTAGTGCTCCTGTTCGGCCAGGTGGAGGTCGACGAGCAGCGGCCTGATCGAGGCCAGCTGATCGTCCGGCAACCGCTCGACCACGACGCGATCCACGCCGGCACGATCGTATCCAAGCCCGGAGCCCCCCACCCCACCCACTCAGACACCCGTCCGGTGCCGTCAAGGGCGCACTTCCCGCTTTTACTGACGGGGCTTGCGCTCCCAGCTTCGGCCAGCAAGCAATGGTAAGCTGACCGCCACCTGAGGCCAGGCGGCGGTCCGGGTCTTACCCCCACGCGGTGCTAGGTTCCTGCTCGGGGTCCCCACCAAGCCTGCTTCGTGGGGTCCCCTCCTGCTTCATCGCCGTGTGCCCAGCGAGGCTGGGTCGTACCTCGGCTCCACAGGCCCCTCTGCCACGGACGGCGAGCGCTGCTACGTTCTTCGCGACATTCATGTCCCGGTCGATGGCCAGGCCACAGCCCTCGCAGCGAAAGACGCGTTCGGCCAGCCTTGGCGTTCACCGCCCCGCAGCCAGAGCATGTCTTGGAGCTGGGGAAGAACCGCTGGGCAACCAGCAACCGGCCGCCGCGCCAGCCGGTCTTGTAGCCGAGCTGGTGCCGTATGGTCCCGAAGGACTGGTCGGCCAGGCTCCGGGCCAATCTCCGGTTGCGGAGCATCCCAACCACGTTCAGGGCCTCGACCACCACCGTCTCGTATCGAGTCCCCAGGTCGTGGCCTTGTGCAAGGCATCGAGACGGCAGTTGGCGATCCGGGCATAGATACGCGCCAATCGCCGCGTGCTCTTCCTGCGGTTGGCAGAGCCCTTCTGCTTGCAGGGGTGGGCGCGCGAGGCACGGCGGAGGCGCCGCAGCCTAGCGGCTTGGGACCGGGGGAACTGGATCACCTTGCCTTGGTGATCCACCGCCGTGATCAGGGAAGAGATCCCGAGATCGATGCCCACCGCCGTCTGGGGCCGCCGATGGCGTTCCGGGACCTCACGCTCGACCTCCACGGTGAAGGACACGAACCAGCGCTGGGCGGTGCGCGACACGGTGGTAGAGAGGATCCTGGCCTTCCCTTCCGCGATCTTGCCCGCCAGCGCCATGGTGGGCTCGTGGGTGCGGATGGTCCCCAGCCGGGGCAGCGTGACCGTCGAGCCCGAGCAGCGCATCACCCCGGTGCTGAAACGGAAGGAGTCCCGGCACCGTCCCTTCTTCTTGGAGCGAGGGAAGCCCAGCCGTCGTCCCTTCCGCAGCCCCTTCTTGGACTTCGAGAAGTCCTCCTGTGCGGGAACCGGGAGCTTGTCTTCCCGGAACCAGCGGTACGCGGTCACAGGATAGACGCTCTGCTGCCGCTCCTACTCCTTCAAGTTAATCCATTCATACTACAACAGTCCAGCGCCCAGACCGTACGCTCCCAGCCCTTCGGACCAGGCTCCGGATCACGGCACCGGTCCGGAGCCCCCCCGAGCGCCGACCTCCGGCGCCCGGTCGAAGTCGAGCGGTCCCGGCAGGGCACGCTCAGCTGCCTCCACCAGCCGGTTCTGGTTGCGCCGGATCAGGACCACTCCGATCACCACCACGACCGCGGCCAGACCGACCAGGACCAGCTCGATGGGGGTGCTGAAGCGGAGCAGCAGCTCTCCGGCGGCGTAGTAGGCGAGCCCATAGACGGTCGCCCAGAGCGCCCCGCCGAGGACGTTGACCAGCTCGAAGCGACCCCACCCCATCCGGCTCACCCCGGCCAGGAACGAGATGTAGGCGCGGAGCACAGTCAGGAACCGGCCGAAGAGCAGCACCAAGGCTCCGAAGCGCCAGAACAGGTAGCGACCCACCTTCAGCCTGCTCTCGGGGATGCGCAGTCGGCGGGCGATCCAGATCAACAGGCGGGCACCGCCCCAGTACCCTATCCCGAAGCCGATGTTCGCCCCCACGATCGCGCCCGCGGCCGCCAGCGGGATCACGACCGCGATCTCCACCCGATGCGTCGTCGCGGCCAGCAGCGCGGCTGCGATGAGCGCCGACTCCCCGGGCACCGGTACGCCCAGGTACTCCAGACCCACCAGGGCGGGGACCAGCACGTACACCACGCTCGCAGGGATGGCCGAGAGGTGGATTCCCAGGGGGCTGGGAAGCGATGCCAGGATCACGCCGACACCTCTCGCGCGTGGCCCTGACCCGCGGTGACCCCCATGGCGTGGCCAACACTATCGGCCTGCCCTCCCCGACTGCCATCCGGAGTGGAGGTCCGAGAATGCGGCAGGAAGAGGGGCGCCGTGGCTGGCCCGGGCGAGGGCAACCCCGTCCTGCCCCCAGCCCAAGGCCCTCGATGCCGGCCGTGTACATGCAGGGCAATGCGGTCTCCCACATCGCCTCTTTACGGCGCTTGGCTGAACCCTCAACTCGACATCTAGCCCGACTGCCGGCGGCCATCAACGGGCTGGAGACGCACCATCTGCCTGAGCCGACGGTGGGACTCGAACCCACGACCTGCCACTTACGAGGCGGCTGCTCTGCCGGCTGAGCTACGTCGGCGCGCGGCTCATTCTATCGGCCGACCCAGGCGGGCGAGCCGGCGCTGCGGCTCCCCCGCCTGCCACCTCAGTTAACTTCGCGGTAGTCGGCGTCGACGACGTCGTCCTGAGGCTTGTCGCCACCGTCTCCGCCAGTTGACTGCTGGCCGCCTCCGCCCGCAGTCGCACCGGCCTGCTGGTAGATGTGCTGGCCGACCTTTTGGAGCGACTCGTTGAAGTCATCCATGGCGTGGCGCAAGGCACCAACGTCGCCGCCCTTGGCCGCGCTCTTCAGGGTCTCCATCTTGGTCTCCACCTCGGAGCGAACGTCCGCCGGGATGCGGTCCTGGTTCTCCTTGAGGACCTTCTCCGCCTGGTAGACCATCTGGTCGGCCTGGTTGCGCAGCTCCACCTCCTCGCGCCGGGCCCGGTCCTCGGAGGCGTGTTGCTCCGCCTCGTGCACCAGCCGCTCCACCTCCTCCTTGGAGAGGGTCGAGGAGGCGGTGATGGTCACCGATTGCTCGCGCCCGGTGCCCAGATCCTTGGCCTTGACGTTGAGGATGCCATTGGCGTCGATGTCGAACGTGACCTCGATCTGGGGCACCCCTCGCGGCGCGGGCGGGATGCCGTTGAGCTGGAAGCGACCCAGGGTCCGGTTGTCCCGCGCGAACTCGCGCTCGCCCTGCAGGACGTGGACTTCGACCGAGGTCTGGTTGTCGGCCGCGGTGCTGAAGATCTGCGACCGGGAGGTGGGGATGGTGGTGTTGCGCTCCACCAGCTTGGTGGTGACGCCACCCAGGGTCTCGATGCCGAGCGAGAGCGGGGTCACGTCCAGGAGCAGGACGTCCTTGACCTCGCCCTTGAGTACCCCGGCCTGGATGGCCGCACCGACCGCCACCACCTCGTCCGGGTTGACCCCTTTGTGGGGCTCCTTCCCGCCGGTCAGCTCCTTGACCAGCTGCTGCACCACCGGCATCCGGGTGGCGCCACCGACCAGCACTACCTCGTGGATCTGCTGGGGGGTGAGCCCGGCATCCTTGAGCGCGGCCATGAACGGCCCCCGCATCCGCTCGGTCAGGTCGGAGGTCAGCGCCTCGAACCTGGCCCGGGTCAGCGTCGTCTCCAGGTGCTTGGGGCCGGTCTGGTCGGCAGTGATGAAGGGAAGGTTGATGGTGGTCTCGAGCCGGGACGAGAGCTCGATCTTGGCTCGCTCGGCGGCCTCGGTCAGGCGCTGGAGCGCCTGCCGGTCCGCTTTGAGATCGATGCCATTCTCGCGCTTGAACTCCTCCGCCAGCCAGTCCACGATGCGACGGTCGTAATCGTCGCCACCCAGGTGGGTGTCCCCATTGGTGGCCTTGACCTCGAAGACGCCATCGCCGACGTCCAGGATGGAGACATCGAAGGTGCCGCCACCCAGGTCGAAGACCAGGATGGTCTCGTTCGTCTTCTTGTCCAGGCCGTATGCCAACGAGGCGGCGGTGGGTTCGTTGATGATCCGGAGCACGTTGAGGCCAGCGATGGTGCCCGCGTTCTTGGTCGCCTGCCGCTGGGAGTCGTTGAAGTAGGCGGGCACCGTGATCACGGCGTCGGTCACCTTCTCGCCCAGGTAGGCCTCGGCGTCGGCCTTCAGCTTCTGCAAGACCATGGCCGAGATCTCCTCTGGGGTGAAGTCCTTGCCGGCGTTCGGGATCTCGACCACCGCCCGGTCATCCTTCCCGGGCTTGACCTTGTAGGGGACGATCTTGCGCTCCGACTCGACCTCGCCGTAGCGGCGCCCCATGAACCGCTTGATCGAGTAGACGGTGTTCTCCGGGTTGACCGCGGCCTGGCGGCGGGCCAGGGTCCCGACCAGGCGCTCCCCCGACTTGGTGAACGCGACCACCGAGGGCGTGGTCCGGGAGCCCTCCGAGTTGGGGATGACCACCGGCTCACCCCCCTCCATGACCGCGATCACGGAGTTGGTCGTGCCGAGGTCGATTCCGACGGTCTTAGGCATGTGTTCCTCCGCACTGGTATTTGTGCCCGATCCAGGTACTCAGCTAACTTTCCCAACGTCCGGGACGGCGAAACTCGTCGCCCCGACAGCCCGGGGCCGGCCCGGGGGCAGATACTCTCAGGGCAGTGGCTCGAAGCATAGACCTCGATCCCACCGAAGCGATCGGCGTGGGGGCCGTCGGCCCGCCGGGACGGCGCCAGTTCTTCCTGCGTGCGACTGGGCAGGGCACCTCCATTGTGCTCTACTGCGAGAAGTTCCACGTGCAGGGATTGGTGGTGCGCATGCGCCAGCTGCTGGAGGCACAGGAGCTGGACCCGGAGGCCGAAGCGCCAGCGCCCGAAGGCGAGGCCGAGCCGGTGGCAGCGGACTGGACGATCGGGGAGCTCGGGTTGGGCTACCACGAATCCAAGCGCCGCTTCGTGATCGTGGCTCGAGAGGCGCCGGAGAACGAGGACCAGGACGTCGCCACCCTGGCCACCGCCCGATTCTGGGTGAGCCCCGAGCAGGTGCGGGCCTTCACCCGGCAGGCCGAGAGGGTGCTGGCCCAGGGTCGTCCACTCTGTCCGTTCTGCGGCCTCCCCGTCGATCCGTCCGGTCACCCCTGTCCGGCCGCCAATGGCTCCCGGCCGATCGTTTGACTTCGGTCAGGCGGAACAGGCCCTGCGCGAGCTTCCTGAGATCCGATTGAAGGGCCTGTTCCGGCACTCCTCCAACTACACCTTCCTGGCCGAACTCCACGATCCCGGATGTCCGGAACGAGGGCCGCTCCAGGCCGTCTACAAGCCGGCCCGGGGGGAGGCGCCGCTCTGGGACTTCCCGGCCGGAACTCTGTATCGGCGCGAGGTGGCCGCCTACCTTCTCTCCCGGTATCTGGGCTGGCCCATGATCCCGCCCACCGTTGTCCGCCGACAGGCCCCGCATGGCATCGGCGCCCTGCAGATTTTCGTGCAGGCCCGGCCTGGATTGCACTACCTTGCGCTGAACGGGGAGCCGGCCGATGTCTGGCTCGAGGTCGCGGTGTTCGATGTGGTGACCAACAACGCCGATCGCAAGTCAGGGCACTGCCTGCTCGACCAGGAAGGGCGGGCTTGGGTGATCGATCACGGCCTCACCTTCCATGTCGAGCCGAAGCTGCGCACCGTGATCTGGGACTTCGCCGGCCAGCCGCTGCCGCAGCGTCTGCGGCCAGACCTGGAGCGAGCCGTGGCCGGCCTGCAGGGCGGCGAGCTGGAGGCCATGCTTGTCGGCCTCATCAACCGGCGCGAGCGGATGCTGCTCCAGCGCCGATTGGAGACCGTGCTCGAGCCCACCTGGCGGATGCCCAGGCCCAGCTCGGGCTGGTCGGTGCCCTGGCCCCCGGTATGACCTTGCTGCCCGCCGCGCCCCTCACCGCCCTGGCCCTGGCACTCGCCCAGCCGGGCCCGCCCGCGACCATGGTCCGGTCACTGCCGCCCGTCGGAGGGCTACGACTCCAGGCCTTCGACGACCAGCCCAGCCC
>CADDZO010000001.1 GCA_902812395.1 bacterium | reverse complement strand
GAGCGTAGGGCCTCGACCGGGCGGGCCGGGCGGCCGATGGGCGATGCCGCCGCCTGATCTCCGGCGCTGCCCAGGCCGGGCGGGACCGCGATCCCCCGCCGGTTGGGGCTGAGGTCTGACCGGGGCCGGATTGGCGGATTCTCCTCCGGCCTGGTGGTGGCCATGCTGACGGGGTTGAGCCGAGAGACGTCGTCCGGTCACCGTCCTGCCGTGGCCCCGGTCGAGAGGCACCGATGGCGGGACGAATCGTAAGCGCCGTCCACGGGCGGCGCCGTATCGAGCCCGATCCCGAGTTCGAGATCGATTTCGCCGAGCACCTGCGCGGTCACTACGGTCCGGCCGGCCTGATCGAGCTGTACGGCCGGTTCGCCCTGGGTGAGGGCGAACTGGACCGGACCATGCGGCGGCTGTTGCTGCGTGCCCTTTGCCGCACCTTCGGGCACGGCGTTCGGATCGACCCCGGGGTCGGGTTCCGCCACCCCGAGACCTTCGAGATCGGCGACGGCGTGTTCATCGGCGCCCAGGCCTACCTGCAAGGGCGCTTCGACGGCACCTGCAGGATCGGGGCCCGGTGCTGGGTCGGCCCTCAGAGCTACTTCGACGCCCGCGACCTGGTTCTGGAGGACGACGTGGGCTGGGGGCCGGGGGCCAGGGTCCTCGGGTCGGAGCACACTGGCCACCCGATCGACCTGCCGATCATCCAGACCGACCTCTCGATCCGGCCGGTGGTGGTGCGGCGGGGAGCCGATGTCGGCACCGGCGCCATCCTCCTCCCTGGGGTGACCGTGGGCGAGGGGGCGATCGTCGGAGCGGGAGCGGTGGTCGTGCGCGACGTGCCCGCCGGGGCGGTGGTGGCCGGGGTGCCCGCTCGCTTCCTGCGCTGGCGCAACGACGGCGACGGACACGGAAAGGAGGGGATGGCTTCATGCGCGGCAGCACCGCCCTGATCACCGGCGGCGCCGGCCTGATCGGGTCCCACATCGCGGACCTGTTGCTGGCCGAGGGGGCCGGCGAGGTCCGGGTGGTGGACGACTTCAGCCGTGGCTCGTTCGACAACCTGGCCAAAGCCATGGGCGACCGGCGCCTCCGGGTCCTTCGAGTCGACATCCGCGACCCCGAACAGGTGGCAGCGGCGATGCAGGGGGTCGATTACCTGTTTCACCAGGCGGCGATCCGCATCACTCAGTGCGCCCAGGAGCCGCGGTTGGCGCTGGAGGTGCTGGTGGACGGCACCTTCAACGTGCTCGAGGCCGCCCAACGGGCGGGCGTACGCAAGGTGGTGTCGGCTTCCTCTGCCTCGGTCTACGGACTGGCCGAGTCGTTTCCCACCCCGGAGTCCCACCACCCCTACCACAACCGCACCCTCTACGGAGCTGCCAAGAGCTTCGGCGAGGGGTTGCTGCGCAGCTTCAACGAGATGTACGGGCTGCGATACGTCGCACTTCGCTACTTCAACGTCTACGGGCCACGCATGGACTGCCACGGCTCCTACACCGAGGTCCTGATCCGGTGGATGGAGCGGATCGAGGCCGGCCTCGGGCCCCAGATCTTCGGGGACGGCTCCCAGACGATGGACTTCGTCTACGTCGAGGACGTCGCCTGCGCCAACCTGCTGGCAGCGGCCTCGGAGGTCAGCGATCGGGTCTTCAACGTGGCCAGCGGCATCGAGACCAGCCTGAACCAGCTGGCGGCGCTGCTGCTCCGGGTCATGGGCTCCAAGGCCAGGCCCGAGCATCTGCCCGAGCGAACGGTCAACCCGGTCCCCCGCCGGCTGGCCGACACTCGTGCGGCCGAGGCGGAGCTGGGCTTTCGTGCCCGGGTGGGCATCGAGGAGGGGCTGGAGCGGCTGGTCGCCTGGTGGCGTTCTGAACGGTTGGCGGTGGAGGTAGCGGGGGTGACGGCATGATCCCCATCACCCGCCCCTGGGTCGGTGAGGCGGAGGCGGAGGCGGTGCGGCGGCCCCTCCTCGGCGGCTGGCTGACACAGGGGCCCGAGGTGGAGGCCTTCGAGCGGGAGTTCGCGGCCGCCGTGGGCGCCCCACACGCCTGCGCGGTCGCGAGCTGCACGGTCGCCCTCCACCTGGCCCTGAAGGCGGTGGGGGTAGGGGAGGGCGACGACGTGGTCACCGCCAGCCACTCGTTCGTCGCCACCGCCAACTGCGTTCGCTACCTGGGGGCGAGGCCGATCTTCGCCGACATCCAATCCGGTACCTACAACCTGGACCCGGAGCTGGTCGAGCGCTCGATCACCCCGGCCACCCGGGCCATCCTCTGCGTCCACCAGATGGGGATGCCCTGCGATCTGGTCGCGCTGCGGGACATCGCCTGGCGCCACGGCCTGGCCCTGGTCGAGGACGCGGCCTGCGCGGTCGGGTCCGAGCTCCTCTGGGACGGTGGCTGGCAGCGGGTGGGCAGGCCGCACGGCGACGTGGCCTGCTTCTCTTTCCATCCCCGCAAGCTGGTCACGGCCGGCGAGGGCGGCATGCTCACCACCGCCGACCCCGAACTCGACCGTCGCTTCCGACTCTGGCGCCAGCACGGGATGACGGTGCCCGACACCGTCCGCCACTGCGCCCCCATCGTGGTCGTCGAGGCCTACGACGAGCTTGGCTACAACTACCGGCTGACCGATCTCCAGGCCGCGGTCGGGCGTGAGCAGCTGCGCCGGCTGGACGCGATCGTGGCCCGGCGCCGGCTGCTGGCCGATCGCTACCGCGAGCTGCTGGCCGAGGTTCCCGGCCTAGGCCTGCCGGTCGAGCCCCCCTGGGCCCGAAGCAACTGGCAGAGCTTCTGCGTCCGCCTTCCGTCCGGGACCGACCAGCGCACGGTCATGCAGTCGATGCTCGATGCCGGCGTGTCCACTCGGCGGGGGATCATGTGCGCCCACCGGGAGCCCGCCTACCGACGCGAGCCCTGGCTCGCCCCCCTGCCGCTCCCCGAGAGCGAGCGGGCGCAGGACGGCTGCCTCCTCCTCCCCATGTACCACGAGCTGGCGTTGGAAGAGCAGGAGGAGGTCGCTCGGGCCCTGAGCCGGGCCTGTGCGCTGGCCGGAGCCGCGTGAGGGACGTCCCCGCCACCGCCCTGCTCGGGAGTGTCTCGCGCCGGGCCTGGGTGCCGGGGGCGGCGCACTTCGTCCGGAGCGTGTTTCGCCTGGGCCTCGCTCAGGGCGTGTCCTGGGTGGGCTCGGCCCTGCTGGCCATCCTGCTGCCCCGCTTCCTGGGCGACGCCAACCTGGGCCGTCTGGGGTTCGCCCTGGGGCTGACCATGCTCGCCGGCCTGATCGCCAACCTGGGCACCGGCACGTTCCTGGCCAAGGAGGTGGCCCGCCACCCGTCATGGGCCGGAGGCCTGGCCCTGAACGCCCTCGCCACCCGGCTGCCGCTGGTCTTGGTGGCGGGGGCGGTGGCGACTGCGGTGGTGACGCTGGGCAGCCGCGATCAGCTGACACGCGAGGCGGTGTACGTGCTCAGCGGCGGCATCGTGGTCGGGGCCGCCTTCTCGGTGGTGCAGGGGGTGCTCCAGGGGTTGCAGCGCATGGGAACGCTGGCCCTGGTGGGGGCGCTGCAGACCTCGACCTACGCGCTCCTGGCCGCTGCCGTCCTCCTCCGGGGCCACGGACTGCTGGCGGTGGCCGGTGCCTATCTGGCCGGTCAGGTGGCCGCGCTGCTGGTCGGCGGGGCGGTGCTCTGGCGGGGGATCGGGTCGTTGCCCGAGCTCGACCCGGGGGCCTGGTGGCGGCTCTGCGCCGGAGGGCTTCCCTTCTTCGTCTGGCAGTCGGCGCTGACCGTCTACGGGCAGATCGACTCCGTCCTCCTCAACTTCCTCACCGGTCCCGCGGTGGTGGGCTGGTACGTCGCCGCTTACCGCATCGTGACCATCCCGGTGGCGGTCCCGGCGATCCTGGTCACCGTGCTCTTCCCGGCGCTGTCGGCGGCGGCGGGCACCGCACCCTTCGATGCCATCACCCGCCGGGCCGTGCAGGTGGTGGTCCTGGTGACCCTGCCCATGGCGCTGGGGGTGATGTTGCTCGCCGACCGGATCATCGCCCTGCTCCGCTACCCGGCCGTCTTCCAGCATTCCGTCCTCCCGATCCTGCTGCTGGCACCCGGCTTCCCCCTGATCGCAGTGGACATGATCCTGGGCACGGCGCTGAACGCCCACGACCGGCAGCGTCAGTGGGCGGTGACGGCGGTGGTGGCGGCGGTGCTGAACCCGGCCCTCAACCTGCTCGCGATCCCATTCGCCCAGTCCCGCTTCGGCAACGGGGCAGTGGGCGCGGCGGCGGTCACCACCCTGACCGAGGTCTTGATGATGTCGGCCGGACTGTGGCTCTTGCCCCGGGGGGTGCTGGACTGGACCACCGCCTCCCGCTGTGCCCGCTGCCTGGTCGCGGCCGGGGCCATGTCGGCGGTGGTGCTGCCCCTGCGCCACCTGCAGCTGGAGGTGCCGGTGGTGGCCGGGGCGGTCACCTACCTGGCCGTGTCGCTGGCCCTGCGCACCCTGCGGCCACACGAGGTGGGTGAGGTGCTGCGCCACCTCTTGCAGGTCGATTCGGAACGGCGATGAGCTCCTGCCGGGTGTCGCTGGTGGTGACCTGCCACAACTACGGCCGCTTCCTCGACCAGGCGTTGCGCAGCCTGGCCGGGCAGACCCAGCGGGAGTGGGAGGCGATCGTGATCGACGACGCCTCCACCGACTGCACCGCCGAGGTGTTGAGGAGCTGGTCGGGCGAGCCGCGACTGCGAACGGTGTCCAATCGCCAGCGTCTGGGCAACATCCGCTCCTACAACCAGGGCCTGGCCCTGGCGCGAGGTGAGGCAGTGGGCGTGCTCTCGGCCGACGACTATCTGCTCCGCGCCGATGCCCTGGAACGCCAGATGGAGGTGTTCGATTCCTGCCCAGAGGTCGGCCTGGTCTTCTCGGCCCACGCCATCGTGCGCCAGGGCTGTCGGCCTCGAATCGTGGCTCCCTGGCCCGAGGACGGGGTGCACCCGGGGCTGGAGGAGTTCCGTCGTCTGATCTGGGGCAACTACGTCCTCCACTCGGGAGCGCTGCTGCGATCGGATCTGGCCCGCGAGCTCGGCCCCTACGACCCCCAGCTGACCCACACCGGGGACTGGGACATGTGGCTGCGGGCTGCCGCCCGACGGCCGGTTGGCTACATCGCCGAGCCGCTCTACGCCTACCGTCTCCACGGCGACAACATGTTCCACCGGGGGTTGCCACCCTGGCGCCAGACCGACCAGGTGCTGCACACCGTGGAGCGGGCGCTGGCCACCCTGCCTCCGGCGGTAGCGATGCCCGACGGGCTGCAGGTACGCTTCCACGCCCTCCTCCAGACCCCCTGGTTCGATCTCCACAACGGCCGCCGAGGACGAACCTGGGCCGGCCTCGCCTACGGCGTGGGCCGGGATCCCCGCCTGATCATGGCTCCCGAGTTCTGGCGCTTCCTCCCCCGTCTGTTGCTGATGACCGCGGTCGGCGGAGCCTGGTACCGACGCCTGGCGGAGGGGGACGTTTGACCCGTCCCCGGCGGCGCGCCCGCCCGGCCCCGGGACCGACCGCCCAGCAGGCGGGCTGCCGGAGCGGAGAGATGCGCTTCGGTAGCCCATTGCCACCGCTGCCCGTCGGCTCGACCATCCATTCATCCCCATGTCCATGTTCGCTCTGACACGCTTCTCCAGGTCTCCCGGCGCCGGGCGTCGCTGGCTTGCGAGGCGGCTACTGGCAGGCCTGGCGGCCCTGGTGCTGCTGCCCGGTCTATTCCTGCTCACGGGCGACGTCCGGCCCGCGGCCGCCGACTGCAGCACCAACCCGATCCCCTGCGAGAACGCCCTCCCGGGGACACCACCCTCGGTCTGGGACCCTGGCACCTCCATCGATGCAGGGCTGCAGGGATTCGCCACCGACATCAGCGTGGACGTCGGTCAGACTGTCGAGTTCAAGATCAACAGCACCAGCTACACCTCCTACAAGATCGAGATCTACCGGATGGGCTACTACGGCGGGGACGGGGCCCGTCTGGTGGCGACGGTGATGCCGTCGGTGCCGCTGCCCCAGACCCAGCCGGCCTGCCTCAGCCAGGGCTCGACCGGGCTCGTCGACTGCGGCAACTGGGCGGTATCGGCCTCCTGGAACGTGCCCTCCATCGCGATCTCGGGGATCTACTTCGCCGACCTGGTCGCCCCCGATGGAGGGATGAGCCAGATCGTGTTCGTGGTTCGCAACGACGCCAGCCGCTCTGACATCGTGTTCCGAACCGACGACACCACCTGGGTCGCCTACAACGACTATGGAGGGAACAATCTGTACTATGGCTCGGCTCCCTCATCGAACGGGCGGGCGTACGCTGTCAGCTACAACCGGCCCTTCAATGATCGGGCGGAGTCCCCCGGCTACGGGACGAGCAACTTCGTCTTCTACGCCGAATACCCGATGGTCCGCTGGCTGGAGGCGAACGGTTACGACGTGAGCTACATCTCCAGCGTCGACCTGGTCCGCTCGCCCAGCCTGTTGGAGAACCACAAGGTCCTGCTCTCGGCCGGCCACGACGAGTACTGGTCGAACGAGATGCGCTCCGCCGTCGAGACCGCGATCCAGGACGGCGTCAACGTCGCCAACTTCACCGGCAATGAGGATTTCTGGAAGATCCGCTGGGGTGCTTCGATCGACGGTTCCAACACGCCCGACCGGACCATCATCTGCTACAAGGAGACCCTCGACAACAAGGTCGAGGACCCAGCCGACCCGCCGACCTGGACCGGGTCCTGGCGGGACCCCCGGTTCTCGCCTCCCGCCGACGGCGGCAGGCCGGAGAACGAGCTGGGCGGGACCATCTTCATGGTCAACCGCGGCTCCGCCGCCCCGGTCATCACCTACCCCTACTCCAGGCTCCGCTTCTGGCGCGACACCCCGGTCACCAACCTGCAACCGGGACAGAGCATCACGCTCGGTGACCAGACCATCGGCTACGAGTGGGACGAGGATCTCGACAATGGCTTCCGGCCTCCCGGCCTGTTCGACCTCGCCGCCACCACCGTCCAGGTTCCGGAGTTGTTGGAGGACTACGGGGAGACCTACGGGCCGGGAACGGCCACCTGGAGCCCGACCGAGTACAAGGCGCCCAGTGGGGCGCGGGTCTTCAGCGCCGGGACCGTCCAGTGGTCCTGGGGCCTCGACACCAACCACGACGTGTCCCCCGACGTGGGCCCGGACCAGCCCGACCCGATCATGGAGCAGGCGACGGTCAACATCCTGGCCGACATGGGCGTGCAGCCGGCCACGTTGCAGCCGGGGCTGGTGCCCACCTCCGCGTCCACCGACACCACACCCCCGACCTCGACCATCACCTCCCCCTCCAGCGGCGCGGCCGAGACCAGCGGCACCCCGGTGACCATCACCGGAACCGCAACCGATGCCGGCGGCGGGGTGGTGGCCGGGGTCGAGGTCTCCACCGACGGCGGCACCACCTGGCATCCGGCCCAGGGCACGACCTCGTGGAGCTACCAGTGGACACCGGGACCGACCGGTGCCATCACCGTCGAGAGCCGGGCGGTCGACGACAGCGGCAACCTGGAGAGCCCCTCGGACGGGATCTCGGTCACGGTCAACCCCAGGCCCTGCCCCTGCAGCCTGTTCAGCAGCACGGCCACTCCGCAAACCGCGTCCGCCAGCGACAACCAGTCGGTCGAGGTGGGGGTCAAGTTCTATGCCGACCAGGCGGGCTACGTCAACGGCATCCGCTTCTACAAGGGAAGCGGCAATACGGGGACCCACGTGGGCAGCTTGTGGACGTCCTCCGGACAGCTGCTGGCCCAGGGGACCTTCACCAACGAGACCTCCAGCGGGTGGCAGACACTGACCTTCGCCACCCCGGTCGCGATCTCGGCGGACACCACCTACGTGGCCTCGTACCTGGCTCCCAACGGAGGCTACGCGGTCACCCCGGGCTACTTCACCTCACCGGACGACGTCTGGCCGCTGCACGCTCCGGCCGGCAACAACGGCGTGTACCTCTACACCAGCACGTCGGCCTTCCCCACCCAGACCTACAACGCCACCAACTACTGGGTTGACGTCGTCTTCAACACGACCTACATCGACACCGTAGCTCCGGCCGTGACCACGGTCTCACCGGTCCCCGGCGCCACCGGCGCTCCCTTCACCAGCACGATCTCTGCCAACTTCAACAAGAACGTGGTCGCCTCCTCGATCGATTTCACTGTGATGGACTCGAGCGGGAACCAGGTAGCCGGGAGCCTCGCCTACAACAGCTCGACCTACACCGCCACTTTCACCCCGAGCGCAGCGCTGGCGCAGGGCACGACCTTCACCGCCACGGTCAGAGGGGCATCCGACTCCTCCGGCAACGTGATGGCCCAGCCCTATTCGTGGTCGTTCACGACCATGAGCTGTCCCTGCACGATCTTCCCCGCCAGCGCCACGCCCCAGGTGGCCAGCGCCAACGATCCCGAGCCGGTCGAGCTGGGCGTGAAGTTCACCAGCGACGTCAACGGCTACATCAACGGCGTCCGCTTCTACAAGGGCAGCCAGAACACGGGTCCTCACGTCGTCAATCTCTGGACCTCGAGCGGTCAGCTGCTCGCCACCGCCACCTCCAGCAACGAGACCACCTCGGGTTGGCAGGAGGTGGACTTTCCCGATCCGGTGGCGATCAGCGCCGGCCAGGTCTACATCGCCTCCTACCACACCAACGTCGGCTACTACTCCTACACGAGCGGCGGCCTCACCAACAGCGTGGATCCCACGCCGCTGCATGCCCTGGCCAGTGCGTCCAATGGGGGCAATGGGGTCTACAGCTATGGACCCTCCACCTTCCCCCGCAACACCTACGACGCTACCAACTACTGGGTGGACGTTGTCTTCAACACCAGGTTCGTCGACAGGACGCCTCCGACGGTGACCGCCCAGACGCCCTCGCCAGGTGCCACCTCGGTGCCGTTCACCACCGCGGTCACGGCCACCTTCTCGAAGGCGGTGACCGAGTCCACGATCTCGTTTGTGCTGAAGGACTCGAGCGGGAACACGGTCCCGGCCACCGTCGGCTACGACGCCAGCAACCTCACCGCCACCCTCGAGCCCAACGCCAACCTGGGCCAGGGCGTCACCTACACCGCCACCGTCAGCGGTGCCACCGACTCGTACGGCAACGTGATGGCACAGCCGTACAGCTGGTCGTTTACCACCGCCGCCTGCCCCTGCACCGTGTTCGGTCCCAACACCACCCCGGCGGTGGCCTCCGCCAACGATCCCAACCCGGTCGAGGTGGGGATGAAGTTCGAGTCCGCGGTCGGCGGCACGATCACGGCCATCCGCTTCTACAAGGGCAGCCAGAACACCGGTCCTCACGTAGTCGACCTGTGGACGGGTAGCGGCCAACTGCTGGCCAGCGCCCCCTCGACCAGCGAGACTGCGTCAGGATGGCAGCAGGTCAACCTTCCCACTCCGGTGCAGATCCAGCCCAACACCATCTACGTGGTCAGCTACCACACTCAGAGCGGTTACTACTCTGCCACCGCCGGATACTTCAGCGGGGCGAGTGCCGGAAGCTGGCCGCTGGACGCCCCGGACACGGCCAGTGCCGGGGGGAACGGCGTCTACGCCTACGGACCCAGCAGCTTCCCGACCAACACCTACGACGGCACCAACTACTGGGTGGACGTCGTCTTCACCTCGCCCTGATGGATGCGACGAAGGCGGCGGGTCTTTCCGCCCGCCTTTGTCTCCAGGCGTACGGCATGGGCGTGGGCCGCCAGCTGCTGGCCCACGGCCGCCTGGCCAGAGGCCTCCGCTACCTCGGGGTACCGGTCAACTACTGGCGGGCCGTGGAGTTCCAGCTGGCGCTGGAAGAGGGCTGCTTCGAGGGTGGACAACGGGTGCTGGATGTGGGCAGCCCCAAGCTGCTGGCGCTCTATTTGGCCGAGCGGGTCCGCTGCCAGGTGGTGGCGACCGACCTCCACGGCTACTTTTGCGACGAGTATGCGCTCCTGGCCCGGCTGCGCGCCCTGGAGAGGCGTCTGCAGCTGGCGGTCGCCGATGGCCGCCGGCTCCCGTTCCCCGACGCCTGCTTCGACCGCGTCTGCACGATCTCGGTACTGGAGCACATCCCCGGGGGCGGCGACGGCGACTGCATGGCCGAGATCGGTCGGGTGCTGAGGCCAGGCGGCCGCTGTATCGTCACGGTCCCCTTCTGGCCCACCGGCCGCATCGACCGGCGAGAGCCCGACTTCTACTGGGCGGCAGGGACGGGAGACGACGGCAAGGTGTTCTTCCAGCGGCGCTATAGCGAGGCGGAGCTCCAGCAGCGCCTGATCGATCCCTCCGGTCTCAGGCTGGGTTGTCTGCGTTTCGTCGGCGAGCGTGTCCTGCCCCGATCCAGGCGTGAGTTCTGCGAATTCCTGCCCCTCATCACCGGTCCCATCCAGCCGATCCTGTCCCGCCTCCTTCTCACCCCTGCCTGTGACGATTGGCGTCGCCTGCGTAAGCCGCTCTGCGCGCTCCTGGTTCTGGAGAGCCCAGCTTGATACCCCGGCTCTCTGGCTACTCCTTGGCCGAGATTCGAGGCGTCGCCGGAGGTGGACGCTGGGGCTCCCGGATTGCCCATTTAACCTGTGATTCGGGACTCCACTGACACATGCCCGGCGGGCTTCGGTCCCATCACGTCCCGGCCCAGAGCGTGAGACCCGTGGAGTTGTCCCTCTCCCTCGGGGACAAACGGCTCATGGTGGCCCTTATCCGCCACCACGTAGTCTCGCTATCAGACCAGAGATGGAGCTCACTGTGTCAGGGCTTGATGCTGATGAAGCAGCCGGCTCTGCTCTCGAGTCAGTGGTGGTAGAGGAGCAAGAGTCGGCAGCCAATCGGGTGATCGACGTGCCCTCCCAACCGATCGCCGCCGCCAAGCGGGCGCTTGACATCGTGCTCAGCGCAATCGGTCTGGTGGCCCTGGCACCGCTGCTCCTGGCCATCCTGGCCTTGATCGTGGTGACCTCCCCTGGCAACCCGATCTTCGCCCAGCCGCGAGTGGGCCGAGGGGGCGTGGTGTTCCGCATGTACAAGCTGCGGACGATGGTTCGCGACGCTGAGGCGCGCCTGGGCGAGCTGGCCGCCTTCAACGAGGCTCAGCCGCCGCTGTTCAAGATGCGACGCGACCCACGGGTCACCCTGGCCGGCCGCTTCCTTCGCGCCAGCAGCCTCGACGAGCTGCTGCAGCTGGTCAACGTGCTCAAGGGGGAGATGAGCCTGGTCGGCCCGCGTCCACCGCTGCCCCACGAGGTGGCGACGTACACGCCAACCCAGGCCAGACGGCTCTCCACCGTCCCCGGGTTGACCGGCCTGTGGCAGGTGAGCGGGCGTTCGGAGTGCCCGTTCGAGCGGGCCATCGAGCTCGACCTCGCCTACATCGACGATTGGAGCTTCTGGCTCGACATCCGGATCCTGTTGCGGACGGTGCTGGTGGTGCTCCGCTCGGACGGGGCCTATTGAGTCAGCTGCAGGGGGGACGCCGTCCCCGGCTGCTCTTCGTGGTCGAGCAGACCCTGGGCCACGTGGCCCACACCCACAACCTGGAGCGGGCGCTGGCCGCCCAACCCGATGTCTGCTGGGAGGTGATACGGATCCCTTACCGAACGGCGGGGGGACCGCTGCGCCTCACCCCGCTCGGCACCTGGTCCTGGCGGGCCAGTTGGGACGCACGTCGGCAGCTCGACGCCCGCCTCCGCCGGGGGCCGGTAGACGCGCTGTTCCTCCACACCCAGGCGACTGCGCTGCTGTGCAGCGGGTTGCTGGCCCGGATTCCCGGCATCGTCTCCCTGGACGCCACTCCCGCCAACCTGGACCAGGTGGGCCGGGCATACGGCCATGCCCGGGGGCCGGAGCGGATCGAGCGCCTGAAGCGCCAGGCGGTCTCCAGGCCGTTGCGGGCGGCGTCGGCAGTGGTGGCCTGGTGCCGGTGGGCGGCCGACTCGCTGGTTGCCGACTACGGGATCGAGCCCGAGCGGATCCAGGTCATCCCGCCGGGCGTGGACACGGCCCTGTTCGCTCCCCTACCGGCCCGGCCCCCCGGCCCCTTCCGGGTGCTGTTCGTGGGCGGCCAGTTCGAGCGCAAGGGTGGCCCCGAGCTGGTGGAGGCGATGCGGGCCTTGGAGGGGGCCGAACTCGACCTGGTCACCGCATCCAAGGTCGACGGCATCCCAGCCGACCTGCGCTGTCGGGTGCACCGGGGCCTGGCTCCTCAGGCGCCCGAGCTCGTCGACCTGTATCGGCGCGCGGACGTTCTCGCCCTTCCCACCCGCGGCGACTGCCTCCCCCAGGCGGTGGCCGAGGCACTGGCCTGCGCGGTCCCGGTGGTGGCGAGCCCGCTCGGCGCCATTCCCGAGATGGTGCGCGACGGCGTCACCGGCCTTCTGGTGCCGCCGGAGGACCCGCGTCGGCTCCGCCGGGCTCTGGAGGTGCTGCGCGACAGCCCGCAGCAGCGACGGGCGATGGGGGAGCGGGGACGAGAGCTGGCCGGGCGGGAGCACGACGCCGGCACCAACAACCGTCGTCTCATCGCCATGCTCCGTCGGCTCGCCCGGGGGCGGCACCCCCGCCCCTCCGAGCTGGCACCGGTGGCGACGTCATGACCCCGCCCGCTCTCACCGTTGTCGGCCTGGAGCGCGACCGGCGGCTGCGGGCGGTGGTGGTCCTGGGGGGCTCGCTCAGCGTCGGTGCCGTGGGCGCGATCGTGATCGGGGCCGCGCCCGGCACCGTCGAGCTCTTCCCGCTCGCCATCCCGGGCCTGCTGCTGGTGGGGATCGGGTTCTGGCGGTCGCAGCCGGCGCCGGTGGTGGCCTTCCTGCTGGGCGCCTGCTTGATCGACCGCTACCCCGATCCCAGGGCGGGAGCAGTGCTGGCTCACCTCCCCTTCTGGCGCAGCGTCGGCAACACCCACGTCTACCCCTTTGAGGTCCTGCTTGCCATGGCCGTCTTGGCCTGGGTCGGGCGGGACGCGGTCCGACGACGCCTGGCGCTGCCCCGCTCGCGGCTTGCCGCTGGGATGTGGGTGCTGGCCGGGGTGGGGCTCCTGGGCTGGGTGCACGGCCTGCTCTCCGGGGGGGACTTCACGATCTCGCTGGAAGAGCTCCGGCCCTGGCTCTATCTGGCCGCGGTGTACCTGCTGGCCTCGCGGCTGGTCTCGTCGCCGCGGACCCTGGAAGTCATGCTGTGGACGCTGGTCCTGGCCATCGGGCTGCGGGCCGTCTATGGCGTCTACCGGTGGCAGGCCCTGTCGAGCCTACACCCCCCTCCCGAGACCATCCTGGAGCACGACGACACCGTCTTCTTCACGCTCTACGTGCTGCTGACGCTGTCGCTCTGGGCCCTCGGCCATCGGGGCTGGCTGCGCCGCGTCGCCACCCTGCTGCTCCCGTTCGTGGTGCTCTCCGATCTGGCCAACGATCGTCGCACCGCCTGGCTGTTGCTGCCCGCCTGCCTCCTCCTGCTGGTCGTGGTGGCGTGGGTCCGGCGGCCCGACCGCCGCCCGAGGACGGCCCTGATCCTGGCCATCTCGGTCGTCGTCGCTGGCACCTACGTGCTCGCCTTCCGCGACAGCACCGGCCTGCTTGGCGCCCCCGCCCACGCCCTGTGGTCGGCCTTCCGTCCCGATCCCCGCGATCTGGCCTCCGACAACTACCGCACGGAAGAGCTCCAAAACCTGTCGATCGACATCCACCAGGTGCCACTGACCGGCCTGGGCTTTGGCATCCGCTACGGAACGCCGATTCCCATGGTCGACGTCAGTACCACCATCGACCCCCTGATCTTCTACATCCCCCACGACACCGTGCTCTGGGTCTGGCTACGGATGGGCGTGCTGGGCATGGGCGCCTTCTGGTGGGTGGTGGCGGCCGCGGTGGTGGCCGCCGCCCGATTGGTACGGGACGGCGACGCTCGGCTGGCGTTGTTCGGGACGGTGGTCCTGTCGGCCATGATCTGCTATCTGGGTCAGGGCTGGCTGGATCAGGGCCTGGCCTCGCTGCGCATCGCCGCCCTGATGGGCTGTCTGCTGGGTGCCATGGAAGCGGCCGCGACCATGGCCCCGGCCGAGACCCTGTCCGGGCTGGTGAGGAGGCAGGACGCGGTGCTACGATCCGCCGCGTCATCTGCGGGCGGGGCACCACGGCTACGGCGGGCCTCCGGGTGGGAGGTGGACGGGGAGGGCGGCTCATGAGCGGACGGTGGTCGATCGCGGCCGTGTGGAGCGTGACTCTCGCTCTTGCCGGCCTGGGTCTCGGCACCGTTCCAGTCGGGGCCGCCAGCTGTGCCACCCCGCTCGCGGCCGGCCCCTACGGTCCCACTATCTGGTGCCAGGCGCCGCTGGCGACCGCCCCGATCAGGGCCCGGACCGGCGCGAACTTCTGGGTGGATGACTTCGGCTACACCGGCCCCTACGCGCACCTTCCCTCCGACTATCTGACCTTCGAGTCCGAAGGGCCCAACCCACCGTTGACCGAGCACTTCTACGGCGGCCCCGGTGGCCACTGGCATACGGATATCGACGGCAACGGACAGGAGCTCGGCGGGACGGTGATGCGCCCGAACCGCTCGTTCACGTTCGATCCCAGCGGCAGCTTCGTCGTCGACACCGAGGTCGCGCCTGGCCTCGACGCCTACACGCCCACCGGAGGCTCGATGGCGTGGACGGAGCTCATGGTCACCACCTGCCCCAGGCCAACCACCCCGAACACCGGTCTGTACGCCCGCGACTGGTTCGGCGGCTGCTGGACCTGGAGCCTCGAGTTCTGGGGCGGCTCGTTCGCGGACGGCAGCCACGCTGCCATCACTGCCCAATACATCGACAGCTGCAACTACTCCCGGGGGTGCCCGGGCAGCGGCGACAGCGGTACCGAGCAGAACTACATCTGCAAGGAGGACAACTTCGAGAAGCCCTGCGGGACCGGGCAGCAGGGGTGGTTCGGCACGCTCGGCGGGCTCTATCCACGCTGCGGGGTGGCGGCCAACCTCGAGGACTGCTACGTCCGTATCCGTCTCCGCCTGACCAGGGACGGCGGTGCGGGTCACTCGTCCAGCGTCGAGGTGGACCTGGCCAGGCCCGGCAGCGACAGCTTCCAGCGCTACGGCTACGACGATGGCTTCACGCTCAATCCGGCGCTGACCGATGGTCAGCTGTACGTGTATCAGGGCGACTACCAGTACCTGGCGCCCGGTCCGGTGCGCTACCACTGGGACTACCTGGCAGTGAACCCGCAGCTGGCAGGCGCTGCCGCCTCCGCCAGCCCGTCGGCGGCGGGGGACGCCACCCCGTCGCAGGCCGGGCAGCAGCCCGCGGTGGCCAGCCCGAACCCGGCCAGGAGCGTGGCGCCGGGCAAGGACCGGCCCCGGCATGAGCGCCTGGCCGCGGCGCCCGTACGACCGCCGGCGTGGGGGATTGCGGTCCTGGTCGTGGTCGTGCTGCTCGGCGTTGCCATAGCAGTCGGGCTGCTCCTGCGGCGCGTCCGTCGCTCACCCTCTGGTTGACGTGCTCTGCCACAGTTGTGCCCGGCAGCAATGGAGCTCGCTGCGGGGCGGGGTCCCGAAGCGCTCAGGTGAGCCGATGGCTCCTGATCCCCTACTTGGAGGTCGGAGTTGCAGCGTCTCTGGCGCTTCTGCGACGCGCACGTTGACGGCCTCTTCGCGGCCGGCAGGGTGATCAGCACCCTGTGGTTCGGCTCCAGCGTGCTGGTGCTGGTTCTGTGGAAGGCCGGGGGGGACCGGCGGCCTGGCTCGAGATCGCCGTGCTCGTCTTCTCCCTGGGCTGCCTGGTCCTCTCGATGGCGGCCCTTCACGGCCGCCTTCTTCACGGTCGCCGCCAGCGGCAGCGCTCGACCGTCATGGCCCGAGAGCGCGATCAGGAGCCGGATCGCGTGAAGCTGGAGTCGGGCGAGAGCTGGAGCGCCGACAGGCGCGAGCCATGGGGTGTAGGCCGGCGCGGGGCGAGCCGTGCAGCGGCGACGTGCCGGTGCTCCTCAAGCCGTCCACGAGGGCGGTTCCGTCGTGTGCGTTGAGGAGCGTCGACACCCCGGAGAGCAACCGGCCATCGGGCGGGTGGCCGGTCGGGTGCACTCATGAGGCGGATCCGCTGCTCCGGGCAAGCGCAAGCGCCTGTTTCCGGTCGGCTCCGATGCCGGGTACCCAGTCCCTGGCCTTGGCCACGATGAAGTCCCCGAGGACCAAAAAGTCGAGGCCCGAGGAGTAGAAGGTCCGGATCGCGTCCCGGGCCGTGCACACGATCGGCTCGCCGCGCAGGTTGAACGAGGTGTTGAGGATCACCGGAACCCCGGTCGTCCGCTCGAACTCGTGGATCAGTCGCCAGTATCGAGGGTTCACGTCCCGGTTCACGGTCTGGACCCGGGCTGTCCCATCCACGTGCGTGACTGCCGGGATCTCGGCCCGACGCGAAGGGCGAACGTCGAAGGTGATGGTCATGAAGGCGGCATCCTGGCAGCCCTCGAAGTAGTCGCCGGCCCGCTCCTGGAGGCAGGACGGTGCGAAGGGGCGCCAGCCCTCCCGGAACTTGACCGACTCGTTGATCCGATCCCGCATCTCGGCCGAGCGAGCGTCGGCCAGGATCGAGCGGCTGCCCAGGGCACGGGGGCCGAATTCCATCCGACCCTGGAACCAGCCTACGATGGCTCCCTGGGCGAGCAGCCGGGCGGTCTCGCGTTCGACGTCGGTCACCCGCGCCGCGGGCAGCTTGCAGGTGCTCAGCACCGATTCCAGCTCGCGCTGGCTGAACCCGGGACCCAGGGCGACGTCCGTCAGGCGGCGGCGCGGGATCGGCTGTCCCAGCCGGCCGTGGGCGGCCAGCGCTGCCCCCAAGGCGGTCCCGTCGTCGGTCGCCGCCGGCTGCACGAACAGGTCCTCGACCAGCCCGGAGGCCAGCAAGCGGCCGTTGGCCTTGGAGTTCATGGCCACCCCGCCGGCCAGACACAGGTTCCGGCAACCGGTGAGCCGGATGCCCTCGCGGACCACGGAGAAGATCGCCTCTTCGGTGCAGCGTTGCACCGACGCGGCCAGGGCCCGGTCCTGGTCGGTGATCAGCTTCTCCGGGTCCCGACGGGGGCCGAAGACCCGCTCCAGCCGGCGCAGGTCGTTCCACCAGGTGCCGCAGACCAGATGGGCATCGAGACGGTACCCGCCGGAGACGATCCGGAGGACCCGGCTCAGGTCGTAGGTCGGCTCGCCGTAGGCGGCCAGCCCCATCACCTTCCACTCGTCGCCGTGGCGCTCGAAGCCCAGCAGGTCGGTGAAGGCCTCGTAGAAGCTGCCCAGCGAGTTGGGCCAGTCGATCGTTCGCAGCCGCCGCAGCCCGCCCTGGCGGCCGTGGTAGATGCTGGTGGCCTGGCGGGCGCCACGTCCGTCCACCACCACCACCAGGGCGTCCTCGAACCCGGAGAGAGCGTAGGCGCTCCAGGCATGGGCCTCGTGGTGGTCGATGAACACCAGCGGTTTGGGGCCGACCGGGAAGTTGCGGCGCAGCGCCCTGACACCGTTCCCCCCGTAGAGCTCGCTGGCCAGGCTGATCAGGTTGCCGATCGCCATCTTGAGGCTGGGGGCGAGCTGGCCGGTCACTTGCGATCTGATCGTGTGCAGCGGGGTCAGACCGCCCCGGTTCCAGCCGAAGGCGATCGCGTCCAGCGCGCCGAACTCGATGCCGGCGTGGTCGAGGGCGGCCCGGATGGCCAGGCGGGGGAAGCGGCTGTCCTTCTTGAGCCGGCTGAAGCGCTCTTCCTGGGCCGCGAAGACCAGCTCGCCGTCCTGGAGCAGGGCCACCGAGGAGTCGTGCAGGTAGCAGTTGATGCCGAGGACGTTCATGCCGACCCTCCGCCCTGCGCCGCCACCAGCCGGTCGGGGCTGCGGTCGGGTGTCCCCTGCCGCCATTCCTCCAGGCGCAGTACCTGGATGGGTTCCTCCCAGGCTGCGTCCAGCAGGGCGTGGACCGTGTCCAGGCAGCTGAAGCAGGGGACCCGTCGCTCGGCCGCCAGTGCCCGCAGCGCGACTGCCAGCTCTTGGTCGGGTGAGGTGGCCACGACCAGGTCGGCCATCCCCTCGCTCACGGACCCGATCGCCTCCTCGCTGCCGACCGGATCGGCGGCGAGGCCGGCCACCGCCAGGGCGCTCGCGGTGGCGGACGTAACCTGGAGGCAGTACCCGGACTCGATCAGTCGGGCGGCGAGCGCCGGGGCGGCTCCGAGGTCGTCCCCGTCCAGGGCGAGGAGGGCGGTCCCTCCTCGCGGCGGCGGGATGCCGGCCGCCGTGAAGGCCTTCCGCAGCGCCCCCGGCAGGTC
Source organism: bacterium (assembly GCA_902812395.1). Classification (GTDB taxonomy): domain Bacteria; phylum Chloroflexota; class Dormibacteria; order Dormibacterales; family Dormibacteraceae; genus CADDZO01. The sequence continues at coordinate 39,591 of CADDZO010000001.1, read as the reverse complement.
GCGGTCGATCCCCATCACCTCGCCGGTGGACTGCATCTCCGGTGCCAGATAGCCGTCCACGCCCGGCAGCTTGGCGGTCGAGAAGACCGGCGCCTTGACCGCGACCAGCGGTGGTGCCGCCACCAGGCCGGTGCCGTAGCCGAGCTCGGCCAGCGGCCGGCCCAGCCCGGCCAGGCAGGCCAGGCGCACCATCGGCACCCCGGTGACCTTGCTCAGGAAGGGGACGGTGCGGGAAGCGCGCGGGTTGACCTCGAGCACGTAGACCCGGCCTGCGTGGATGACGAACTGGACGTTGAGCAGGCCCCGGATCCCGAGCGCGCGGGCGATGGCGACGGTGTGGGCGACGATCAGACGTTCCTGAGCGGGCTCCAGGAAGGCAGGGTAGACCGCGATCGAGTCGCCGGAGTGGACGCCGGCCCGCTCCAGGTGGCGCATGATCCCGGGCACCACCACGGTCTGACCGTCCGAGACCGCGTCCACCTCCAGCTCCGGCCCCTCCAGGTACTTGTCGATCAGCACTTCGCCTCGGGGCAGGGCGCGTACCGCCCACTCCATGTAGCGGCGGAGTTCGGAGGGGCCGCGGACGATGCGCATGGCGCGGCCGCCCAGGACGTAGGAAGGCCGGACCAGCACCGGGTAGCCGGCACGCTCGGCGATGCGATAGGCGTGCTCCAGTGAGGCCGTGGTCTCGCCCGGTGGCCGGGGGATGCCCAGCGACTCCAGCACGGCGGCAAAGCGGTGTCGGTCCTCGGCCAGGTCGATCGACTCCACCGAGGTCCCCGCGGGCAGCAGGCCGCCGGCGGCGAGCCCGGCGGCCAGGTTCACCGCGGTCTGGCCGCCGAACTGGACCGAGGCTCGTTCCGCCCCCTGGGAGGCGGCCACCTGGAGCACCGAGTCGAGGTCCAGGGGCTCGAAGTAGAGCCGATCGGCGGTGTCGAAGTCGGTGGACACCGTCTCCGGGTTGGAGTTGACCAGGACCGCGGGCACGCCGGCGCCACGGTGGGCCCAGGCGGCGTGGACGCTGCAGTAGTCGAACTCGATCCCCTGACCGATCCGGATCGGCCCCGAGCCGACCACCAGGCAGCCGCCAGGCGCGAGCCCGGCCTCGTCCTCGTCCTCCCAGCTGGAGTAGTAGTAGGGAGTCCGGGCCTCGAACTCGGCCGCGCAGGTGTCGACCAGCTTGTAGGTGGGGCGCCCGCGCTCGGGTGCAGCCCCGGCCAGGGCGGCGATGGCGGCGTCGCCCAAGCCCGCCCGCCGCGCCCGCCGAATCGAGCCGGGGGAGAGGCCCCGGCTCAGCTCGGCCTCGATCGCGACCAGGTGGGTGAGGCGATCAAGGAACCAGGGATCGATCCCGCTGCGGCGGGCCAGCTCCTCGACGGAGGTGCCACCGGCCAGGGCCCGGAGCAGGGCGAAGAGGCGGCGGTCAGAGGGCCGGTCGATGAGCGCCGGGTCATCGAGTTCTGCGCCCTCGGGCGGACGCTGCTCCAGCGAGCGCAGCGCCTTGGCCATGGCGGCCTCGAAGGTGCGCCCGATCGCCATCACCTCGCCGGTGGACTTCATCTGGGTCCCCAGCCAGCGGTCGGCGTCGGGGAACTTGTCGAAGGGCCAGCGCGGGATCTTGACCACGCAGTAGTCGAGGGCGGGCTCGAAGGCGGCCACGGTTCGGCCGGTGATCTGGTTGCGGATCTCCTCCAGCCGCAGCCCGATCGCCACCTTGGCCGCCACCCGGGCGATGGGGTAGCCGGTCGCCTTGGAGGCCAGGGCCGAGGAGCGGGAGACCCTGGGGTTGACCTCGATCACGAAGTAGGTCGAGCTGTTGGGGTCGAGCGCGAACTGGATGTTGCAGCCGCCCTCGATGCCCAGCGCCCGGATGATGCGCAGCGCCGCCGAGCGCAACATCTGGTGGTCGCGGTCGGAGAGGGTCTGGGCCGGCGCCACCACGATCGAGTCCCCGGTGTGGACCCCCATCGGGTCCAGGTTCTCCATGTTGCACACGGTGATGCAGGTGTCGTCGGCGTCTCGCATCACCTCGTACTCGAGCTCCTTCCAGCCCCAGAGCGAGCGCTCGACCAACACCTGGTGGATGGGGGAGGCCAGCAGCCCGCCCCGCACCACCCGCTCCAGCTGCTCGGGGGTGGTGACGAAGCCGCCCCCGGTGCCGCCCAGGGTATAGGCGGGACGGACCACCAGGGGCAGCCCGATCTCGGCCGCGAAGCCGCGGGCGTCGTCGAGCGAGTGGCAGACCCGCGACTCCGGCACCGGCTCCCCGATCTCGCGCAGCAGCTGCTTGAACGCCTCCCGATCCTCGGCCCGCCGGATCACCTCGGCGTCGGCGCCCAGGAAGCGCACCCCATGTCGGGCCAGCACGCCGGTGCGATGCAGCTCCATGGCCAGGTTGAGCCCGGTCTGGCCGCCCAGGGTCGGGAGGACCGCGTCCGGGCGCTCGCGCTCGATCACCCGCTCCACCGCCTCACAGCTCAAGGGCTCGATGTAGACGCGGTCGGCCACCTCCTCGTCGGTCATGATCGTGGCCGGGTTGGAGTTCACCAGCACCGTCTCCACCCCTTCCTCCCGGAGCGCCTTGCAGGCCTGGGTGCCGGCGTAGTCGAACTCGGCTGCCTGGCCGATCACGATCGGCCCCGAGCCGATGATCAGGACGCGCTGCGGGCGTTCCAGCCTTCCCCGGCCGGCCAGCGCCTGGGGCCGGGGTCGCCCCCGGCGGACCGTCTCCAGGAAGCGGTCGATGAGGTGCTGGCAGTCCTGGGGGCCGGGCGCTGCCTCGGGATGGAACTGGACCGAGAGAGCGGGCAGGTGATCGCTGGCCAGCCCCTCGACCGAGCCGTCGTGGAGGTGCAGATGGCTCACCCACAGGTCGCCCTCGGGGAGCGAGTCGGCCAGGACCTGGAACTCGTGGTTCTGGCTGGTGATGTCGATCCGGCCGCTGCGCAGGTCGCGGACTGGGTGGTTGGCGCCGTGATGGCCGAAGCCCAGGCGGGCGGTGGTGGCGCCCACGGCCCGGCCCAGGATCTGGTGGCCCAGGCACACCCCGAGCAGCGGCATCCGGTGGCTGAGGGCCTCCCGGCACAGCTCCAGCGGCCCCTGCAGCACCGCCGGGTCGCCGGGCCCGCTCGACAGTACCAGCCCGTGCGCCCCTGAACGCTCCACGTCCGACCAGGTGGTGGTGTGGGGGAGGACCAGGACCCGGCAGCCACGGCTGCGCAGCGAGCGGAGCAGGTTGCGCTTGACCCCATAGTCCACGACGGCGATCACTAGCCCGCTGCCGTCGCTCATCCGAGGCGGGCTCAGCTCTGCGGGCAGCCCTTCTTCCCATTCCTCCGGGGCCAGCCGTGATACCTGGGCGACCAGATCCTGCTCCGACAGCGTGGGTAGCGAGCGCGCCCGGTCGGCGAGCGCCGCCAGCCGGGCCTGGGACGGGGGCTCGGGCTCGTGGCTGAGCACCGCCCGGAGGGCTCCGTGGGCGCGCAGGTGGCGGGTGAGGCGGCGGGTGTCCACCTCATGGATGGCGCACACCCCGGCCTCGGCCAGGTAGCGGTGGAGTGAGGATCGGGCGCCGTGGTGGCTGGGCCGGGGGCAGGCCCAGCGCACGATCAGCGCCCGCGCCCAGGGGCGGGCCGACTCGGCCGCCTCGGAGCACAGGCCATAGTTCCCCTGGAGGGGGTAGGTCATGCAGACCATCTGACCGGCGTAGGAGGGGTCGGTGAGGACCTCCTGGTATCCGGTCATGGCAGTGTTGAACACCACCTCGCCCCAGGCCGGGCCGGGCGCGCCCAGGGCCAGGCCGGCGAAGGCGGCGCCGTCCTCCAGCACCAGGACCGCCGGCTCAGGCACCGCTCGCCACCGGCTGAATGGCTTCGTCCAGGGCCGCCTGCAGGACGGCGTTCTTGGCCACCACGTGGTCGCCCATGACCAGAAAGTCGAGACCCGAGGCGTAGAAGGTCTTGACCGCGTCCCGGGGGGTGCACACGATCGGCTCGCCCCGAAGGTTGAAGGAGGTGTTCATCACCACCCCGACTCCGGTGAGGCGCTGGAACTCCGAGAGCAGCCGCCAGAAGCGGGGGTTGACCCGGCGCTCCACCGTCTGCACCCGAGCCGAGCCGTCGGCATGGGTCACGGCCGGGATCACCGTCTGCATCCCGGGCAGGACGTCGAAGGTCAGGATCATGAACGGGGAGGGGTGTGCCGGGCGAAAGTAGTCGGCCGCCCGCTCGGCCAGGCAGGAGGGGGCGAACGGACGCCAGCTCTCGCGGAACTTGATGCTCTGGTTGACCCGGTCCTTCATGGCCGGATCGCGGGGGTCGGCCAGGATCGAGCGATTGCCCAGCGCCCGGGGGCCGAACTCCATCCGGCCCTGGAACCAGCCCACGATGTGGCCGGCGGCCACCAGCCGGGCGGCGAGCGCGGGGGGGGCGGGGACCCGGACCGCTGGCAGCTTGGAGGCCCTCAGGACAGCTTCGATCTCGGTGTCGGGGAGCTCCGGGCCCAGATAGACGTGCTCCAGGGGGTGGCGGGGGACCGGTTGCCCGAGGCGCTGGTGGGCGGCCAGCGCCGCCCCCACCGCGGTCCCGTCGTCGGTCGCGGCGGGCTGGACGAAGATCCGGTCCACCAGGCCCGAGGCGAGCAGTCGGCCGTTGGCCTTGGAGTTCATCGCCACCCCGCCGGCCAGACAGAGCTGCCGGCTTCCGGTGCGGGCGATCCCGTCCCGAACCAGCGCCAGCAGGGCCTCCTCGGTGGCACGCTGGACGGAGGCGGCCAGGTCTCGGTCCTGGTCGGCGATGTGCAGGTCGGGCCGGCGGCGGGGGCCGAAGCGGGTCACCAGCGGCTCCAGGTCCCCGTACGCCCGCCCGCTCAGCGCCCGGCCGTTGGCGACGTACCCGTCCGGGGTGACGCGAAGCAGCTCACCCAGGTCGATCGAGGGACGGCCGTAGGCAGCCAGTCCCATCACCTTCCACTCGTCCTCGTTGCGCTCGAAGCCGAGCAGGTCGGTGAAGCTCTCGTAGAACACGCCGAGCGAGTCCGGGTAGGGGATCACGCGGATCCGGTGCAGCTCCTCTCCTCGGGCAGAGAAGACGCTGGTCGACTGCCAGGCGCCCCAGCCGTCGACCACCAGCACCAGCGCCTCCTCGAACCCGGAGAGGGCGTAGGCGCTCCAGGCATGGGCTTGGTGGTGGTCGACGAACAGCACCGGCACCGGGGGCAGCGGGCCGAAGCGCTCGGCCAGCTCGGCCACCCCGCCCCGGTGGCGGAGCTCGCTGGCCAGATGGTAGAGCTGGGTCAAAGTCCAGCCCCGGCTCCGGGGAAGGCGGCCCAGCAGCGCCTGGCGCATGGTATGGAGCGGGGCCAGGCCGGGACGGTTCCAGCCGAAGGCGACCGCGTCCAGGTCGGCCAGGCGCAGGCCGGACCAGTCCAGAGCTGCCTGGACCGCGGCGGTGGGAAAGCGGCGGTCCTTTTTGATCCGGGAGAAGCGCTCCTCGGCAGCCGCGAACACCAACCGGCCGTCCACGACCAGGGCGGCGGCGGAGTCGTGGGCGTGGCAGTTGATCCCGAGGATGGCAGACATGGGCTCGCAGGGTGGCATCACCGTACGCGGCCCCTGACCGCACACTCCATGGGCCAGCGTCCGCCCTGGGTGGGTGTCTGGGCCGCGACCGGTGCGCCGTGGTCCCGGTCGCGGATGCCTTCATGTCCCGAGCGCCCCCGCGCTTCAGCGCTGGGATAAGCCGCCTGTCTGAATTGGGTTGCTCCACGCCGGCTTGGCGCGTGAGCGCTGGCCGGGTGGGGAACCGCTCCCGCGGGCGGCGTGGAGCCAAGCTACCCAACCTGCGAGTGGAAGGGCGTTTCGCCCTTCCTGCTTCGGGGCCGCGGCCCCGGAGGAAGGGCAGGTCGCCCGCAGGAGAGGGGACAGCCCAAGCCGAGGCCCCGGATGTTGGAGCGCATGCGCAAGCGTGCGGCGAGAGCCGAGGAGAGGCGGCGGTGGTTCTCCTCCGAGCCCCCGGCTTTCGCCGTGGGGAGGTTCAGAACGGGTGGAAAACCGCCTCGGGCTGTGAGACCGGGCCGACCCTACAGGGATCGGGCGGAGAGCAGCGCCTCGGGGGTCTCCAGCTGACCCGGGTCCCAGGTGGCGTCTTTCGCGATCACCGACTCCTCCATGACCAGGAAGTCGAGTCCCGACGAATAGAAAGTGCGGATGGCATCTTTGGGTGTGCAGACGATCGGCTCACCGCGCAGGTTGAAGGACGTGTTCATGACCACGGGCACCCCTGTCAGCCGAGCGAACTCGTGGATCAGCCGCCAGTAGCGTGGGTTGACGGTGCGATCCACGGTTTGGACCCGGGCGGTCCCGTCCACGTGGGTGACGGCCGGGATCTCGGCGGCCCGTGCCGGGCGGACATCGAACGTGACCGTCATGTACGGGGCCTGGACACAGCCCTCGAAGTAGTCGCCGGCAGCCTCGGCCAGGCAGGAGGGGGCGAAGGGCCGCCACCCCTCACGGAACTTGACGCACTCGTTGACCCGGTCCTTCATCTCCGGTCGTCGCGGGTCAGCCAGGATCGAGCGGTTGCCAAGTGCCCTGGGCCCGAACTCCATCCGGCCCTGGAACCAGCCCACGATCGCGCCCTGGGCGAGCAGCGCTGCTGCCAGCCGCTCGGGCTCGGCCACCCGGAAGGCTCGCAGCTTGTAGGCCCGGATCACGCTCTCGACCTCGGCCTGCTCAAAGCCGGGGCCCAAATAGACGTCAGCAAGCGGGTAGGCGGGGAGGGCACCAAGGGTGCCACAGGCGGCAATCGCTGCCCCCACCGCGGTGCCATCGTCGGTGGCCGCGGGTTGGACGAAGAGCTCGTCCACCAGCCCGGAGGCGAGTAGGCGGCCGTTGGCCTTGGAGTTGAGCGTCACCCCGCCGGCCAGGCACAGCCGTCGGCAGCCGGTGGCCCGGATGCCGCTCCGGACCAGGGCCTCCAGGGCGGCTTCGGTGGAGGCCTGGACCGAGGCCGCGAGATCGCGGTCGGGCTGATCCAGGCGCTCCGGGTCGCGCCGTGGCCCGAAGCGGCGCTCGATCGCACCCAGGTCGGCCCAGCGCCGGCCCACGATGGCGCGTGATGCGACACGGTAGCCGTCGGACGTCACCCGAAGCAGGTCACCGAGGTCCACATTGGGGCGCCCGTACGCGGCCAGGCCCATCACCTTCCACTCGTCGTTGTGGCGCTCGAACCCGAGCAGGTCGGTGAAGGCCTCGTAGAAGGCGCCCAGCGAGTTGGGCCAATCGATGGAGCGCACAAGCCGCAGCCGGCCCTGGCGACCGTGGTAGAGCGAAGTCGCCTGGCGAGCGCCGCGGCCATCGACCACCAGCACCAGTGCCTCTTCGTAGCCGCTCAGGCAGAAAGCGCTGAGGGCGTGGGCCAGATGGTGATCGACGTGCAGGATCCGCTGGCCCTGGCTCCTGGGGAAGTGCCAGTGGAGAGCGTCGCGGCCGTTGCCGCGATAGAGTTCCCGGGGAATGGCGGCGGTCGAGTCGGCCAGCCAGTAGGGGCTCCAGGCCAGCTGCCCGCGCAGCGCCGAGCCCAACGTGTGCAGGGGGGTCGACCCACCGCGATTCCAACCGAAGGCGATCGCGTCCAGTTCCTCGATCCGCAGCCGGCCGTGGTCGAGGGCGGCCTGGATCGCCCGGCGGGGGAAGGCCACGTCCTTCTTGATCCGGGAGAACCGCTCCTCGGAGGCGGCGAAGGTGACGCGTCCCTCCTGGATGAGCGCGGCCGATGACTCGTGCGCATAGTGGTTGATGCCGAGTACGTTCACGTTCGCTCCCCGGGCAGGCTATGCGGCGACCGGCGCCGCGCGGAATGGGCAGTGGGGCAGACACCCCCGGTTCCCGCCCAGGCGGCAGACCCCACCGGTCCCGACCGACCTGGGTCGGATGCGGCCGTGAACGGGACCCGCTGCCGCCGGGTGGGGCATGATTCGCGTCCGTGGCCGCCCTCGTCATCGCCTTCGTGATCGGCTTTCTGGTCGGCGGGACCGTGGGGGGCCTGGCGGTGGCGCTGGTTGCCGCCTCCAACCGTCACCGGCGCTGAGCTACGCCCCTTTTGGCCCGCGCTCGCGCCGGCAGCTGTGTCCGCCACCCGGCGTTCACCGGAGCGAACGCCGAGTTCCTCCCCGGCCGGCCGTCGCCGCACCTCGGCCCGGGATTCACGGAGCGCGGCTCCGGCCGGCACCGCACGCGAATGGCGGGCGACCCTCGCTGCCCTGGTGGGATGGCGGCCAGCACCGCCAAGCGGTCCCGCTGGCTGGCCGGGGGGTCCTCAGTCGGTGCGGTGCCGATCCTCACGGTGGGCGCGGAGCCAGGACCGATCGGGCGGCTCCCCCTGGCGGCGAGAGCGCCGCCCGCACTCCGCCTCGCGGAGCCGCCACCGGGGTGGCGGCCGCCCCGCCTGGCCGCACGGAGGAGGCCTGCCGTTCGGTCCCTGGCGCCGTGGCGCCCAGGGAGGCCGGCCGCGTGACCGTGTGGACCGGCTGCTCCTGGACCGCGGTACGTTCCGTATGACTCGACGGCCTGAGGCGGGGCGTCGCTAGCACCCCCTGCGAACTGGGCCGCCCGTTCTTGGTGCGCTGACGCCCGGGCCTTCCGCCGCCAGGGTCGATACCGAACACGAGCTCCCCAGCCTCGCCTCGCCGTATCGCCGGCGATACCGCTTGCGCGTGCCCCGATCGGGGATCCCTCAAGCCGGTGTCTGAGACGTCGGCCACCGCACTGTACCAGTGGTAGCGGGACGTGCGGCCTCTCGCTTGGCGTGCGGCCGCGATCTCCCCCACGATCGTGGTCGCCGTCTTGTCCCGAAGCAGGGCCAGGAGCTTGCGGCGCTTGCCGTTCAGCGCAAAGCCGACCTCGGTCACCACGCGGCCCACGGCCCAGCTCTGGGCTGCCGCCCATGCGCTCCACCCGAGCAACTTGTCAGTCCAGGTCCGCGCGCTGGTCAGCGGAGGACACTCGGGCGTGATCTCCGGAACGGCGCTGACCGGCACCTGATCCACCGGGATCAGCCGGCCGGCACGGCGCGCAGGAACCGGGAGCTTGCCTTCCCGGACCCAGCGGTACGCGGTCACGGGGTGGACGCCCCGGTGCCGCGTCCACTCCTTCAAGTTCACCGCTGCGTATTTTCATATGCTCGGACGGCAACAGTTACCGACCCCGTCCGACCGCGATCGGGATCTTCCCGATCCAGCCGAACAGCGCGCCCGTGGCGGACGCCAGCGCCGGACCTCACGTTCGACGAGGTGCTCCCAATAGCGAGCCCGACCAGGTCTCCCTGAGCAGCAGTCAGGTGATCGTGCAGCGGCGCGCGCCGGCGGCGATCTCCAACCCGGACAGCCGGATGCTGGCCCGGTGGTCTCGGGGCTTGGCTCCCGTGGTCTGGTGGGACTTCGGTGCCCCCTCGGCGGGCGCCGCCCATTGCTGGTCCGCGACGGGGCCGCCGACAATACGTCGCCGGAGGTTCAACCGTCCATGCCCGAAGGTCCAATCGTGCCCGATGCCATCTCATCCAACGGCTCCTATCCGCACTCGCCGCATCTTCCGAGGCTCCGGGCCGGGGTTGTCGGCTGCGGCTACTGGGGACCTCATTTGATCCGCAACCTCCACGAGATGGCCGAGGTCGAGCTGGTCGGGGTGGCGGACCCGCGGCCCGATCGGCTCGAGTACGTGAGACGGAGCTACCCGGCGGTGGCGGTGTTCCCCGACCACCGCGAGCTCTTGCGCTCGCAGGTCGAGGCCGTGGTCCTGGCTACCCCGATCAAAACCCACTACGCGCTTGCTCGCGAGGCGCTGCTCGAGGGCAAGCACGTCCTGGTCGAGAAGCCGCTGGCGGCCAGCGTCGACGAGGCAGCCGAGCTGGTGCAGCTAGCCCAGGAGCGCGGGCTGGTGCTAATGGTCGGCCACACCTTCCTCTACAACCCGGCGGTGCGTGAGCTCCGTCGCCTGGTCCGAGAGGGCGAGCTGGGCCGCATCTACTACGGCGACTCCGCGCGTCTCAATCTGGGCATGTTCCAACGGGATGTGAACGTGATCTGGGACCTGGCCCCCCACGACCTCTCCATCCTCATGTACGTGCTCGACCAGGAGCCGGTCATGGTCAGTGCCCGGGGCAGCACCTGCGTGCAGGCCGGGGTGCACGATGTCTGCTATCTGGAGGTGCTCTTCTCCGGAGGGACCAGCGCTCACGTCCACGTCAGCTGGCTGGATCCGGACAAGGTCCGCCGCCTGACCCTGGTCGGGGACCGTCGAATGGCCGTCTACAATGACGTGTCTCCGGCAAAGCTGCGCATCTACGACAGCGGAGTGGAGAGCCCGCGCCCCACCGACAACTACGGAGAGTTCGAGTTCTCCTACCGCCACGGTCAGATCGTGATCCCCTACCTCCACTGGCGGGAGCCGCTCCGGCTGGAGTGCGAGCACTTCTGCGACTGCGTGCGCACCGGTGGGCGGCCACTCAGCGATGGCGAGCAGGGCCTCAAGGTGGTGGCAGTCTGTGCCGCTGCCGACCGGTCGCTGGCCGAGGGCGGGATCCGCGTGCCGGTCGGACTGCCCTCCGCGGCCCTGGTCGGAGCAGCCGGAAAGGTGGTCCGGGGCCCTGCGATCGCCTAGCCTTTCGGGCTTGATGTCCACCATCGTCGTCGGGGCCGGCCCATACGGGCTTTCGGTGGCGGCCCATCTCCACCAAGGCGGGGTGGAGGTCAGGGTCCTGGGCCGTCCCCTGGAGTTCTGGGAGGGGATGCCGGAGGGCATGTTCCTCAAGTCGACCTGGTCCGCCTCCAGCCTCTCCGATCCGGGCGGGTCCTGGTCCCTGGACCGGTTCGCTGCCGAGGTGGGCGACCGTCCGGAGCCGATCCCGCTGTCGTTCTTCACCGCCTATTGCCGCTGGTTCCAGGAGCGGGCAGTGCCGGAGCTGGACGGGGGCCGCCTGAGCTGCCTCCGGGGCCGCGCCGGGAGGTTCACGCTGGAGCTGACCGATGGTCGTCGCCTGGAGACGGAGCGGGTGGTGATGGCGATCGGAATCGCCCGCTTCAAGGTGCTGCCCGCGTTTGCAAGTGGCCTCCCGCCCCACCTCGCCAGCCACAGCGCCGACCTGGTCCGCCCGGCCGACTTCCGGGATCGGCGGGTGGCCGTGGTCGGGGCCGGGCAGAGCGCTCTGGAGTGGGCTGCCCTGCTCCACGAGGCCGGAGCCCGGGTCGAGCTCTTGACCCGCCGGCCGGTGGTCTGGGTCGACCGGCGCCTCTACCGCCTGCATCCGCTGCTCCGCTCCCTCTTCTACGCCCGCAGCGACGTCGGCCCGGCCGGCCTGAGCCGGCTGGCCGATCTGCCCGGCGTGGTCCGGCGCCTGCCCCGACCCTGGCGGTCGGCCCTGCTCCGTCGCTGCGTCCGTCCCGCCGGAGCCGACTGGCTGCGGCCCCGCGTGGTCGGGATTGTGCCCATCACCGCCGGGGTGGAGGTCCGGGCTGCTACCCCCGAGGGCAGCGAGCTGGAGCTGGAGCTGAGCGACGGCGGCCGACGGAGGGTGGACCACCTGATCCTGGCTACCGGCTACCGGCCCGACCTGGCCCGGCTGGAGTTCGTGGATCCAGACTTGCGGGGGGCGGTGGCGAGCCAGGACGGGCTGCCCGTCCTCGACCGCCATTACCAGTCCTCGGTGGCCGGGCTCCACTTCGTGGGGGCGCTGGCGGAGGGATCCTGCGGTCCCATCTGCCGCTTCGTCGCCGGCGCTGCGGCCGCGGCCCGGCAGGTCGCAGCAGCCGCTCGGCCGGGACATCCGCCCATGCTGGTGGGACCGGACCCATACCCGGCAGGTGCCGTTCGCGACTAGCCTCGGGCCGTGCTGGGGACGCGCTCGAGAGGTGGTCTCCGGCGGTGGCTGCGGGTGGCCGGGGCGCTGATCCTGGCCGGAGGGACGTTGGCGACGGTGGGCTGTGTCGGGGCCGCCGACGCCTCCCTGCCGTCGCCGCCGCCACTGCCAGCTGCATGCCGTCCACCCCAGGGTCGGACCCTGGACCTGCCCTCGTTCACCGGGCTCAACTACGGCATGCCCGACACCGTCGGCGGGCAGTGGGTGGGCACGGCCTGGCTCCGGCCCGAGGTATGGCCTCAGGTGGAGCCACGCCTGGTCGAGGATCTGGACTTCATGCAGGCCCACCACCTGGGCCGGGTGCAGCGGATCTTCATCGGGCTGGACCAGCTCATGGTCTGGAATCCGCGGACCGGGTTCGTCCGCTTCGATGCGGCGGCGCTGCAGGACTTCCAGCAAGCCCTTGACCTGTTCCAGGCCCACGGCATGAAGGTGTACGCGGTCATCTTCGACCAGGAGGTCCGATCCAGCCCGGGCAACTTCCATGTCCAGGCCCTGGACGGACACCACCCGGCCATGCGCCGCAACTACCTGCGGGCGCTGCGCATCTTCCTCCAGCGCTACGGTGAGGACCCCGAGGTGGTGGCCTGGGACCTCTTCAACGAGGCCTACAACAGCCTCGGCACCGAGGGTGGGCTGCCCCGGCCGCCGGCCGCCGACCCGACCAGCCCCAATTATCCTGACTCGGTCGTCTACTCCTGGATCACTGACCTCTACCGCACCGCCCGCTGCGCTGCCCCCAGGGCCTGGTTCACCGTTTCCGACACCACCGAGCTCTACTGGCACAATCCGCCCGACACCGCCCTCTACCGCGGCGCGGTCGACTTCTACGACATCCACGTCTACGCCAGCCATCCCTCTCCGCCGGACTGGCCCCGCTACCTCCACCTCCCCTACCTGCTAGGCGAGGTGGGGGCCGACTACCCATCCGGATTCGACAACCCGAGCACCAACGCGGCCGCCGTCCGTTGGTGGCTTGCCCATGGCCGCCAGCTGGGGGTGCGGGCGGTGCTGGCCCATGCCGCCGACCACGCCATCTTCTCTCTGGCCAGCGGCCGCCTGACCCCGGCCGGTCAAGCGGTGGAGGAAGCGTCCTCCTGACCCCGGAGCTCTACGCCGCGAACGATCCCGCTTCCTTCTGGCAGCCGCTGCCGCCGGGGCCGGGCGCGGCCGAGTGGGAGGCAGCAGCGCAGGCGGCCACGGGCCACCTCCCGGAGGCTGCCCGCCAGCCTCTGGAGCGCCTGCCGGCGGCGGTGCTGGGGGAGGGCCAGTTCGGCCCCGGCCACTGGCGGCTCAGCACCAGGCATCGTCTCTACTACCGCGTGAAGCCGCTGGTCCCCAGACCGCTGGTCCGGCGTCTGCGCCAGGTCCAGCGGGAACGGGTGCTGCGCGGCTTCCCTCTGGACTGGCCGGTGGAGGATCGCTGGCGTCGCTTCCTCTGGGCGGTCGCCCTGGGGGCCATGGCGCGCGCCGGCCTGGCTGAGATGTCCTTCGTTGGGTTCTGGCCCTCGGGCGCCGGCTGGGCGCTGGTCCTGACCCACGACGTCGAGGGGATGGAGGGCCAGCGGTTTGCGGCTGCGGTTGCCGACCTCGAGCAGCGGCTCGGCTTCCGCTCCTCCTTCAACTTCGTGGCCAGCCGCTATCGGCTCGATCGGGGCCTGATCGCCGACCTCCGTGGGCGGGGCTTCGAGATCGGCGTCCACGGCTTCCGCCATGACGGCCACGAGTACGACTCCCGGACCGCGTTCGAGGCGGCGGCCGCGCAGGTCAACGCCCGGCTGCAGGAGCTGGGCGCGGTCGGGTACCGTGCCCCGCTGACCCACCGCAACCCGACCTGGATACAGGCCCTCGAGGTTGAGTATGATCTCTCCTTCTTCGACACCGACCCGTTCGAGCCGATCCCGGGTGGCACCATGAGCCTCTGGCCGTTCTTCTGCGGCCGCTTGGTCGAACTCCCCTACACCCTGGCCCAGGATTCGACCCTGTCCTTCGTCCTCCACGACCCGACCCCGGGCCTGTGGCTGGAGAAGGCCCGCTACCTGGCCTCATGGCACGGGATGGCGCTGCTCAACACCCACCCCGACTACCTGCGCCGCCCCACGGAGCTTGACCGCTATCGGGCCTTCTTGGAGCGGGTGGAGGAGCTGGGGCCGCGCTGGGACGCGCTGCCCGGTGAGGCCGCCGCCTGGTGGAGGTCGCGGGCGTCGGATCCGCCCGAAGCGGCGGTCTGGCGGCTGGGGCAGGACGGGCAGGTCCATCTGCCGGAGGCGCCGCAAGCCGCCGCACGGGTGCTGCGAGCGTCGGCGGACCGCCCGCTGGCATGAAGCTGGAGGGCAAACGGATCCTCGTCACCGGCGGGGCCGGGTTCATCGGCAGCCACCTGGTCGAGGCGCTCGCCCCCACCAATCGGGTCACGGTGCTGGACGATCTCTCGGTGGGCCGGCCGGAGAACCTGCCCACCGGGATCAGACTGGTCCGTGGCGACGTCGCCGACCTCGAGTGCGTGGCCCCGCTGGTGGCGGAGGCGGAGGTCGTCTTCCACCTGGCCGTGGTCTGCCTCCGCGTCTCGCTCGGAGACCCGCTCCGATCTCACCGCGTCAACGATGCCGGGACCCTGAACCTGCTGCTGGCTGCGCTCGGTGCCGATCGGCTGGAGCGCCTAGTTTACGTGTCCTCCTCCGAGGTCTACGGGAGCGGCGGAGAGCAGGCCATGGACGAGAACCATCCCTTGCGCCCCACCACCCCCTACGCGGCCAGCAAGCTGGCGGGGGAGATGATGGCGCTCGCCTTCCACCGCACCTACGGGGTGCCGGTGGTGGCCGTTCGCCCTTTCAACGCCTACGGGCCCCGCTCCCACTTCCGTGGCCCGAGCGGGGAGCTGATCCCGCGCCTGGCGGTGCGCGCCCTGATCGGCGCCCCGCTACCGGTCTTCGGCGACGGCAGCCAGTGCCGCGATTTCACCTGGGTTGGCGACATCGCCCGGGGGGTGGTGCTGGCAGCCGGCTGCGACCGTCTGGTCGGGGACTGCGTGAACATCGCCCGCGGTGAGCCGGTCAGCGTCCTCCGGGTGGCAGAGCTAATCCGGCAGCTGGCCGGGAGCTCGTCCCCGATCCATCGCCTTGCCGCCCGGCCCGGGGACGTGTCCCGCCACTGGGCGGACGTGGGCCGGGCCCGGCGGCTGCTCGGCTTCCAGGCCGAGGTCGGGATCGAGGCGGGCCTGATCCGGTACCTGGACTGGTTGCGGGCTCAGCCGGGCGACCCCACCTCCTGGCTGGAGGGCGAGGACACCGTCAACTGGCGGCAGGACGCAGTGCCGGTCTAGGCGGCGTGGCCCGGCGTGCCGCGCTCACCGGTGCCGGCGGCTTCATCGGCTCCCACCTGGCCGCGGACCTGGCGGCCGCGGACTGGCAGCTGGTCCTCCTGGGGCCGCCGCCGCTGAAGCGCTGGGAGGCGGTGGCGCTGGTGGAGTCCGGGCGGGCCCGGTGGGAGCCGACGGCCCTGGCCTCGGCGGCGGCATCCCGCCGGGCTCTGGCTGGCTGCGATGCCCTCTGCCATCTCGGCTACCGGGCGCCCCGGGGCGGCTCTGCCCTGGGCCGGCTGGGGGCCGAGCTGGCTGGCAATGTTCGTCCCACCGCCCGCCTGCTGCGGGCCGCGGCCGAGGCGGGCGTCGGTCAGGTGGTCTTCACCAGCACCGCCCGGGTCTATCCGACCACGGGCCTGAACCGCGAGGACGGGCCGCTGGCCCCCACTGACGCCTACGCCCTGGCCAAGCTCTGGCAGGAGGAGCTGGTCCGAGCCTGGTCGGCCGACACCCGGCGGCCGGCGACGGTCCTGCGCCTGACCACCGTCTTCGGTCCCGGAGAGCCGATCCGGCGGGCCATCCCCAACTTCATCCGGGATGCCCTCTTAGGCCGGCCGCCGCGCGTGGAAGGGGACGGGTCGCAGCCCTTCGCACCGGTCGACGTGGCCGACGTCGTAGCCACGATCCGGACGGCGGTGGAGCGTCGGGCCAGGGGGGCGTTCAACCTGGGCGGGTCGCCACTGCCGGTGGCGGAGGCAGCTCGGATGGTGGCCGAGCTCTGCGGCCTGGGATCGGCGATCGCGCCTTGTCCCTTCCTCCGGCAGCGCCCCAACCCGCTCTGTGACACCTCCCGGGCGTCGGCGGAGCTCGGCTTCCGGCCCCACCCGCTGCGGGAGGGGCTGGCGCGGGAGGTGGACTGGTTCCGAAGCCTCGGACGCCAGTCCGCCGGTGGCGGGACGAACGCCCACGAGGGCTCGGGCACATCCCATTGAAGCCCATATCGAGGCCTCCCTAGCCTGGGCTTGGGCTGCGGCGCGGCATTTGCGTGCCGTTAAGAGCCCTTGTCCGTTTGGAACGAGGGGCGAGTGGAAGTTGAGATCGGTGGCGTCGTTCGAGCAGAGATCGCATCAGCGCTCACAGGAGGGACCTTGTTGACCGGTCCGGCGGCGTTCGTGTCCGACCAGGACGCGGACCTGGAGTGGTGGTGGTGGAAGCGCCCGCTGGATCTGGGCCTGGGGCTGATGCTCCTCCTCCTGGCCCTGCCCGCGATCGTGCTGCTGGCCATGCTGGTGGTCCTGGAGAGCCCAGGTTCGCCCTTCTTCCGGCAGGAGCGCGTGGGCTGGGGGGGTGCCCGCTTTCGGATGTGGAAGCTGCGGTCGATGCGGGTCGACTGCGATGAATCGCTGCACCGGGAGGCGGCGGCGGACTGGTTCGCCGGCCGTGCCCGAAGTGACCGCTACAAGTCGCTCACCGACCCTCGGATCACCCGAGTGGGCCGGCTGTTGCGGCGCAGCAACCTCGACGAGTTGCCTCAGCTCTTCAACGTCGTGCGCGGCGAGATGAGCCTGGTCGGGCCCCGGCCGGCCATACCGTACGAGCTAGCGCACTATCAGCCGGCCTACCTAGGCCGGCTGCGGGCGCGGCCGGGCATCACCGGTCTCTGGCAGGTGAGCCCGCGCGAGCGGCTGTCCGCGGCCGAGATGATGCAACTCGATCTCCGCTATGTGAGGGAGGCATCGCTGTGGCTCGATCTCAAGATCCTGGCCATGACCTTGCCGGCGCTGGTGGCGTCGGCGCTCCGGGGGGGATGAGGTGAGAACGGCAACCCCCCTCAAGACTGTCGGCCGGGCGTTGCGCCACCTGCACTGGGTGATCTGGGGCATGGCCCTGATCGGCCTGGTGGGGGCGGTCGGGGCGGCCAAGGTCCGCCACCCTACCTATCAGGGTACCGCGGTGATGTCGGTGGACGAGTCGACCGTGCTCAGCCAGGGCATCGACGTGGCGGTCCAGGCCGACCAGTACCTAGCCGACCGCTACGACAGCATGGCCACCAGCCAGCCCGTGCTGGAGCAGGTCTGCCGGGAGCAGCACCTGGTCTGCGACCAGGCCGGGCTCGCTGCTCTGGCCAAGCGGATCTCCGCCGCTCCCCTCAAGACCACCGGACTGATCGGCATCAACGCCACCGCCGCCACCCCCCAGGCGGCCAGCCAGCTGGCCAACCAGGTAGCCGCGGCGGTGATCCAGCGCAACCAGCAGCTGGTGGCCCAGACCCTCGCCCCCCAGCGCGCGCTCCTCCAGCAGCAGCTGGCCAGCCTGAACCAGCAGATCGCGCAGATCCAGGCCGCGATCGCCGCCACCAGCGGCCTGCCCGCGACCGAGGCCGCCACCCGTCAGGCCCCGCTCCTGGCCCAGCTCACCCCCCTTCAGAACCAATACACCTCCACCTACACCAGCCTCCAGACGCTGGAGGTCCAGCAGAGGCAGCAGGACGCTGCCCTGAGCGTCTACCAGCCGGCCACCCCGCCCCCATCGCCCGTCGATCCCAGCACCAAGCGCTACGGGCTGGTGGGGGGCGCGGTGGGCCTGGTGCTGGGCTTCCTTCTGGCCCTGGTCGGGGAGCGCTTCCGGGACGTGGTCGACGACGCCGAGGATCTGGCCCAGGCCACCGGCTGCCGCCTGGTCCTGAACCTGGGCGGCCGCCACCGGCGCTGGAGCGCCGGCTCCTACGGCTTTCTGACCCAGGCCAGCCTGCTCAGCCAGCCCGGCTCCCGCGCCATCCTGCTGGTCGCCGCCTCCCCCGGGGAGCGGGTGGACGAGGTGGCGATCGAGCTGGCCCAGTCGGTGGCCAGGCTCCACCACCGGGTCCTAGTGGTCCCGGCGGTCTCCGCTCCTTCCCGGCGGATCCCGGTCGGGGCCGCCTCCGAGGTGCTGGTCGAGAGCCCGTCCAACCTCAACGGGTACACTGTCCCGGACGGTTTCGATCTGGCCATCCGCAGCGCCCTGCCGCCGATGGAGGATCCTGGCTCTGCCTGGCTGCGCCCGCCGTCGGGGGTGGCGGTGGTGGTCGCCACCGAGGGCCGCACCCGCTTCAGTGACGCCCGCCGGACCAGCGAACTGCTCCGGCACGTGGGCGTAGAGCCTGCGGCCGCGGTCCTGCTCTCGTCCCGCCCACCCGAGCGGGCACCAGCCCCGGCGGAACCGCAGACAGCCGAACCGGCGGCGGAGACGGTGGCGGGTGGAGCCCCGGGCGTCTGAGGGCGCTCTGGCGCTGGCGCTGGCCTGGGCCCGCTTCCAGCCGCGGACCCAGGCCCTGGCCGGCGTCCTGGGGGGGAGGGTGGCGTTCGTGCCCGGCCCGCCCCGGCCTCTGCCTCTCCGCTACGTGGCCTGTGCGCTGGAGACGTGGCGGCTGCTGAGATCGGAGCGACCGGAGCAGGTGCTGGTGGTGACCCCACCGGTGCTGGCCCCGCTGGTGGCCTGGCTGTGGTGCCGACGGCACCAGGCGGCATTGGTGGTGGACTGTCACACCGACGCCTTCCACGCCGCCCGTTGGCGCTGGGCTCGACCCCTGCATCGGTTCCTGCTTCGTCGTGCCCGAGCGGCCCTGGTCCACACCGAGGAGGCCGAGGAACTGGTCCGGACGTGGGGCGCCCCCGGCCTTCTGGTCCCTGACGACGTGCCCGACGTCACCCAGGCCGGCGTCGCCGCCGCCTCGGAGCGGCCGGTAGTGCTGGTTGCCGGCAGCCTCGACGGTAACGAGCCGGTGGCGGAGACGGTGGCGGCGGCGGCCATGGCGCCGGAGCTCGAGTTCCGGCTCACCGGCGACGTGGAGCGGGTCCCGGAACCGGTCCGGGAGGCGGCCCCGGCCAACGCGGTCTTCACCGGCTTCCTCCCCTACGAGAGGTTCCTGGGCGAGATGCTGGCCGCCCGGGCGGTGGCGGTCTTTTCCACCGATCCCCACATCATGAACCGGGCCGCCTTCGAGGCCGCGGGCATGGGCCGCCCCCTGGTCCTCTCCGACCTACCCGGGCTGCGCGCGCGCTTCGGCCAAGAGGTCCTCTACGCGGCCAACCGGCCGGCGGAGATGGCGGCGGCGGTTCGACGGGCGGTGGCCGCCGAGCAGGAGCTGGCGGCGCGCAGCCGCGAGCTGGCCGCGCGGCTCCGGCGTCAGCGGGCCGTCGCCCTGGATCGGCTCCAGGCCATGCTGGCGCACCCCCCGGCCCGGGTGCTGCGGATCACCCAGCACTCCTTCCCAGGCATGCCCGTCGTCCGCCGCGACGTGGTCGAGCTGGTGGAGCGGGGCTATGAGGTGGACCTGATCTGCCTCCGACTGCAGGAACACGAGGGCGATCCGCCCGTCCATCCCCGACTCCACGTGCACCGGGTGCCCATCCGGCACCGCCGCCGGCTGATCCGATACCCGCTCGAGTACGCCCTCTTCTTCGCCTGGGCACTGGCGCTGGCGAGCTGGCTGGGGCTGCGCCACCGGTACGCCGTGGTCCAGGTGGACAACCTGCCCGACCATCTGGTCTGGGCCGCCCTGGTCCCCCGCTGGCGGGGCGCCCGCTGTGTGCTCACCCTCTACGAGCTCACCCCGGAGATGGTGGCGGCGCGGGTGGCCGGGCGGCTGCGCCGGCCGATGCTGGCCCTGGCCGGCGCGGTGGAGCGGCTGGCCACGGGCTGGGCGGACCGCGTGGTGGTGGTCAGCCGCTGCTGCTTCGAGGCCCTGCGGGAGCGGGGGGTGCCGGCGGAACGGATGTCGATCGTCGTCAACAGCTATCCGATGCCGGTGCCACCCCGGCGACGGCCGCCGGGCTCGCCGCTGCTGATCACCCACGGCACCCTGGTTCGCCGGTATGGCATCGATCGGGCGATCCAGGCCCTGGGGCTGCTGGCTCCGGCCCAGCCGGATCTGCGGTTGACGGTCATGGGTGACGGCGAGCAGCGGCCAGCCCTGGAGGCCCTGGCCCAGGAGCTGGGCCTGGAGGACCGGGTCGAGTTCACCGGCTGGCTGCCTTGGGCGGAGGGGCTGGCGCGGGTCCGGCAGGCCACGCTCTGTCTGGTGCCGGTGCTGGGCGACGGGTATGGGCGGTTCTTGCTGCCGACCAAGCTGCTGGAGGCGGTGCAGCTGGGGGTACCGGTGGTCTGCTCCCGCGTGCCCGCGATCGAGGTCTACTTCCCGGAGGGGGTGAGCTATGCCCGGGCGGGGGATGCCCGGGATCTGGCGGACCGGATCCATGAGCTGCTCTCCGACCCCGAGCGGGCGCGCCGGCAGGCGGAGCGGGCATCGGAGATGGTTGCCGAGCTGACCTGGGAGCGGGTCCGGGAGCGCTACCTGGAAGCCCTGGGGCTGGCCGTCCCCGAGCCAGTCCTGGGGACCGCCGCCTCCTAGCCGATGAGCCACGCGATCCTCTTGGTCGTCGCCGGCGCGTTCGCCCTGGTCCTGCTCGGCACCAGCATCCGGCGGCCGGCCCTGGGCTGCGCCGCCCTGGCCTTGCTCATCCCCCTGACCGCGGGCATGCCCCGGGGTGCCTACGTCCCCTTGCTGCGGGTGAACGAGGCGCTGTTGCTGGTGGTGGCGGTGGGGTTCTTCCTCTCCGAGCTGACCCGCCGCGAGCGGCTTCCTTTCAACTGGCTCGACCTGGCCGTGGTCGCCTTCTGCGTCTTCTCGGTCTTGATCCCGACCGGGTACAACCTGCTCACAGGCCAGAGCCTGGACCTGACCGGCTGGATGACGGTGGCCTCGCCGCTCCAGGATCTGCTGGTCTACGTGATTCTCTCCCGGACCCCGTTCACCCGCTCCGAGCGCCGGCTCTTCTTCAACGCCACCATGCTGGCCAGCATCCCGGTGGCGGCGGTGGCGGGCCTGGAACTGGTCAACACCCCCGGGGTGCGCAACCTGGTCGGGGCCTTCTACCCGACCGCGCCCTTGCCCAGCTGGGACACCACCTACCGCCCCGCCTCGCTGCTCGGCTTCTACTCCGCGGTGGGGGCCTTTGGCCTGCTCAACTTCCTTCTCGCGCTCTCCCTGCTCACCACCCGCGATGAGGGCTACAACCGCTGGTGGCTGCG
This sequence comes from bacterium, assembly GCA_902812395.1. GTDB lineage: Bacteria > Chloroflexota > Dormibacteria > Dormibacterales > Dormibacteraceae > CADDZO01. The sequence goes on along the minus strand of CADDZO010000001.1, from coordinate 18,312 downwards.
GGGGGTGATGGGGATCAACCTGCTGGGCATGCTGGCCGCCGACACCTACGCGCCGGTCCTGGCCCTGCCCTTCGGGACGGTGATGGCGCTCTGGGTATGCCGCCGCGTGCCCTGGCGCGAGGTCTGGTACGCGCTCCCGGCGGCGGTGGCGGCAGGAGTGATCTTCTGGCCCCACCTGGCCGCTCGTCTCCAGTCCCAGACGGCGGGGGCGAACGGGATCCTGCCCGAGACGCTCAACACCCGGGTGGTCTTCTGGCAAGGGTGGTTCATCCCCGCCCTGCTCCAGCACGGGCTGCCCTTCGGGACCGGAACCGTGATCCCGCCGCCGGTCCCGGTTCCCTACCAGAGCTTCATCGACAACGACTATCTCTGGCAGATGTTCGTGGGCGGGTTCCCGGTCCTGGGGCTGTTCCTGCTGGTCATGGCGACCATCGCCCTCTCCGGGTGGTCCGCCCGGCACAGCCCCGACCCCACCCGCCGGGCGATCGGGGCCACCTGCGCCGGCGCGGTGGTCAGCGCCCTGATCCTGGACACCACCTCCGAGTACCTGACCATGACCGGTGTCCGCCAGGAGTTCTGGATGCTGGTCGGCGTGATGTCGGGCCTGATGCTGGCCCAACAATCGGGCCCGGTCGCCTTCGTCGAGCTGCGGCCGCCCTCGGTCCCGGGGCTGGCCGCCCGGGCCTGGCGCGCTCTCCGGCGGCTGGCCCCGGACGGCCCCCTGATCCGGGCCTCGTTCGCGGTCCTGCTCGGCTTCGGCGCTGCCCGCCTGATCGGCTTTCTCTTCCAGGTGGTGGCGGGCCGGCTTCTGCAGCCGGCTGGCTACGGGCAGCTCACCTACGCCCTGGCGGTGGCCGGGGTGCTCTCGGTGCTGTTGACCACCGCCCCGGTTGGCCTCTCCCGCTTCTTGTCCCGCCACCAGGGCAACCGGCTGGAGCAGGAGACCTACTACACCAACTGGCTGGCGGTGGTGGGGGTGGTGCTGGCCTTCAGCGCCGCCGTGGCGGTGGCGGTGGCGGCGCCGCTGGGTCTGGCCGGTTGGATGCTGGCTGGGGTGCTCGGCAACCTGCTCGGGGTGACCGCGCTCGAAACCTATCGCGAGATCCAGCGAGGGCTGGGTCGCTACACCATCCAGTCCGTCTTCTACGTGCTGGCCAACGTGGTCCAGCTGGTGGCGGTGCTGGCTCTGGCCGCCGCCGGCCGGGTCAGCCCGGTGCTGTTCCTGGTTGCCTACGGGCTCTCCTCGGTGTTTGCCCTGGCCATCCTGCTCCCGATCCGGCCGCTGGGCCTCCGCTGGCGGCCCTCGGCGCTGAGCTGGCGCCGGTTGACCGCGATCGGCGGCTTCGCCCGCCCGGTCCTGCTCCAGGCGGTCTTCTGGAACCTCTGGTACGGCGGCGACATGATCCTGGTCGAGCACCTGCTGAACTCGACTCAGACCGGCAAGTACGCCGCCGCCAAGGCCATCGCCAACGCCTTCGCCCTGGTCCCGACCGCGATCTCGTTCGTATTCGCGCCCCGAGTGGCCCGGCTGGCGGAGCGAGAGGTGCGCGGGTTCCTGGTCCGCGTCCTGGCCTTCACCGCGGTCGTCATCGTGCCCATGGCGGTGCTGATGCTGGCGGTGGCGGGGCCGCTCACCACCGATGTGTTCGGAGGTCGCTACGCCGGATCGGCGGCAGCGTTGACGGTGCTGACCGTGGGCATGGCCATCTACGGGCTGAAGGCGGTGCTGGACAGCCTCTGGCTGGGCCTGGGCTACCCGGTGGTGCAGACCATCAGTGCCGCGGCTGCGGCTGCGGCCACGCTCGGCTCCGGGCTCTGGCTCATCCCCCACCACGGGATCGTGGGGGCGGCGGTTGCCTTCGGCGCCGGGGCCACCGCCCAGCTGGTGGTGGCGGGGGCGGTGACTGCCTGGGCCTTCGCCGGTCCCCTCCCCCGGGTGCGCCAGCTCTCCGAGCGGGAGATGCTGGGCGAGGTTCGGTTCCCCCACGGCCTCGATCGTCGACGACCCCAGCGGGTTGGCCGGCGGCCCCTGTTCCTGATCGCCGAGGAGATCACGCTCATTCCGGACGAGGGCTACACCAAGTTCGCCCGCAGCCTGGAGACGGTGCTCGGCCGGCGGTGGCCGCTGGTGCTGCACGTGACCCGCGCCCATCCCTGGCAGGTGGCCGCCCCCCTGCGCGCCGCCGGCCGGCTCTGGGAGGTGCTCCGTGCCGCCCGCCGGCCCGAGGCCCGGGAGGGGGTGGTGGTCTACCTCTCCCGCAGCTCGTTGACGACGGCCGCGCTGGTTCGGTCCCGGGTGCTGAAGCTGGTCTCTGGTTCGCCCGTGGCCATGGTCGGGCTGCAGGCCGGTCGGCCCCTGGGGGGCCGGTTGCTGCGCTGGCTGGCCCCGGACCTGCTGCTGCTCCCCACCGTCAGGGAGTGCCGGGCGGCGCGTGCCGCCGGCTTCAACGCCGACTGGATCTCGGGCGGCGTCGACCCCGAGCGTTTCCGGCCGCCGGAGCCAGGCGAGAAGGAGGCGCTACGCCGCAGATGGCGCGTACCCGAGGGCGACCTGGTCGTGCTCCACGTCGGGCACCTGAAGCGGGGGCGGAACCTGGAGACCCTGCTCCCCCTAACCCGTCGCCCCCGGACCACCGTGCTGATCGTGGTCTCCGGGCAGCGAGGGCCGGAGTCGGAGGAGCTGCTGGCGCGGCTGCTGGCGGGCGGCGCGCGCGTGATCGAGGGCTACCAGCCCCACATCGAGCAGATCTACCGCCTGGCCGACTGCTACGCCTTCACCCCGACCGACCTCTCTGACGCAGTGGCGCTGCCGCTGTCGGTCCTGGAGGCGCTGGCCACCAATCTGCCCGTGGTCAGCCCCCGCTTCGGCGCCCTCCCCGAGCTGCTGGGTCCGCACCCGGGGCTGGCGCTGGTAGATACGCCGGAGCAGCTGCGCCGCCTGGCCGTGGCCCTGCCCCGAGAGGCGGTCCACACCCGTCAGCTGGCCCGACCCTACGCCTGGACCGCCATCGCCGACCGCCTCCTCTCCCACCTCGAGGAGCTGGGCCTGGATCGCGATCTGCCCGCTCCGCCGGCGTTCGCGGTCTGGGCCGGTTGCCTGCGCCGTAGCCTGGCCCACCGCCGGGGCCTGGCCCGCCAAATCCTGTTCGGCGCCAACCCTGGCTACCGTCCCCGGCCCCACCTCGACGTCCCGGTGGTGCGGTTGGCCGACTGGCGGGCGATGCCGGCCCTGACCAATCCGACCAGCGACGTGGTCGCCTTGGTCGACGGCCCCAAGGGCTCGGCCCTGCGAACCGCTGCCCGCTTCTACGGGCTGCCGGTGGTAGAGGTGGACCGGCAGGGGGCGGCGGCGGTGGTGGCACAGGCGCTGCGCCAGGACTGGTCCCTGCTCTGTGCTCGCGCCGAGGTGATGCTGGGGCTGCCCGACGACGGCGCCGCCCTGGCCGCCTTCCTGCGCCGCGGTGGCACCCTGTACTTGGACGGCCTCCGGCGTGAAGACGAACCTGCTCTGCGCGAGCTCTGCCGGCGCCTGGAGGCGGCGCCGCCGGCGATCGGCGAGCCAGCCCCGGCCCGCTACCTGATCATCCCCCCAGACCAGGCCGAGTTCGGCCAGGAGCTGGCCGGAACCCGGATCGTGACCGGGATCGGCGCCTCCGCCCTCGGCCCGGGCGCCCGCTCGCGGGCGCTGGTGTTCGGTGGCGACGGCCAGCGGCTGGCCCCGGTCGTCGCCCGGCAGCCGGTAGGCCGGGGCCAGCTGGTGATGAGCACGCTGCCGACCGCGCTCCGCTGCGCCCTGGCCGGGGCCTTCTGGGAGGGAGTGGACGAGGCTGGGGTGGCCCTGGTGCCGATGCTGCTGCTGCGTGAGCTCTACGGGGAGCGGGCCTGGCACCCGCCGGCGCGCCTCGGCAACTTTTCCATCGACGATCCCGCCCTTCGCCGGGGGGCGCTCGGCCTGCCCATCGACATCCTCCTGAGCCAGGCGCGGGACAGCCGCTTCCACGTCACCATCGCCACCGTGCCCAGGGAGCTAGGGCTGGCCGAACCGGCGGTGGTGGAACGCCTGCGCCGGCATCCCCACCTGATCTCAGCCTGCTACCACGGCTGTGAGCATGTCGGCTACGAGTTCTACCTGACCGAGGGCCGCCGGACTCGCTTCCGACCGCGACCGCTCGACCTGCAGCGGGAGGCGCTGGCGCGCGCGGTCGAGTACGGTCAGGCCGCCACCGCCCGCTTCGGGCTGACCCTGGACCGGGTGATGGTCTTCCCCTACGGGACCGGGTCGGCCGCCATCCTGCCCGAGCTCCGCCGGCTTGGCTTCATCGCCAGCGCCAACTACGGCGACAAGTACCCGCTGGAGGCGCCCGTGCCCGAGGACTGGGATTTGGGGCTGCGCCCCGCCGATCTGGCCTGGCAGGGCTACCCGCTGCTCTGGCGCCGGGGCCTGGCTGACCAGGGTTACCTGCTCGACCTGGTGCTGGGCCGGCCGGCGCTGACCTTCGCCCACCTGAGGCGGCTGGGGCGGGACTTCGGTCCCTTCGTGGAGCGGGCGGAGGCGCTCAACCGGGCCGCCCGCATCACCTGGACCAGCCTGGACGAGATCGCCCGTCACGCCTATCTGCACCGGCGCGTGGCCGAGGGCTGGGAGGTGCTCATGACCGCCGACGAGGCCTGCCTGCACAATCCCGAGCTGGCTCCCCGTCGCTACCTGGTTCGGCGCCCACACCGGCCCGCGTGGTGCGTGCTCGAGGTCGACGGTCGCTGGCGCGTCGACGCCGCCGAGGTGGAGGTGACGGTCCCACCCATGGGCACGACCGTGATCCGGGTGGTGGGCCCGGGCCCGTCTCCGGCCCTGTCCTGGCGGCGCGAGTGCTCGATCCGCGGGCCGTCGGAGATCGCCCGCAAGGAGCTGGCATGGGTCTGAGCTACTGCGTCCACGCCACCGCCGAGGTGGCCGCCGGGGCCGAGATCGGCTCCGGCACCCAGATCTGGAACGAGGCTCAGGTCCGGGCCGGGGCCCGGATCGGACGTGACTGCATCCTAGGCAAGGGCGCCTACGTGGAGGGCGACGTGGTGGTCGGCGACCGGGTCAAGCTCCACACCCGGGTCTCGGTGTTCGCCGGTGCCAGGATCGGCGACGGCGTCTTCGTCGGCCCTCATTCGATCCTGCTCAACGACCGCCGGCCGCGCGCCATCACCCCCGACGGGCGTCTCAAGCGGGATGCCGATTGGACAGTATCCGGGGTCACGGTGGGGCAGGGGGCAGCCATCGGCGGCGGCTGCACCATCCTGCCCGGAGTCACGATCGGGCGCCACGCCATGGTCGGGGCCGGCTCGGTGGTGACCCGGGACGTCCCTGACCACGGGCTGGTCTACGGCAACCCGGCCCGGCTCGTCGCTTACGTCTGCGAATGTGGCGAGCGGCTGCTGCCGGATTGGAGCTGCGCGGCCTGCGGCCGCGGGCACGAGCCCCAAGGAGTCCTGCCATGATCCCGATCTCCCGTCCTGCGTTCGGCCCCGAGGAGGAGGCGGCGGTGCTGGCCGTGATGCGCTCGGGCCAGTTTGCCCAGGGCCCCGAGGTGGCGGCCTTCGAGTCGGAGTTTGCGAGCGCCACCGGCGCTCGCTTCGCGGTCGCCACCTCCAGCGGCAGCACCGCTCTACTCCTGGCGCTGGCGGCCCACGGGGTGGGGCCGGGGGACGAGGTCATCACCAGCCCGCTGACCTTCATCGCCACCGCCAACGCCATCGTCCAGGCGGGGGCACGGCCGGTCTTCGCCGACGTGGACAACACCCTCAATCTGGACCCGGACAGCGTCCTCGCCCTGATCGGTCCCCACACCCGGGCCATCGTCCCCGTCCACCTGCACGGCAACCCCGCCGATATGGCCGCGTTTGGGCGGTTGGCAGCCGAATACGGTCTGGCCCTGATCCAGGACGCCTGCCAGGCGGTGGGGGCGACGGTGGGCGGTCGCCGCCTGGGGGAGCTGGGGACGGCCGTCTATTCCTTCTATGCCACCAAGAACCTGACTACCGGCGAGGGGGGGATGGTTACCACCGCGGACGAGTCCGTGGCCAGCTTCTGCCGAAGCCTGCGCCACCAGGCCTACACCTCGGAGCCCTACCTGCACGATCGAGTGGGCTGGAACTTCCGGATGACCGAGCTGCAGGCGGCGATCGGGCGGGTGCAGCTGCGCCGGCTGGGGGAGATCACAGAGCGCCGGCAGCGGATCGCCTCCTACTACGACGAGACGATCACCGACGCCGGGCTGACGCGGCCGGGGCGGGTACCCGGGAGCACGCACGTCTACCACCAGTACACGCTCCGGCTGGCCGGCGCCGACGGCCAGGCCCGGGAGCTGCGGGATCGGCTGCGTCGGCGCCTGGCGTCGGCTGGAGTGGGCACCGGTGTCTACTACCCCGTGCCCGTGCACCGGCAGCCGGCCTACGAGGCCTGGCAACGGGAGGTGCGCCGTCCCCGAGCGGAGCGGGCAGCCGACGACATGGTGTCGATCCCCGTCTACCACGGGCTCAGCGACGCCGAGGTGGAGCTGGTGGCCCGTTCCGTCCGCGAGGTGGCTGCCGGGTAGCGTCGGCGGAGCCGACGGAGCGGCTTCAACGCGCATCATCGAGCTGCGACCAGCCGGAGCCCGGCCAGCGCGCGTCCCGTCACACCCCGGTCCTGGACCGCGAGAAGGGCGAGAAGCAGCCGCGTCGACTCGTCGGCGACCGGTGGCCGGCAGATCGGGCAGGCGCCGGGCGGGTGACCGATGACCGCGGCCACCGCCTGGGCCAGGCCCGCCGGGCCGGGCCGGGAGGTGACCTTGACCCTGGCCTCACGCAGGCCGCGGTCGGCGTTGCGCGGGGCCAGGCCGACGCGGGCTAGCCGGATCATCCCCAGGTCGGAGACGGTGTCGCCGACTGCTAGTGCCAACGGCCGCTCACCTCCGGCGCCCAGCTCGCGGGCCAGCACCACCAGGGCCCGCTCCTTGCTCACCCCGGCCGGCACGAAGTCGGTCTGGTAATGGCCCCGGACGACCTGCATCCGGCTGACCGAGCGCAGCGCCGCCGCCAGCTGGTCCTGCCTCAGGCCTCGGCGGCCGCTGTTCTCGACCCGGAAGGCCCGGACGGAGTGGCGATGGCGGGAGTCGAGGTGGACCCCCGGCCACGAGGCCAGCGCCCGCCGCAACCGCTCCAGCTCCTCCGCCGCCTCCGGATCGAGCAGCGACCGGGTGCCGGTCGGCGCCCGGTAGACGACGGCCCCGTACTCGGCTACCCCCCCGGCCAGGCCGTAGGCCCAGCAGCGATCCTGGACCTCGGCCAGCGAGCGCCCGGTGGCCAGCACCACCCGGTAGCCGTGCCGGAGCAGGGAGCGAAGGGCGGTGGCTCCGGCCGGGCTGGTGGCGGAGAATCCCATCGGGCTCGACTCCAGGACGCCGTCGAGGTCGAGAGCGCAGAGGGGCCCGCCGCCGGGCTCGGATGGTTGCAGCAGAGTTTCCCGGTAGTAGCGCTGGAGCAGCCGGGCGGGCCGCTGGTCGGTCAGGCGCTCTGGCGCCGACAGCCGGGCGTGCGAGACGGCTACGTGCGCCAGCTGGTGCAGTAGCCAGCGCTCCGGCTCCACCCGGATCCCGGAGCGCTGCTCGTAGGCCCGGCGCAGCCTCTCGCCGGTGTCGGGATGGCGGGCGCCGACGGCGGCCAGGGCGAGATCGGAGACGGGGTCGAAGGAGGCGAAGTCGCTGTTGCCAAAGACCCCCTGGTCGTAGTCGCGCTTGACCACCCCGTCCGGGTTGCGGGTGAAGGCAGTGAGGACGGTCCGGCCGTCGGTGAGGACCGGACGTGGGTTCCGGAGCAGCCGTCGGGCGACGGTGTGGGCGACGAGACGGCCCGGCTCGGCGAGCCGGCCGAAGAGCCCGGAGAACCACTGACCCGCCCAGCGCCAGTCGATCCCCCGGTAGACGAGGTGGGGGGAGGGATCGCGGTCGAGGGGAAGGGCCCGGGCCCGGGCCAGGACGTAGTCCACCACAGCGCCCACGTCGGCCTCGGAGAGGGGCTCGCGGAGGCCGGGCCTGGCCGGACAGGCCTCGTACAGGATGCCGGCATCGATGCCCAGCGGCTCCGGGACCAGGCCTCCGAGGCGGCGGGCGAGGGCGAGCGCGTGCTCCCCGAAGTAGCCCAGGCCCACCCCGCGCGCCTCGACCCGGTGGCTGCGGCGCTGCCCGCCGGCGACCGTCTCGACCTCGTAGAGGGCGCGGCGGTGGCCCCGGCCGGCGGGTCCCCGGGCCAGGAGCCGAACCGATCTGACCTGCCCGCCAAGCAGCCGGCCCAGCGCAGCCGCTACCGCCTCCGGGGCCAGCCGCCGGTGCACATTCCACCCCGGTTCCGGCAGCAGGACCGAAGGATGAGGGGCGAGCTCGGGCGGAGGCTCCTGGTGGGCGAAGGTGGCCTGGACCAGCACCACCTGCTCGGCGGCGAGGCCCAGCGCCGTTAGCTGGCGGGCCGCGCGAGCGATGGAGCTCCAGGTCCGGGGCGGATCGTCGGTGAGCAGGACCAGCCCGTCGGCCAGGCCCCGGAGCAGCCGGGCCTCGCCCGGCAGCCAGCGCTGCCCGGGACGGAGGGTCAGCGTCGTCACCCGACGGTAGCCGAGGCGGCGCAGCATGGCGGCCAGGAGGGGGGCCAGATAGCAGCCGGAGGTCCTGATCCCGACCACCGCCAAGCGCCGGTCCCGGTCCGGCCAACGGCCGGCGAAGGCCCGGGCCAACACCTCCAGGTCCTCTGGAGACTGGTCGAAGCTGCGGAAGCAGCTGGGGGACCGCAGCGGGTCGAGCCGGATCCGGTCCGGCAGCGAAGGCAGCCGGGCAGCTAGGTCGCGGGCCGTTCCCAGCTCGTCGCCGCCGTCACCTCCCACCCAACGCCCGGCCAGCCGACGCAGCAGGTCGCCCAGATCGGCCTGCCAGCGGGCCACGGTCGCCGTCCCCGGGGCCAGCAGATGGAGCCGCCAGAGGAAGGCCGCGCCGGCCGCCGGCGCGGCCGCGACTGCCGCCCAGGGGCGGGGTAGGTGACGGCGCAGCCGGGCGGCCGCGCGGGCCAGCCGCAGACGGTCGGGGTGAAGGCCGTCCGCCACCACCTGGTCCATGCCGGCGGCGATCAGGTAGGCATTGACCACGTCGCCGCGCTCCAGGCAGGCGAGCAGTAGCTCGACCAGCCCGTCCAGGTCGTTGAGAAGGCTGGGGAGCGCGAATGAGCCCGCGGTCGGGGGCTCCGCGATCGGCTGCAAGGCTGAAATACCACCCACCGGCTGAGCAGACAAGGGATAGAACGGGCGGACGGTGGAGTGGCTTCGATCTTACGGGCCGGGCATGAACGCGTCCTGAACAGCGGCGGAGAGGAGGGTCCGGCGGCGGCTATGATCCGTGGAGTCCGCCTCGCTCACGCCGATGACGCACGCTTCTGGGACCTTCGTCCACCTCCACAACCACACCGAGTTCTCGCTGCTCGACGGAGCCAGCCGGATTCCCCGGATGGTGGCCCGGGCGGCGGAGCTGGGGATGCCCGCGCTCGCCCTCACCGACCACGGGGTGATGTACGGCGCCATCCACTTCTACAAGGCCTGCCGGGGGGCGGGGATCAAGCCGATCGTGGGCTGCGAGCTCTACGTCGCCCCCCGGGGGATGGAGGACCGGGAGTCGAAGGCGGACCGCGACCCCTACCACTTGACCGTGCTGGCCGCCGACAACCAGGGCTACCTCAACCTGATGCAACTGGTGACCCTGGGCCAGACCCGGGGCCTGTACTACAAGCCACGAGTGGACCGGGAGACGCTGGCCCGCCACTCAGCCGGCCTGATCGTCCTCTCGGGCTGCCTTGGCGGCGAGGTGGCCCAGAAGCTGGTGGCAGGGGACGAGGCAGGGGCTCGGGAGACGGTGGCCGCATATCGGGACATCTTCGGTCACGACCGCTACCTGCTGGAGCTGCAGCGCCACGGCATCCCGCAGCAGGAGGTTGTGAACCGGGGACTGGAGAAGTTTGCCTCCGAGTTCGATCTCCGCCTGGTCGTCACCAACGACCTCCACTACGTGCACCAGCACGAAGCCGAGGCGCACGACGTGCTCCTCTGCCTGCAGACGGCGGCCAGCTTCGACGACCCCAAGCGCTTCCGATTCGACTCCCAGGAGTTCTTCCTCAAGAGCGCGGCCGAGATGGCGGCCCTCTTCCCGGACCGGCCCGATGCCTTGGCCGCAACCCTGGAGGTGGCGGATCAGGTCGATCTCGACATCGAGCTGGGTGCCACCGTCCTCCCTCCGTTCCAGGTCCCCGAGGGCCTCACCCCCCACCAGTACCTGCGCCAGCTCTGCGAGGAGGGGCTGACCTGGCGCTACGGCCAGAGCCCGCCTGCGTCCGCCCGGGAGCGGATGGAGACGGAGCTGACCGTAATCGAGCAGACCGGCTTCACCTCCTACTTCCTGATCGTCTGGGACTTCTTCAACTTCGCCCGCCGGCACGGCATCCTGACCGGACCCGGCCGGGGGAGCGCGGTGGGGAGCCTGGTCACCTACCTGCTCGGCATCACCAACCTGGACCCGCTCGAGCACGGCCTGATCTTCGAGCGCTTCCTCAACAAGGACCGGGTCTCGATGCCGGACATCGACTGCGACTTCTCGGTTGAAGGTCGGGAGAAGGTGATCCGCTACGTGACCGAGAAGTACGGCGCCGACCGGGTGGCCCAGATCATCACCTTCACCACCATGGCCTCCAAGGCCGCGATCCGGGACGTGGGCCGGGTGCTGAACGTGCCCCTGAAGGAGTGCGACCGGCTGGCCAAGCTGGTCCCGGTCCACCAGGGTCGGTCGCGCTCGCTGGAGGAGGCGATGGCCGAGGTGCCGGAACTGCGGGAGGCTGCGGAGGCCGGGCCGCAGACCGGGCCGGATGGCCGCACCTACGATCTGGGCCGGTTGCTCCGGGTGGCCCGGTCCCTGGAGGGGGTGTCGCGCAACGTCAGCGTGCACGCGGCCGGAGTGGTGATCGCTCCCGACCGACTCACCCGTTACACCCCGCTGCAGTACGGCCCTCGCTCCGCCGGTGCCCCTGAAGGCTCGGACCGGCAGGTCATCACCCAGTACGACATGAAGGCGGTCCAGGAGGTGGGCCTGCTCAAGGTCGACTTCCTCGGGCTCCAGAACCTGGACATCATCAGCACCTGCCTGGAGCTGATCAAGCGCCGTCGAGGCGAGGAGCTCGATCTCTACCGGCTCGGCTACGACGACCGCCGCACCTACGAGCTCATCTCCGCCGCCGACACCCACGGTGTGTTCCAGCTCGAGGGTTCGGGCATGCGTCGGATGCTGCTGGAGATGCGGCCTCAGAACTTCGAGGACCTGGGCGCCGCGATCGCGCTCTACCGGCCCGGCCCGATGCAGAACATCCCTGCCTACATCGCCCGCAAGCACGGGAGGGAGCGGATCGAGTACCTGCACCCGGGACTGGAGCCGATCCTGCGCGACACCTACGGCGTGATGATCTACCAGGAGCAGGTGATGATGGCCGCCCGCACCCTGGCCGGCTACTCGCTGTCCGAGGCCGACGTGCTCCGTTCGGCAATGGGCAAGAAGGACCAGGAGAAGATGGCCCAGGAGCGGGAGAAGTTCGTGGCCGGCTGCCTCACCAACGGCATCGGGAAGGAGGAGGCCGAGGCCCTCTTCGAGGCCATCGCCCGCTTCGCCTCCTATGGCTTCAACCGGGCTCACTCCGCCGCTTATGCCGTGGTCAGCTACCAGACCGCCTACCTGAAGGCCAACTATCCGCTGGAGTTCATGACCGCGCTGCTCACCCACATGCAGGGCAAGTCCGACGACGTCGCCCTGGCGGTGGTCGACTGCCGGCGGCGCGGGATCGAGGTCCTCCCGCCGGACGTCAACGTCTCAGGCGCCGACTTCACCATCGACGGGGACCGGATCCGCTTCGGGCTGGCCGCAGTCAAGAACGTGGGTCGAGGGGCAGCCGAGGCGCTGGTGGTGGAGCGGGAGCGGAGCGGCCCGTTCCGCTCCCTGGACGACCTCTGCCAGCGCCTGGCCGGGACCCAGGAGGTCAACGCCCGGGCGCTGGAGTCACTGATCCGCTCCGGGGCCTGCGATGCTTTGGGCGAGCGGAACCAGCTCCTGGCCTCGCTGGAGGCCTCCCGCTCACGGGCCGACCGCGCCCGCCGAGACCGGGAGAGCGGCCAGATCTCGCTCTTCGGGCTGGTGGAGCAGGAGCAGCCGCTGGACTTCGGGGGGGCGGCGGTGGAGGCCATGCCCCCCGAGGAGCGGCTGGCCCAAGAGAAGGAGCTGCTCGGCCTCTACCTCTCCGACCATCCCCTGAACCGGATCGAGGCCCAGCTGCAGAAGCTGGTCGACACCCAGGCCAGCGAGGTGCGGGCTGACCTGGCCGGCCGAGAGGTGCGGGTAGGAGGGCTGGTCCGCAGCTTTCGGCGGGTGGTCACCAGGCGCGGCCAGATCATGGCCTACGCCGAACTGGAAGACCTGACCGGCACGGTTGAGCTGACCCTCTTCCCCCGTGTCTACGAGCAGTACCGGCAGCTGTTCGAGCCCGATCGGATCCTGGTCGTGCAGGGCACCGTCGACGCCGCCCGGGGAGGGGGCCCCTCCAGGACGACTGCTGTCCCCGAGCCGGAGGAGGAGCCCCCGGCCGAGGAGGAGCTGGAGGCGGCGGTGGTGATCGCCGAGGCGGCGTGGGCCTGGGACGACCCGGACTGCGCTCCGGTGGAGCGGGCGCGCCTGGTCCACGTCGAGGTCCTCTCCGAAGAGCCGGCCGTGATCGACGAGCTGGCCGCCATCCTGACCCGCCACCAGGGCGACTCCGACGTCCTGCTCCACTTCCGTGTTCAGGACAACGAGGTCGTGGTCCAGGTCGGCGAGCGCTTTCGGGTCGCGGCCGACGAGGGGTTGAAGCGGGAGCTCGACGCTCACTTCCGGCGCGAGGTGACCCGGTTGGAGACGGTCCGCCCGCGGGGTCAGACCGAGGGCAATGGCAACGGCAGGGGACGCAATGGAAATGGCACATCCCGGCGCTGATGGACCGCTCGGACGGTACATCGTGGTCAAGGCCCTGGAGGACGGGGTCACGCTGATGGGGCTGACCCGGGGACGGGAGACGCGTTCCCACCACTCCGAGCGGCTGGATCGGGGAGAAGTGCTGGTCGCCCAGTTCACCGAGCTGACCGCGGCGATGAAGGTCCGCGGCCGGGCGGAGATCCTGACCGACGTCGGCCGGGTGGTGAGCGGAGAGATCTGAAGCCAACTCGGGACACCGGCCGGAGGGCCGGGTCTGCAACCGGAGAGGCTGCTGGTGGGGCGAGCTTCGAGGTCGCTTGGCGCGGTCGCCTGGGAGCGCTGGGCTCAAGATGGAGCAGGGGCAAGCGCAAGCCGAGTCCGGCGCTGTCTGGACTTCGGCCATCCCCGAACGGGAGATGGGTACCCCGTGACCGCAGACACTGCGCCAGCTGATCGCGTGCGAGAAGATCTGCTTCGTGGGACTCGCGTTTCGAGGGCGGGCGGTAGCGCTGGCTGTAAGTCGTGGGCTTACCCTGGCGTACTGACTCGCAAACTGCGTAGAGGTGACCTACAAGAGTGACGAAGCGGGAGAGGGCACGCGTGCTGCCAGCGGCTCGACCCGGATCCAGCCCGCCGCCTGAGTCCGAGTCGGTGGCGGTCACCTCGCCTACGACTCCCACCAGCGTGGCCTACCGGAGCAGTTCCCGGGTGTCCGGCGATGGATGCTGCCGGCCTGGCGGCGGCGGGAGTGGCTGGTAGGCTACGCGTTACCGTCGGCCGCTGGTGTCGTTGCGTGGAAGGAGCATGATGTCGCACGCCCCGGGGAGCGCCGGGCGGTCCCGAGCGCTCAGATGGCTGGTGGCGGCAGCGGCGGTGGGGGTCCTGCTTGGCCTGCCGGCCCCGGCGGCGGCCTCCTCCCGCCCTCAGCTGATGCTCTCGGTCAGCCAGCGCTGGGGCCTGGCCAGCACCCAGGGCACCTGGACCCCGTATGTGGTCACCGTGCGCAACGTCGGTTCCTCCACCTTCACGGGAGAGATCGAGCTGGTTCCACATCAGGACGCCAATGACGCCTACACCAGCTACCCGGTCTACCGGGAGCCGATCACAGTCGGGCGACAGAGCCAGCGGTCGGTCACCATGTACGTGATCGACTCGTCCGGCGGGTACGGGGCAGAAATCCTGGATGCCTCGGGTCGGGTCCTGGCCAGCGCCCAGGTGGCGCCTGGCTCCCGGGGCACCTCGGCCCTGGGCGTGCTCAGCGACCTCCCTCAGGCGGCGCAGCGGATCGAGGCCCCGCTTCAGTCCATGACCCGGGTGGACGCCTCCCTGGCGCGCTTTGCATCTCCTCAGGCCTTTCCCACCAACGCCCTCTATTTGAGCGGTCTCTCCGGGGTCATCGTCGACGACTTCGACAGCGCCGCTCTGAGCCAGGCGCAGCTGCGGGCCCTGCAGGATTTCGTTGGCCTGGGCGGGAGCCTGATCGAGGTCGGTGGCCCCTCCTGGCGGCGCACCCTGCTTCCGCTCCCCCAACAGCTGCTGCCGATGTTGCCCAGCGGGACCGCGGTCGCCTCGCTGGGTCCACTGGCCGACCTTGCCGACCAGACCACCAGCGCCACCACCCAGGTGGTGACCGGGCCGCTGGAGGGCTCAGCCCATGCCGCCCTGGTCTCCCCCGAGGGGCTACCGCTGGTGGTCGAGCGGACCTACGGCGCCGGCGACATCGTGGAGCTGGCCTTCGACCCGTTCTCACCTCCCTTCGACGACCAGGTGACCCTGGCAGCGGTCGGCTGGTCGCAGGCGATCGAGCGCGCGCTCTCCGGGGTGGAAGGCCCCAGCCGGACCTCGCTCTCGGGGGCATTCGGCATCATCTCCGCCTTCGGCAACAGCAGCACCGCCGCCGCGCCGGGCAGCTGGGCGCCCGGCTTCGCCAACGGAACCGACCAGCTGGATGGGATACTCCAGAGCGCACCCGCGGCCGCCACGCCCCCGGTGGGGCTGTTGGGCGGGCTGCTGGTCGCGTACGTGCTCCTGGCCGGAGTGGTCAACTACCTTTTCTGGAAGGCGATGCGGCGGCGGGTCTGGCTGTGGGCCAGCGTGCCTGCGCTGGCCATCGCCTTCACCGCCGCCGCCTACGCGGTCGGCTTCGGATCGCGTGGCTCCGACTACGTCGTGACCGGGGTCCAGGTGGACGGGCTGGCCCCGGGCGGGGCGGAGATGTCCTACGGCTTCGTTGGGGTGTACGCCCCGCGCAAGGGCGATATCCAGCTCGGCCTGGAGCCGAACACCCTGGTCTCGACCGCAGTGGCCTTGGACAGCCTGGCCGACTCCGGCGGGGCGGTGATCACGGAGGCTCCCCAACCCCAGCTGACCCTGAGCAACGTCCCGGTCTGGAGCATGCGCAGCTTCCAGACGCTCTCGGTCAACGACGTCTTTGGAGGTGGGCCGGAGACCATGCCCCTCGAAGCCCGGCTTGAGGTCAGGGACGGACACCTGCTCGGAACCGTGGTCAACCACACCTCGCTTGCACTGAGCGACCTGGTGGTGGTGAACGGCTCGGGGACGGCTGCGGTGGTGGCGGCAGACCTGCGACCCGGCGCCACCGTGAGCGTGGACGCTCCCTTCGCCCAGGGTGACGCCCGTCTGCCCGACGGTGCCAACATCCCGCGCCCGGTGCGCGAGGTGCCAGTGCCGGTGCGAGACAGCATCGTCCAGCTGGCGGCCAGCCAGGACGCCACCGGCCGGACCGGGGAGCTGGCCCTGGTCGGGCTCACGCCGGAGGTCGGCTTCCGGGTCGAGGGGGCACACGCGGACCAGGCCTCGCTGGCGGCGGTGGTGGAGCCGGTGACGCTGGAATCGACAGATGCCCTGTCCGCGGCTGCGCCGCGCCCGCGGCTGGTCTCGACCTACCTCAACCCGGACACCACCCAGGAGGACGTCTACGATCTCCAGATCCCGCCCGGGCTGCCCGGTCGGCCGTCCTTGGGCTACAGCTTCCTGAACTCGAGCCAACCAACCGTGGAGGCCGTCCAGGTGTACGACTGGCAGACCCGCACCTGGCGCTCGCTGCCCCAGCAGCAGCTCGCCTTCCAGGGACAGGCGTCGGCGCCGCTGAGGCCGGGCGAGGTCCAGGGCGGGGTAGTTCGGGTCCGGGTCCAGGAGAACCTGATCGGCCAGGCCAACCTGACCCTGGTGCAGGCCGGAGGCGGCGGGTGATCGAGGTCAGAGGCCTCCGCAAGCGCTATGGACGCCAGGTGGCGTTGGAGTCGGTCGACTTCGAGGTGCCCAGAGGGGAGATCTTCGGGTTCATCGGACCCAATGGCGCGGGCAAGACCACCACCATCCGGATCCTGGCCACGCTGGTCACGGCCGATGCCGGCAGCGCCTCGATCGGCGAGATCTCGGTGGCCGATGACCCCCAGGGGGTGCGCCGCCTGATCGGATACATGCCCGATTTCTTCGGCGTCTACGATCGCCTCACCGCGCAGGAGTACCTGGAGTTCTACGCCGCTTGCCATGACGTTCCCCGGCACCGGCGGGCCCGGGTGGCCCGGGAGCTGCTCGATCTGGTCGACCTGGCCGATCGGTCAGAGGCCCAGGTCGACACCCTCTCACGGGGCATGAAGCAGCGGCTCTGCCTGGCCAGGACGCTGGTCCACGATCCTCAGGTCCTGCTGCTGGACGAGCCCGCCTCTGGACTCGACCCCCGCGCCCGCTACGAGATGCGGGAGCTGATCAAGGAGCTACGCCGGATGGGGAAGACGATCCTGGTCTCCAGCCACATCCTGCCCGAGCTGGAGGAGCTGTGCACCTGGGTCGGCTTCATCGACCGGGGGCGGATGGTCGAGGTAGGGCCGGTGGAGGACGTCCGCAATCGGGTGCTGACTGGTCGCCGTCTCCGGGTCGAGCTGGTCGACGACGACGAGGTGAAGCTGTTGTCGGCCCGCGACCGTATCGCCGACCGCAAGGGCGTGATCGCGGTCGAGGTCGTCGAGGGCGCCCTGGAGGTGGCGGTGGAGGAGGGCTTCCCCGACCAGGAGCTGCTGGCCGAGCTGATCTCGGCCGGGGTGGCGGTCCGCTCCTTCGCACCGATCACCGGCGATCTCTCCGAGGCATTCCTGCGCCTGACCGCGGTGCCGGAGCAGAGATGACTTGGGTCGACCGCCTGGTCCGGGCCTTCACCAACCCCCTGATCCTGAAGGACGGGATCTCGCGGATGCGCACCTGGCGGGCACCGTTCGTCATCACGCTCTATCTGGGCCTGCTCGGGCTCTTCAGCTACACGATCTTCGTGCTCGCCACCCTGGGGGACCGCCAGGCCGGGTCGGCCCAGGTCGGCGGCATCGTCTTCGCCGCCCTGGCCCTGATCCAGCTCTCGCTGGTCAGCCTCTTCGCCCCGGCGCTGGCGGCCGGCGCCATCACCGGTGAGCGGGAGCGGCGCACCTTCGACATGCTGCTGGTGAGCCGGGTCTCGCCGGCCGGGATCGTCTGGGGCAAGCTGGTCGCCTCGGTGGCGTTCATGCTGCTCCTGATCCTGGCCGCCCTGCCGCTGTTCGCCGCCGTCTTCCTGTTCGGCGGCATCGACTTCGGCCAGTTCCTGGCCACCCAGCTGCTGACCGTGACCACCGCCATCAGCCTGGGCGCCACCTCCCTGTTCATCAGCGCGGTGTTCGGCAGGACGTTGACCTCGACGGTGGTCGCCTACGGGATCGCGTTCTTCGCCATGGTCGGAACCCTCATCATCGGCGAGCTGCTCTCAATCGCGATCAACCTTCGCAGCGGCGGAACCGGTGGCAACGACGTCCACCCCTTGCTCTTCGTGAACCCCTTCTACGCCATGTACCAGCTGCTCGAGCAGCCCAACGGGGCGCCCATGCATCTGGGTCGGCTCTTCCAGCTGCTGTTCCTGGCCGGCGGCAGTCCGGCTCAGATCGGCCCCCTGGTCGAGCCCTGGGTGGCGACGGTGCTGCTGCAGATCGTCATCACGGCGCTGGCGCTCTTCGGCGCGGTCCAGTTGATCCAGGGCTGGCGGCCGGTGGTGCGGCCGACGTCAGAGCCGGAGGCCGAACCGTCTCCGGGCGGGGAGGCGCCGTGAACGAGATCCTCGGGCTGGTGGGGGCGGTCCGGGGCCGGTTGCTCCGGGAGCGAGGAGTGGTCTGGGCGGCGCGGGGCCTGGCCGCGGCCGGCCTGGGGGCGGTGGTCCTGGAGCTGGCGGTCCGGCGCTGGCCACTCGACCCCCTGTGGCCGGCGCTGCTCGCCTGTGCCGCTCTGGGGG